>NZ_JBEYUZ010000045.1:0-25872 GCF_040643755.1 Streptomyces sp. NPDC047079
TAACTTCGCCCGAGCACGGTTCACTTCATGTGCGTCCATACCTTCAACATGCCCCCAAACAGGACCGAGAGGCAGACGTAACGGAGTCCTACTAGGGGGTTTCGTTTGGATCAGTCCGGATCAGGCCGCGGCGTCCGGTGCGGTACGTCGCAAGGCGGAGGGCCGCCCGCGTACTGGATGTACTCGGGTGGTCCGACAACGCGGCGAGGTGCCGTGCCGGGCGTCGCGGACCCGGGCTGATCCGAACGAAACCCCCTAGCGGTGTCCGCCCGACGCCGCGATCAGCTCGGAGACCTTGAGCAACCGGTAGCCCTGCTTGCGCAGCTCCGGCACCAGGACCCGCACCGCCGGCTCGGTCACCGGCGCCGCGCTCCGCGTGCAGTGCATGACGACCACGGAACCCGGACGCACCCCGCGCAGTACCTGCCGCGCCACCGCGTCCGCGTCCTTCGCGAAGGCGTCCCCGCTGACCACGTCCCACTGGACCACGGTGACCCCGAGCGGGCTGAGCGCACGCAGGGCGCGGTTGTCATGGCAGCCGCCGGGGAAGCGGAAGTACGGCATCGGACGGGCCACGCCCGCCTTGCGGATCGCGGTGAAGGCGTGCTCCACGTCCGAGCGCATCTTCGACTCGGGCAGGACCGGCAGTCCGTAGCAGCTGTCGGTGAAGGAGTAGTGGCTGTAGGAGTGGTTGGCGACCTCGAACAGCGGGTCCCGGCCGATGTCCCGGGCCTCCTCGGGGTACTGGTCGGCCCACCGGCCCGTCATGAACACGGTGGCCGGCACCTTCAGTTCGCGCAGCGTGTCGATCAGCTCGGGATTGTCGAAGTGCTCTCCGTCCGCCGCCCGCGGTCCCTCGTCGGCGCTCATGTCCGCGTCGAAGGTGAGGGCGACGGTCTTCTCGCGTGTCCTGGCGCTCTTGAAGACGGGCGTGAGGGCGCCGGACCCGGGGGCGAGCGTCGGCGTCCTGGGGGCAGCCGCCGAGCCCGCGACCGAGGACGGCGCCGAGGGCCCTACCGGGGGCCGCTCGAGTCCATGCGGAGCCTTCGGCCCTTCGCAGGCGGCGAGGACGGCGCCGAACACGCACACGGCGGCGATACGCCGTCCAAGAGAGAGCACCGCACCAACGTATGGGCGGACATGCGATGAGAGGGCCATCGCGCCGGTGCGCCGGGGCGGCACACCGGCGAAGTCACCCTCCCGGCCGCCGACGCGCTCTTGTCGTCACCGCCGGTGGGTGGTCAGTCGTCGTGGGTGACTGAGGCAGGGGCGGTCTGCCGGGACGGCGGCGGCACGTTTTCCGGCACGTCCTCCGGTGCGGGTTCCGCCCACAGCTCCGGGGGTGCCTGACCCGAAGGGGTCGAGGCGCCTTCGCCGACAGGTACTTGGGCGAGCCCGTGCACAGGTGCGGTGGCGGTCTCCTCAGCAGGCTCCGGTGCCGCCTCCGCCCATGCCGACTTGTCCTCGGCCGGCTGTTCGAGGGCCTCGGAGGCCGCCCGGGCCGACCTGCGCGGGGCCGACTCTGTTTCGCCCTGCTGCGTCGACCGCTCGAGGAACCGCAGCAACTCGACCGGGAACGGCAGCACCAGCGTGGAGTTCTTCTCCGCCGCGACCGCCACGACGGTCTGGAGCAGCCGCAGCTGGAGCGCGGCGGGCTGCTCGGACATCACACCGGCCGCCTCCGCCAGCTTCTTGGACGCCTGGAGTTCGGCGTCGGCGTTGATCACGCGCGCCCGGCGCTCGCGATCCGCTTCCGCCTGCCGGGCCATCGACCGCTTCATCGTGTCCGGCAGCGACACGTCCTTGATCTCGACCCGGTCGATCTGCACGCCCCAGCCCACGGCGGGGCTGTCGATCATCAGCTCCAGGCCCTGATTGAGCTTCTCCCGGTTGGACAGCAGGTCGTCCAGATCGCTCTTGCCGATGATCGAGCGCAGCGAGGTCTGTGCCATCTGGGAGACCGCGAAGCGGTAGTCCTCGACCTGGATGAGCGCGTTGGCCGGGTCGATCACCTTGAAGTAGACGACGGCGTCCACGCGCACCGTCACGTTGTCCCGTGTGATGCCCTCCTGGCCCGGGATCGGCAGCGTCACGATCTGCATATTGACCTTTTGCAGCCGGTCGACGAAGGGAACGATCACGGTGAAGCCCGGCGGCCTGGGGGAGCCGAGGAGCCGCCCGAAGCGGAACACGACCCCGCGCTCGTACTGCTTGACCACCCGGGCCGCCGCCGAGACGTACACGAGCCCCACGGCACCGAGCCCCACCAGGGCACCCACCAGCTCAGAGAGCATGACGACCTCCTCACCGAGAGGTCCGTTGTATCCGGTGTATCCGGTACATCCGTACTTGCAACGATAATTCCGTCGAGGTCGCGTAAGCGAGGGCCCAGCCGGTGCGGCACCGGCGAGGCCCTCGTGTGCGGCGGCCGAGCGGCCCCGGGTGTCAGCCGCCGGTCGTCATCCGCACCGGTTCCGTCCCGGCCGCGCTGTGCCGCTCAGCCCAGTTCTCCAGGGCCGTACGGCAGGCGTGGTCCAGATGGTGCAGGCCGGCCAGGTCCAGCTCCACCGGCCGGTCCTGCGGCAGTGCCTCCAGGATGTCGAGGATCTTCGGCAGCCGTAGGAACGTCGCGTTCCCCGAGAGATACGCCTGCACCGGTCCGGCACCCTTGTCGATGACCTCCAGCCGGACGTGCGAGGCCTCCCACGCTGTCTTCACCACCGCCAGCGCGAGCCCGATGATCACGCCCTCGAACATGCTGATCGCCACGATGGACACCGCGGTGACCAGCAATATCAGCGCCTCGCCCCGATGCTCGCGCCACAGGGCGACGAGCGCGCGTACGGGGACCAGCTTGGCGCCGGAGTAGACGAGGACGCCGGCGAGCGCCGGGATCGGGATGTACGCCAGCGCGGACGGCAGCAGCGCCGCGAACAGCAGCAGCCACACGCCGTGCAGCACCCGAGACGCCTTGGTGCGTGCGCCCGCCTGGACGTTGGCCGCGCTGCGCACGATCACCGCGGTCATCGGCAGCGCGCCGAGCAGTCCGCACACGGCGTTGCCGGCGCCCTGCGCCATCAACTCCTTGTTGTACTCGGTGCGTGGACCGTCGTGGAGCCGGTCCACGGCGGCGGCGCTGAAGAGGGACTCGGCGGAGGCGATCAGGGTGAACGCGACGATCGTGCCGAGCAGGCCCACGTCCGCCCGCTCGGCGAAGGCGCTCAGGGAGGGCGGCTGGACCGAGCCCAGCAGGCCCTTCACCTCGACCGTGGCCACCGGCGGGCCGAGGACCAGGGCGGCGAGTGTGGCCAGGCCGACCGCGGCGAGCGGTCCGGGCACCGTGCGTACCGCGCGCGGCATGTGCTTCCAGAGCACGAGGACGGCGATGGTGCCCGCTCCGAGGGCGAGGGAGGCCAGCGCGCGGGTGCTCGAGGCGGCGTCGACGAGCGCGCCGGGCAGCCCGGCTATCTTGCCCAGGCCCGAGGCCGGGGCCTTCGCCCCGGCCAGGGAGTAGAGCTGTCCGGCGATCAGCACCAGGCCGATGCCGGCGAGCATGCCCTCCACCACGGAGACGGAGATGGCGCGGAACCAGCGCCCCAGCTTCAGCGCGCCCATGACGAGCTGGAGCACTCCCGTGGCGAGCACGAGCACGCCGAGCAGCGGCAGTCCGAACTCCCGCACCGCTTCGAAGACCAGCACGGTGAGCCCGGCCGCCGGTCCGGAGACCTGGAGGCTGCTGCCGCGCAGCATCCCGGTGACGATGCCGCCCACGATGCCGGTGACCAGACCGAGTTCGGCGGGCACGCCGGAGGCGACGGCCACGCCCACGCACAGCGGGAGCGCGACCAGGAAGACGACGAGGGAGGCGGCGAAGTCCTGTTTGAGATAGGGGAATTTGCTCATCGGGCCGCTCACAGGGCTTCGAAGGAGTCGGTGATGGTGCGGTGTTCGTGCACGACCCCGGTGTGCACCTCGTAGTACCAGCCGTGCAGGCGCAGTCGGTCCGCGGCGAGGCGCTGCTCGATGCACGGGTAGGACCGCAGGCGGAGCAACTGGGCGAGGACGTGGTTCTGTACGGCGTCCGCGACCGCGGGGTCGTGCGTGTCGGACGCCCGGGGCTCGGGCGCGGCGTGCGCGAGCCAGTCGCGCACGGCCGGGACGGCGGTCAGGTCGTCGCCGCGCACCAGCGCGCCGACGGCACCGCAGTGGGAGTGGCCGCATACGACGACGTCCCGGACGCCGAGCACCTCCACGGCGTATTCGATGGTGGCCGCCTCACTGGTGGGGTGCTCGGAGGCGTACGGGGGCACGATGTTGCCCGCGGTGCGCAGTTCGAAGAGCTCACCGGGCCGGGCTCCGGTGATCAGGGCGGGTACGACCCGGGAGTCGGAGCAGGTGATGAACAGAACCTGCGGGGACTGGCCCTCGGCCAGCCGGGCGAACTCCTCGGGGCGCTGCCCGTGCGCACGGGCGTGATCGATGAGGGGCTGCATTGTCAGTTCCTCCTGGCGCGCTTCGTGCGGCGCGTCGGTGTACGAGAACGTGGCATATGCGGGTACGGCGACATGGCCCCACGTCGACGCGCTCGGCCAACGGGCGTGGTGAGGGGAGGGGGTGTCAGTCCGTACCGGACGAACGGCTCAGCAGCGGAATACCTGGAGTGCCGCGGCGGTGTGAGCCGTCGAAGGTCTGGATATGTGCGACGAGGCGGGCCGGGGGGCCGCCGACCCTCCGGCCGGAGCCTCGCACGCGGGCGGCGCCGGGGCGGGGGCCTGAGGAAGGGATACCGCGGCCGTGCGGTGGCGGTCGCGGGTGCGCAGCGGGCAGGTGGGACCCGCCGGATGATGGACTCCGCCGCAGGTGAGGGCCTCGTCCGTGTGGTCCGCGCGCTTGCTCGTGACCGGCTCCGGGGAGTCGACGGCGGCCTGGGTCCGGTGCGCGGAGGCGAAGGCGGTGGCGGGCGCGAAGAGCGGCAGGGCCAGCAGGACGGCGGACAGGGCCGTCAGCACCCACCGGACCGTCGTGCCGCGAACCATACGCCCCCCTCCCCGCTGGGTGCGTCCGCCATGGACGTCTTGACCAACACGTTAACCCGGCCGGTTCCTTTGCAGGGTTAACTTCACGTTTCAGGTAAAGGACAGCCCAAAAACCGAGGTGAGGATGGCCGGAACGCGCCGGTGGCGCACAACCGTTTCGGACTGTTACGCCTGCACGAGACCCTTTGCGTCACGGGCGAGGGCGGTGAGGCGGGAGATCGCTCGGAAGTACTTCTTGCGGTAGCCGCCCTTCAGCATGTCCTCGCTGAACAGCTGGTCGAACGGCATTCCGGAGGCGAGCACCGGCACCTCCCGGTCGTAGAGCCGGTCCGCGAGCACCACCAGCCGCAGCGCCGTCGACTGGTCGGGAACCGGTCGGACGTCGGTCAGGCATACGGCCTTGACACCGTCGGTCAGCGCGCCGTAGCGGCTCGGGTGGACGCGGGCGAGGTGGTCCAGGAGGTCCGGGAAGGCGTCGAGCGAGGCGCCTTCGGTGGCGTACGCCGTCTTTCTGACCTGCTCCTCGGCGAAGGGCGCCGGGGCCTCGGGCAGGCCGCGGTGCCGGTAGTCCTCGCCGTCGATGCGCAGCGCGCGGAAGTGCGCGGACAGGCCCTGGATCTCCCGCAGGAAGTCGGCGGCGGCGAACCGGCCCTCGCCGAGCTTCCCCGGCAGGGTGTTGGAGGTCGCGGCCAGCGCGACGCCCGCCTCGACGAGCTTGCCGAGCAGGGTGGAGACGAGGACGGTGTCGCCGGGGTCGTCGAGTTCGAACTCGTCGATGCACAGCAGACGGTGCCCGGAGAGCGTCCGGACCGTCTCTTGGAAGCCGAGCGCGCCGACCAGGTTGGTCAGCTCCACGAAGGTGCCGAAGGCCTTGAGCGCGGGCTCCGCCGGGGTCGCGTGCCACAGGGAGGCGAGGAGGTGGGTCTTGCCGACGCCGTAGCCGCCGTCGAGGTACACACCGCGGGGGCCGGCCGGGGCCTTGGGGGCCTTCGTCTTCCCGAAGCCGAAGCCGAGCAGCGAGCGCTTGGCGGGCGCGGACCGCGCGTCGCCGAGACCCGTGGCGAAGCCTTCGAGCACATGTACGGCTTCGCTCTGGCTGGGCTGGTTCGGGTCCGGGATGTACGTCGCGAAGCGAACCGAGTCGAAGCGTGGCGGCGGCACCATCTCGGCGACGAGCCGGTCGGCGGGGACGTGGGGCTCGCGGGCGGTCAGGGACAGCGGGGCCGCTTCGGCTATCGGTTCGATCCCGGAGGCGGCGGAGATCCCTGAGGCGGCGGAGGAGGAGGACACGGTTCCCCATGCTAAAGGCCGTGCCACACTGCACGTCATGCGACGCCTGTTCCCTGTGACCGACGAGACAGCGACCCGGCCGGGTGACACGCCCCCCGCGCACGCACAGGCGCCGGGCAGGGGTCCGGCGGACGGACGCCCCGGGGGAGACTTCGCCGACCGGGAGTGGAGCCTTCAGGAGCTGGCCGCGGCGTACACCTACCCCGAGCCCGGTCCCGGCCGGGAGCCCTGGCTGCGCGCCAACATGGTCTCCACCCTCGACGGCGCAGCACAGCACGAGGGGCGCTCCCAGCCCATCTCCGGCACCGCCGACATGCGGATCTTCGGCACGCTCCGAGGGCTCGCGGACGTCGTGCTCGTGGGTGCCGAAACGGTGCGGCAGGAGGGCTACCGCCCCGCACGCGCGCGTGCGGCCTTCGCCGGCCTGCGGGAGGCGGCCGGACAGGGCCCCGCGCCCGCGATCGCCGTGGTCAGCGCGAGCCTGGACCTGGACTTCTCATGGCCGCTGTTCACCTCGCCCATGGTGCCCACGCTGGTGCTGACCGGCGCCGCCGCGGCACCGGACCGGGTGGCCGAGGCCGAGAGGGCGGGCGCCCGTGTGGTGATCGCCGGGGACGGCATGGGTGTGGACCCCGGCCGCGCCGTGCGAGCCCTGGCGGACCTCGGCATGACCCGGCTGCTGAGCGAGGGCGGCCCGCGTCTGCTGGGGCAGCTGGTCTCCGCGGGGGTGCTGGACGAGCTGTGCCTCACGCTCTCCCCGATGCTCACGGCGGGCGACGCGCAGCGGATCGCCGGGGGCCCCACGGTCGCGGTGCCCAGGCGCTTTCAGCTGGTGTCGCTGCTGGAGGAGGAGGGGTTCCTGTTCAGCCGCTACCGCCGGACCTGACACAGCGGCGGCCTGTTGACCGTCCTTCCGGCAGGCACACTAGTTAGATCTTGCTAACTCCGTGCGATCACGGGGCAGGATGGTTTCCGCAGGGCCTCGACGGCCCACGGACGAACGAGGCCCCTGGCGGGGCCCTCGGAGGAGGAAGGGGCGCCTGCCGTGTTCAGGAGCGTTTTGATGATCGAGAAGGCCCTCACGACGGCCGACGTGGAGTTCGTGACGACCTTGCACGGTGAGGAGCCGGTCTCCTTCCAGGTCCTGCTCCAGCCGCGCGGCGACCAGGCAGACCGCCTGCTGCGGGCCATCGACGACATCGCCCTCGGTGAGCTGGACGAGGCCGCGCACGAACGGGAGACCCCGGAGGGCAAGGACGCCGCCGCCCTCGGGCAGCAGGCCCTGGAGGTGTCCCTGACCGCGCTGCGGGCGACCGGCAGCGAGGCGGACGGCCGCCTCATCGAGGACCATCCGCTGGACGCGCTGAAGAAGCTGGTCGACGAGGTCGACGCGGACGAGGTGATCGTGCTGACCGACCCCCACTATGTGGAGGAGTTCTTCCACCGTGACTGGGCGTCCAGGGCCCGGCACAAGGTGGGCGTGCCGGTGCTGAAATTGTTCTCGCACAGCAAGGCGTAGCCGCCGGGCCGGGCGGCCCCCGGCGTCCGGAACCGGCCCCTGGCACGGGGCGCGGTCGCCCGCGTCCGGTGCGAGGAGCCGGGCCGGTACGCAATAGGCTGGGGGCGCGTTCTCGCGCGAGGGCGCCCACCGTCGTACCGGATCTTGGGGAGATACACGCATGGCACCCGGCCTTCCTACCGCCATGGACCGACCGCACTTCATCGGCATCGGCGGCGCCGGGATGTCGGGCATCGCCAAGATCCTCGCGCAGCGCGGCGCCAAGGTGGCGGGCAGCGACGCGAAGGACTCGGCCACCGCCGAGGCCCTGCGGGCGCTGGGCGCGACCGTGCACATCGGACACGCCGCCGGCCACCTCGCCGACGACGCCACCTGCGTCGTCGTCTCCTCCGCGATCCGGGCGGACAACCCGGAGCTGGCACGCGCGGCGGAACTGGACATTCCGGTGGTGCACCGCTCCGACGCGCTCGCCCGCCTGATGGACGGCCTGCGCCCGATCGCGGTCGCCGGTACCCACGGCAAGACGACCACCACGTCGATGCTGGCGGTGTCCCTGACCGAGCTGGGCCTCGCCCCGTCGTACGCCATCGGCGGCGACCTGGACGCCCCCGGCTCCAACGCCCTGCACGGCGAGGGCGACATCTTCGTGGCCGAGGCCGACGAGAGCGACCGCAGCTTCCACAAGTACGCGCCCGAGGTCGCGATCGTCCTCAACGTGGAACTGGACCACCACGCGAATTACGCGTCCCTCGAGGAGATCTACGAGTCCTTCCAGACCTTCGCGGGCCGGATCGTCCCCGGAGGCACGCTGGTCGTCACGGCCGACCACGAGGGCGCGCGTGAGCTGACGCGGCGGTTGGACGGCTCGGTGAAGACGGTGACCTACGGCGAGTCGGAGGACGCCGACGTACGCATCCTCTCGGTCGTCCCGCAGGGCCTGAAGAGCCGGGTGACGGTGGACCTGGACGGCTCGGAGCTGACCTTCACGGTCTCCGTCCCGGGCCGCCACTACGCGCACAACGCGGTCGCGGCACTGGCGGCGGGCGTGGCCCTCGGCATCCCGGCGGCCGAGCTCGCCCCGGCGCTGGCCGCGTACACGGGCGTCAAGCGGCGCCTTCAGCCGAAGGGCGAGGAGGCCGGTGTCCAGGTCATCGACTCCTACGCGCACCACCCCACGGAGATGACCGCGGACCTGGAGGCGATGCGGGCCGCGGCCGACGGCTCCCGCATCCTGGTCGTCTTCCAGCCCCACCTGTTCTCCCGCACCCAGGAGCTGGGCAAGGAGATGGGCCAGGCGCTGGCCCTGGCGGACGCCTCCGTGGTCCTGGACATCTACCCGGCTCGCGAGGACCCGATCCCGGGAGTGACGAGCGAGCTGATCATCGCGGCCGCCCGGGCGGCGGGCGCGAAGGTGCAGGCCGTCCACGACAAGGCGGAGGTCCCCGAGATCGTGGCGGGAATGGTGAAGCCGGGGGATCTGGTTCTCACCATGGGCGCGGGCGACGTCACCGACCTCGGACCGCGCATCCTGGACCGTCTTGCGAAGTAAGGGGCTGACACAGCATGGCGTACGACGTGGAGAAGCCGGACGAGCAGTGGCGCGCGGAGCTGGCGCCGGCTGAGTACGCGGTCCTGCGCCAGGCCGCGACGGAGCCCGCCTTCACCGGCGAGTACACCGACACCAAGACCAAGGGCGTCTACTCCTGCCGCGCCTGCGGCGCCGAACTCTTCACCTCCGGCACGAAGTTCGAATCCCACTGCGGCTGGCCGTCCTTCTACGACCCGAAGGACAGCGACGCGGTGGAACTGGTGGAGGACCGCTCGCACGGCATGGTCCGCACCGAGGTGCGCTGCGCCCGCTGCGGATCGCACCTCGGGCATGTCTTCGAGGGCGAGGGCTATCCGACCCCGACGGACCAGCGCTACTGCATCAACTCGATCTCTCTGCGGCTGCTCCCGAACGAAGGCTGACACCAGCCACCCCCTGGGGTCCGGAGTCCGTCGGGTCGCAGCCGCGACCCGACGGACTCCGGTGGAGCTCCGATGCGGCTCCGGGGGAGCGTGACCGGCGTCCACCCCGGTGACGAATGCCCTCCCGCATCTGCGGGGAGAAGGCCCCACCTCAAGCCGCATGAGCCAGGGCAGTACCGGGTTTTGGCGGGCGAATGCGTTTGTGTGGGGCCGCCGCGCGGGTACGGTTGCCCACGGAGGTGGTGGCCGTGAGCCAGTCGCCGGCGGAGCTCTTGCTGACCGGGGATCTCGCGCATCCGGTCCGGCTGACCGTGCCCGACCTCGGCGCCTGGCCCCAGCACCGGGTGCGGGTCGCTTTCGAATGCGCCACCAGCGGCGTACGGCACCATCGGTTCACCGGCCCGCTTCTGTACGACGTGCTCTCGGCCGCGGGCCCCGGCTTCGATCCGGCGCGCCGCAAGGACCGTCTCCGCTTCCTGATCGCCGTGACCGGTACCGACGGTCATCGCGCCCTGTTGACCTGGGCCGAGATCGATCCCGACTTCGGCCGTGCGCCCGTGCTGCTCGCGGGCCGCATCGACGAAACCCCGCTCGACCGCTCGGGTCCCCAACTGGTGCTGCCCCAGGACCGTTGCGGGGCACGGTACGTCAGCGGCGTCAACGCGATACGGGTGGACGGCGCCTTCGGGCCGAGGGCCTGACGGCGACCCGCGTCCCGGCGGGGGAGAGGCCGACCGTTCGCCGCAGCCCCGCACCCGGGACCGTCCGCCCGGCGACCGCACCCTTGTGGGGCCGACCACATGGTCGCCTGCCACAAGGCCGCAACACTCGCCGTCTACACTCTCCCCGCAACGGCCCGTGCGACATCGGCCGGGGATCGGGCCGCTCCTGCCACACCCGAAGGGTATTCGGCGTTTTGATACGGATAGATTCAGTCACCAAGCGGTACCCGGACGGCACGGTGGCGGTCGACCGGCTGTCCCTGGAGATACCGGACCGCTCGATCACGGTCCTGGTGGGCCCTTCCGGCTGCGGCAAGACCACGACCCTTCGCATGATCAACCGGATGGTCGAGCCGAGCGAGGGCACGATCACCATCGACGGCGTCGACATCGGCAGGCAGCCGGTGAACTCGCTGCGCCGCTCGATGGGTTACGTCATCCAGAACGCCGGCCTCTTCCAGCACCGCACCATCGTCGACAACATCGCTACCGTGCCCCGGCTGCTCGGCTGGAGCAAGGACCGGGCCCGGACGCGAGCGCGGGAGCTGATGGAACGGGTCGGACTCGACGCCTCGCTCGCCAAGCGGTACCCGTACCAGCTCTCCGGCGGCCAGCAGCAACGGGTCGGCGTGGCGCGGGCGCTCGCCGCGGACCCGCCGGTGCTGCTGATGGACGAGCCGTTCTCCGCTGTCGACCCGATCGTACGCAAGGGCCTTCAGGAGGAACTCCTCAGGATCCAGGAGGAGTTGGGCAAGACCATCGTGTTCGTCACCCATGACATCGACGAGGCGATCCGGCTCGGCACGATGGTCGCCGTACTGCGCACCGGCGGCCGGCTGGCACAGTACGCCCCGCCCGCCGAACTGCTCTCCTCCCCGGCCGACTCCTTCGTGGAGGACTTCCTCGGTACGGACCGGGGCATCCGGCGCCTGTCCTTCTTCCCCTCCGAGGCGCTGGAGCTGAAGAAGACCCCGATCGTCGCCGTCGACGCCACCGCCGGACAGATCGCCTCCCGCACCGCGGCGGACACGCCGTACCTCCTCGTCACCGACCCCCACGGCAGGCCGCTCGGCTGGAGCGAGCCGCAGGGTCTGGCCGCGGGGGAGGTCGTCGCGGAACGACTGCTGCCGTACGGGCGGCCGTTCGTGTACGGCAAGGACTCGCTGCGCGCCGCGCTCGACGGTGCCGTGCTCTCGCCCACCGGCTGGGCCGTCGGTGTCGACGACAACGGTCGTGTCGTCGGTGTCGTCTCGCAGCAGACCATCGGCGAGGCGATCCGCAGTGCCCACGCCGAGGACCGCACCGACGCCAAGGCCGCCGGATGAACCGCTTCTTCGACATCCCGAGCGACCTCCAGCACAGCTGGTTCGGCCTGATCGGTCTGCATCTGCGGGAGGCCCTGCTGCCGGTCCTCGCGGGCCTGATCGTGAGTCTGCCGATCGCCCAGCTCTGTGTGCGGTTCCGCTGGCTGTACGCGCCCGTGCTGGGTGTGACGACCGTGCTGTACGCCATCCCGTCGCTGGCCTTCTTCGTCGTCCTCATCGACTACACCGGCCAGACCGAGCTCACCGTGATGGTCCCGCTCGCCGTCTACAGCCTGGTCGTGCTCGTTCCGGCCATCGTCGACGGCGTCCGCTCGGTGCCGCAGGAGACGCTCGCCGCGGCCACCGCCATGGGCTTCGGGCCCGTACGGCGTTATCTCCAGGTGCAGTTGCCGATCGCGGTGCCGGCCATCATCGCGGGGCTGCGCGTGGCCACGGTCTCGAGCATCAGCCTGGTCAGCGTCGGCATGCTGATCGGCAACCAGGGCGCGCTGGGCAACCTCCTCAACGACGCGAACATCTACCACCGGCCCGAGCTCGCGGTGAACTCCGTGCTCACCACGGCGGCCCTGGCCATCCTCGCCGACGCCGCGCTGGTCCTCGTACGCCTGCTGCTCACCCCCTGGATGCCGCGCGGCACCCGTCGTGAAAGGCCGAAGGCAGCCGAGACCCGGCCCGATGCGGCCGTACCCGCACTGGAGGACGCCGTCCGGTGAACGTACTCCACTTCGCCAACGCCTTCTTCAGCGACAGCGCCCACTGGCACGGCTACGACGGCATCCCCACGCGCCTGCTGGAACACATCCGTTACTCCCTGATCGCACTCGTCCTGGCCGCCGCCATCGGGCTGCCCGTCGGCCTGGCCACCGGGCACTACGGGCGCGGTGGCAACTCCCTCGCCCTGGTCGCCACGGCCGGGCGGGCGCTGCCCAGTTTCGGCCTGCTGGTGCTGATGTTCCTCCTGCTCGGCTTCGGCCTGGTGCCCGTGATGGTCCCGCTCGTCGTCCTCGCCGTCCCGCCGATCCTGGTGACGACGTACGAGGCCGTGCGCTCCGTCGACCCGTCCCCGGTGGACGCCGCACGGGGCATCGGCATGCAGGAGTCGCGGATCCTGTTCCAGGTGGAACTCCCCGTCGCGCTGCCGCTGATCCTCAGCGGTCTGCGCTCGGCGGCCATCCAGATCGTCTCCACGGCCACCATCGCCGCATACGTCAGCCTCGGCGGACTCGGCCGGTACATCATCGACGGCCTCTACCAGCGCGACTACGAGAAGGTCGTGGGCGGGGCCACGCTGGTGGCGGTTCTCGCGCTGGCGACGCTCGCGGTGTTCTGGGCGCTGGCCCGCGTCGCCGTGTCCCCGGGGGTGCGCAGGAGCGCCTGACGGCGGTGCGGGCCCGGCGCCGGCGCCTCGGGCTCACTCATGGACACCACTACCGGACGTTCACAACAAGCCATGCATCGAGGCCAATCGGTGACCGGAATGGACTTGACTGACCGAGAACCGGCTGGATTGGATCAGTGAGGGTGGTGCCGGCACCCTTGCACAGCTGTGCCCAGCCCTGCCCCATCCTCTCAATCCCTCAGCCCGGAACGGGAATCGTGACTTCTACCGCGAATACCAGCAGGTCCAGCAGGAGACTCCCCGGCGCGGCCGCCGTCGCCCTCGCCGCCACGGCGGCACTGCTCGCGGGGTGTTCCTCGTCCTCCGACGGCAAGTCCGACAACCCCCTCTCGGGCGACAAGCCGAGCGGCGACAGCGTCGTCGTCGGCTCCAACAACTTCGCCGAGAGCATCCTGCTCGCCGACATCTACGGCGAGGCCCTCAAGGCCAAGGGCGTCAAGGTCACCTACAAGCCCAACATCGGCAGCCGCGAGACCACCTACGGCCTGCTCAAGAACGGCTCCATCACGGTCCTCCCGGAGTACAACGGCTCCCTGCTCGCGTACCTCGACAAGAACGCGGCCCCGAAGACGGTCGCCGCCACGACGGCCGCGATCAACGCCAAGCTCGACTCCAAGCTGACGCTGCTCGACCCGGCGCCCGCGCAGGACAAGGACTCGGTCACCCTCAACGCGGCCACCGCGAAGAAGTACAACCTCACCGCCAAGTCCAGCATCGCGGACCTCAGGAACGCCGCCAAGGACCTGGTCATCGGGGGCTCGCCGGAGTTCCAGACCCGGCAGCAGGGACTCGTGGGCCTGAAGTCCGTGTACGAGCTGGAGTTCAAGTCCTTCAAGGCGCTGGACGCGGGCGGTCCGCTGACCCAGGCCGCGCTGACGAAGAACACCGTG
The DNA here is from genome assembly GCF_040643755.1 of Streptomyces sp. NPDC047079. Taxonomy (NCBI): domain Bacteria; kingdom Bacillati; phylum Actinomycetota; class Actinomycetes; order Kitasatosporales; family Streptomycetaceae; genus Streptomyces; species Streptomyces sp. NPDC047079. The sequence continues at coordinate 14,153 of NZ_JBEYUZ010000045.1, forward strand.
CAGGCCGCGGACATCTTCACCACGGACCCGAGCATCGCCAAGGAGAAGTTCGTCGTCCTCCAGGACACGAAGAACCTCTTCGGGTTCGCGAACGTGCAGCCGCTGGTCTACAAGTCGGGGCTGTCCCAGAAGGGTGTCGAGGCGCTCAACGCGGTCTCGGCCAAGCTCGACACCGCGGCCCTGCTCGACATGGGCAGCCAGGTGCAGCTCGACAACAAGGACCCGCTCGACGTCGCCAAGGCCTGGCTGAAGTCGGCCGGCCTGGCCTGACCGGCGGCCCTCCGGACACCACCGCGGACGGACCGACGCGGGTGCCCTTGTCCCCCCCCGGGGACAGGGTCACCCGCGCCAGTCCTGGCGGAGGATCCGCGCCCGCAAGGGGCGCGGTCCGGGGGGCGCGGGCCGGAGCGTCGCCGAGCGGACGCCGTCACGGCTTCCGGGCCATCGCCCCGTACATCGCGATGTCCTCGTCCCGGATCCCCTGTTCCCCCGTACCGTCGGGGTGCCACTTGTGCACCTGCACGATGCCGGGCTCGACCAGATCCAGCCCCTCGAAGAACTCGCCGGCCGCTGCTGATCAACCACCCGGACGGTGACTCTCCGTACACACCTCCCATCCCGCTGTACTTCCCGGCCTGCCGTCTGGCCGGCAGCGTTACGCACGGGTCGTCGGGCGTCGGCGCCTGAGGCGCGCGGGTCCGGGGCGCCCCGGCCGGCCCCTCTCGGGATGACGTCCGGCTCCTGGTGGCGCATCCTTGCAGGGGTGCGGTCGGGGTACCCGGATGCCCTGAACGAGCGACGGGAGAGGTGCCGGCGCCTCCCCTCGAAACCGGGCGGTGTGTGGTCATGGCGGAGAACGAGACACCTGGCAAGGGGGGAGCTACCAGTGAAGCGGTGTTCGGCGCGCCGTGCTGGGTCAGTCTGACGACGCGCGACGTCGAGACCACGGAGGAGTTCTACCGGGCCGTGTTCGGCTGGGAGTGGCGGCCGAACAGCCTCGGTGACCGGTTCAGAGTGGCGCAGGTGGACGGAGTGCCTGTCGCCGGGATCGCTGCCGTCGCCTCGATGTGGCAGATGGCCGTGGCCTGGACCGTGTACTTCGCGGTCCCGAGCGCCGACGAGGTCGCCTCCCGCTGCCGCGAACGCGGCGGCACGACGGCCGTCGGCCCGCTCTCCCTGCCGCCCGGCCGGGCGGCCCTGCTCGCGGACCGCGACGGAGCCGTCTTCGGTGTCTGGGAGGGCCGGCTCGTGACGGACTGGGAGAAGTGGCGCGAGGCCGCCCCCACCTTCATACGGCTGCACACCCGCAACGCCTTCGACGCCGCCATCTTCTACGGCGAGGTCCTGGACTGGGCCTCCTCGCGGCAGGGCTGCTGCGAGGTGCAGTACGACGGGGACGAGGTCGTCCTGCGCAGCGGGGACGCGGTGGTGGCGCGGATCCACTCGGGGGCCGTGGAGTCGGCGCCCGACCCCACGATCCGCCCGCACTGGCAGGTGAACTTCGCGGTCGCCGACGTCGTCGCCTGCGTACGGGCCGCCCGCACCCATGGCGGCGAAGTGCTCCAGTGGGAGGAGGGCGCCGAGGAGGCGGTCCTGGCCGACCCGGACGGCGCCCGTTTCACGGTGACCTCCAAGCGGGAGCCCTGACTGCCGGCGATCCCGCCTGCCGGGGCCCCGGCAGGCGGGATCCGGCGAGAGCCCGTGGGTGGGGGACCGGGGCGACCGGATCTCGCCCGCCGGGGGGTCAGGGCGCGGCCGAGTCCACGGTGGGGGACGGTGCGCGACGGCGGCGCGGCAGGCGTCGGCGTGGTTCCTGGTCCGGCAGCCACCCGAAGGCCAGACAACTGCCCGCGGCGCCCAGCAGCAGGCCGATCAGGAAGCCGCCGAGGTTGGACGTGAGCCAGGTGCCCAGGGACGCGAGGATGCCGACGATCGAGTAGAAGAGCCGCTGCGCCGGGCTGAAGAGGATCAGCAGACCGCACAGCAGCATCACCCCCGGCAGCAGATAGCCCGCAAGGCCCTGCACGCCGATGTGCATGACCACCTTCAACGACGCCTTCTCCGTGAAGAGGATCTCCGCCCCTCCCAGCGCGAGCAGCAGCCCGCCCCAGAAGGGGCGGGCCGTCCGCCAGCGCCGGAAGGCGGCCCTCGCCCGGCCGGACATCAGCACCCCGTGTCGCGGAAGCCGAGTTTCAGCCCGGGCAGCGTGAACACACCGGCAGTCGTGGCGTAGTTGGTCTGCCGCAGGTTGTCGATGTGCACCGTGTCGGCCTGCTGGCTGAAGACGCCCTTGGCACCCTTCACCCCGCCCTTGTCCAAGGTGCTCGCGTCGTTGCCGATCTCGATGCCATGGAAGGCGGCGTCGCCGGACATCACGGTCGAGTCGGTGGTCAGACCGCTCGCGGTCACCTTGTCCTTGCCGCCGCCCGCGGTGATGTACAGATTGGTCCCGCCCAGGTCGACGCTCTGGCACAGCTTGGTGAGCGTCGCGCTCTTCACCACGGAGGTGACGACCAGCACCTGGCCGCCGGTGTCGCCCGCGTTCGGACTGTCCTCCGCCATGGTGTCGAGGCTGCCGAACTGCTCGAAGCCGGTGCCGTCCAGGTCGACGGCGGTGACCGTGAAGGGCATCCCGGAGATCGCGAACTGCACGCCCAGCGCCCCCTGGGCCGTCAGGATCGCCAGACCCGCGGCGACCGCGGTCGCAGGCACCGCCATGACCGCGGCGCGGCGCAGGCGGACCCTCCCGTGTCTCGCGGGCGGCCCTTCGACGGCGGAACCGCTTTCCGGGTGCTCGGGGGTGGAACCGGGGGACGCCGTGGCGTCGGAGGACGAGGCCATGTCTGCTCCTGGGCATGGTGAATGCGAGTAGGGCTGCACTGGCACGTTGTCCTGGCGCGGACAGCGGTTGCCGTGCGACGCCTCCTCACGCCTCCCGGCGAGTGCAAGGGCTTTCTCGTGGCACGGCAGTGACCGTCCCAGGAGGTTACCGGGGGTTACAGCGGAGGGTCAAGGGAGTTGTGGCAGAAGGGTGCCGATTGTGCTGCACCTGTGCGCCAGGGTCCCTGTCCCGCCCCCGCACCGCCTCCCATGCACCCCCTCCCACCTGGCGCCGTATGCCAACTTCCTTACGATGTATTGACGTTGATGGCCCATCAGGTTTACAACTTCGACTGTTTCCCTCGGATCCGTGGCGCCGGATCCGTCGCATCGCGCATGTCGCTCTCCCGGCCCGCCCACCAGGGGCGTCGGTGACACCTCCGCCCGCGCGGTGCGATGCACGGACCCCCTCACCTTCCGACCGCGATCCGGTTCCCCTCCGCGACACCGGCATGGCCGCCTTCCCCCGTCCGCGGCGCGCCCCGGTGGCCGGCGGTCGCTGCCGGCCCCTCCCGCACGGAGAAGGCGCCACGGGCCGGCAGCGGTACCCCTCACCCGCACAGCCCCATCTCGCAGAGAGGCTCCCCCATGCGTACGACCCGATCCCTGCTCGCCGTCACCGGCGCCGCCGCGGCCCTCGCCGTGGCCGCGGCCTCCCCCGCCACCGCGGACAGCGCGGTCCTCACCGCCGGGGGCACCGCGGTCGCCGTCGGCGATGTGCTCAACGCCTCGCTGGCCGGCGGCACCACCGCCACGCTCTACTCAAGCGCCACCGGCACCAGCGGCGTCACCTGCACCTCGTCCGCGTTCACCGCCACCGTCACCGACAACCCCGCCGCGCCCGGCACGGCCACGGAGTCCCTCACCGGCCACACCTTCACGAGCAGCAGCTGCACCAGCAATGTCACCGGTGTCCTCGGCGTCACCGGCATCACCGTCGACAACCTGCCCTACGCCACGACGGTCGCCTCCGACGGCACACTCACCGTCACCCCGGCCGCCGGCTCCACCATCCAGACCACCGTCAAACTGCGCACCCTGCTCGGCTCGATCACCTGCGTCTACCAGGCCCCCAGCCTGACCGGCAAGGCCGACAACGCCGACAACAGCCTCGCCTTCACCAACCAGCTGTTCACGAAGTCCTCGGGATCGTCCCTGTGCTTCGCCAACGGCTACTTCACGGCGAAGTACGCCCCGGTCACCGACACCAGCCAGCCGGGCAACCCGGCGGTCAGCGTCAACTGAGGCCCGGCCCGGAGGCCGTCCCGGACCGTGTCGGACCGGGGCGGCCGTCCCGGTCGGCTCAGCCGCGCCGGCGGCGCAGCGCCAGCGCGGCACTCCCGGCGAGGACCGCGAGGACCGCGGCACCGCCCGCCAGCAGCGGGACCGACGGGCCGCCGCCCCCACGAGGCACGGTGGCCGCCGCCGGAGAGCCGGGCACGGTGGCGGCCGCTGGGCTACCGCTCGGCGCCGGTTCGTCCGGGGACGGTGCGGGCGTACCGGATGCGCCGACCCTGGTGGGTGTGCCGGGCGCGGTGGGCGTGGCCTTCTTCCCGTCGGACCTCCGGGCACCGGAGGCGTCCGATGCCGATGCCGATGCGGACGCCGGGAAGACCACGTCCGAGCACGAGTAATACGTGTCCGTCGTGCTCGAGTTCCGCCAGATCGTGTAGAGGACGTGGCGCCCCGACCGGTCCGCCGGGAGCGTCGCCCTGATCCGGTACCCGCCCTTCGCCATCGGCGGATCCGTGACCTCGGCGAACGGCTTCGCCGGTAGGTCGGACCAGGTCAACGGCTTCGTGGCGTCGTAGCCCTGTTTCGTCAGGAACAGCTCGAAGGTACCCGTGTGCGGGATCGTCGAGCTGTACGTCATCGTCAGCGCGGCCCCGGGCGCGAGCCGGGTCGTGGGCCAGTCCGTGCGGGCCAGGTCCAGGCCCCGGTAGGCCGGCAGTCCGCCGCTGCACAGGCGGCCGTCCGGGATGAGCTGCCGGTCCTTGCCGTTCACGTCCGCCACCCGCAGGTTGTCCCAGGCCGTGAACGGAGCGCCGTTCGTCGTGACCGCCGCCCGGCACGCGGCCGTGCGCTCCCGGCCACCGCCCTCGGGTGAGCAGGCCACCACCCGGCTGACCGGATCGGTGGGCGCGCCGTGGGCGAGGGCCGGGGTCGCGGGCAGCAGCGTGGCCGCTACGGCGACGGCGGCCGTGGCGACGGTGCGGTGTGCGGTCATCCGGTGTCTCCAGCGCGCGTCGGGTCCGGCGGGTGGGTATCGAGGAGTACGGGGAATCGGCGACGCGTGTTCACGCCCGCGGCCCCGCTTTCGGGCGAGCGGTGGATCCCTGCCGGTCGGAGCCGGGCAGCGGCGGCCGTTAGCGTAGGGCCATGGCAACGGAGAGCGCCCGAGGGGCGGTCGAGGTGATATGTCCGGGCTGCGCATCGGCCCGGGCACGGGCGGTGCCCGAGGTCTGCGCCGACCACGCCGCCCGGCGCGAGGGCCTGGCCGACCGGCTGGCGCGGGCGCCGGGCGTGCCGTCGCGGTTCGACAGCTGCCTGCACTTCGTGGAGGGCATGCTGATGGCCGGCGTCGGCGTCGCCCTCGCCTACGGAGGCGTCGACGGCGACAAGCCGCTGTACACCGTCGGCGGCTCGCTGCTCGCCGTGCTCGTGTTCGTCGGCACGATCGTCGTGGTCCGGGGCGAGGGCCGCGAGCGGGCCCTGGTGGCGGCGGGCGCTCCCCGCGCCGACACGCTGTGGCGATCGGCGTACCACTGCCCGGGGTGCGCGTCGGTGTTCTGCCCCGGCGGCGCTCCATGGCAGGGTCGGCTGACGCCGGAGCAGTTCAAGAAGCTGGTGTGGACCGAGGCGGGTTACGGAAAGCAGCTCGAGGAACGGTTCACGGACGTGCGGCTGCCGCCCGGGATCTCGGCCGGCCCTGGAGGAAACCCCGATCATGCCTGACGCCCCCGCGATCCTCGCCGACGAGCCGGGTTCCTTCGCGCACGGAGTGCTCGCCGCACGGCACCCCGCCCTCATCCGCGCGGTGCGGGACGCCTTCCCCTACGGGCCCGGGCAGCGGCAGGCTCTCGACGCGCTGCTGACCAGCGCCACCGATGGCGTCATCGAACCGCTCGGCACGCAGGACGACGAACGCTGGGCGGCATGGGGCGCGCGCCAGTACCTCGGCCGCTCCTGGTTCGAGGTGCCCTTCCTGTGGTCCGAGAGCTACTTCTACCGCCAACTGCTCCAGGCCGTCGGCTACTTCGGCCCCGGGGCCTGGCAGGGCATCGACCCCTTCCGCCCCTTCAAGCTCGCCGAACTCGACGCTCCGGAGACGGACGAGGAACTGGAGGCGCCGGACCGGCTGACGGGACAGCCGGAGCAGGAGCAGTCACGGGCACTGCTCCACGGCTCGCTCTGGGGCAACCGCGCCGACCTCGGCTTCCGGCTCTCCGCACCCGGCGAGGCCACGGCCGTCCCCCAGCTCGTCGCCGACGACACCGAGGCGCTCTGGTCGCTGCTGCCCGCCGACACGCTCTGCCTGGTCGCCGACAACGCCGGCCGGGAGCTGATCCCGGACCTGCTGCTCCTCGACCACCTGCTGCGTCACGGGCGGTCCCGCAGGGTGCTGCTGCACGTGAAGCCGTACCCCTACTACATCTCCGACGCCACGACCGCCGACGTCGTGGACGCCGTACGCCGGCTGGCCGCCGCCCAGGGCGCGGCGGCCGAGGCCGGGGAGCGCCTGTGGGCGGCGATGGCCGACGGCTCTCTCGAGGTCAGGGCGCACCCCTTCTCCTGTGCCCCGCTGCCGTACGCGGACATGCCGGAGGACCTGCGCGCCCAGTTCGCCGAGGCGGACCTGACGATTCTCAAGGGCGATCTCAACTACCGGCGCCTGGTGGGCGACCGGCTCCATCCGCCGACGACCCCGTTCGCGGACACCACCGCATACTTCCCGGGCCCGGTGGCGGCGCTGCGCACCCTGAAGTCCGACGTGATCGTCGGCCTGGACGCGGCCACGGAGGCCGCCCTGGTCACCGCGGAGGGACAGCGGTGGCGCACGAGTGGCACACACGCCCTGGTCCAGGTCCGCACCTGACCGTCACACGAGGTGCAGCCGCAACGACTTGACGCCGTTGATGAAGTTCGAGACCAGCCTGGTGGGCGGCGCGGCAAGCCGGGGCGCGGGCAGGGCCCGCAGTGCCTCCCCGTACAGCACCCCCAGTTGCAGCCGGGCGAAATGCGCCCCGAGACAGACGTGCGGTCCGTCCCCGAAGGAGACGTGCGGGTTCGGCGTCCGAAACGGGTCGAGCCGGTCCGGCGCCGTGAAGACGCGCTCGTCCCGGTTGGCGGAGGCATGGAAGACGACCACCTTGTCACCCGCGCGGATGCGCCGCCCGGCCAGTTCGGTGTCGCGGGCGGCGGTCCGCCGGAAGCTGAGCACGGGCGGATGCCAGCGCAGCAACTCCTCGACGGCGAGCGCCGGATGGCCGGGACGTTCCCGCAGCGCGCTGTACGCCCCCGGATGGCCGGCCAGCGCCAGCAGCCCGCCGGGCGCCGCGGCGCGTACCGTGTCGTTACCGGCGATCGTCAGCAGGAAGAAGAACATCTCCAGTTCGGGACCGGTGAGTTCGGGGTCCGTGGCGAGCGTGGTCATGATGTCGTCGGCGGGGTGGTCCCGCTTGTGGGCGGCCAGCTCCTGCGCGTACCCGAACATGTCCCGCAGGGCGGCCGGCGAGCGCGGATCCACGGGCCGGCCCCCGGCGTCCCGAGGCGGTTCGCCCGCCTCGTCCGGGTCCTGGTAGCCGATCACGCGCTGCGTCCAGTGCAGCAGCAGACCACGGTCGGACTCGGGTACACCGAGCAGGTCGGCGAGGTTGAGGACGGCGTAGTCGTCGGTGACGGCCGCGACGACGTCACAGGTGCCGTCCCCCGCCCGCGCCCGGTCCACGGCCCCGGCGAGCAGGGTCCGGGCACGGGCACGGGCGAGTGACGCGAACCGGTCGATGCGCCGCGGTGTGAAGGCACGGCTCACCAGCCGTCTCAATCGTCCCTGCGCCGGCGGGTCCTGATTGAGCATCATTCGCCGGATGAACGGCAGGTCCCCGGGGTCGGGGTCACGGATCTGGGTGGCGCCGAGGTACGAGGAGTACGTCGCCGAGTCCTTGAGGACGCGCACGACGTCCGCGTGCCGGGTCACCGCCCAGAAGCCGGGCCCCGCCGGCCAGCCGAGCACCTCGGGCTCGTCCTGCCAGACGACCGGGTGGTGGTCGCGCAGGGTGCGGTACGCCGCGTGGGGCACCCCGTCGGCGTACCGGCGAGGGTCGAAGACATCGGGGACCGGAGGCGCCTGCCGTGGGGTCACGCCGGGGTGTCCTCGGCCCGCAGGAAGTCCTCCACCGTACGGATCAGGTCGAGGGGCGACTCGTCCATCGCGTAGTGGCCCGCCGAGGGCAGTTCGGCCAGCGAGCCGCCCGGATACCAGCGCAGCCAGGTCTCCCGCATCAGCCCGGCCGTCAGCGCCGGGTCGAGCGCGCCGGTGACGGCCAGCGCGGGCACCGCCGAGCCCTTGACCTCCGTGTGGAAGTCCTCCCCGGCCCACGAGTCCAGCCACGCCCGGAACGCCGTCGCCTCGCTGTTCGCCAGCGACCGCGCGACCATCCGGTCCAGCCAGGCGGCCGGGGCCCGGCCGCCGGTGGTCACGTCGAGGATGACGCGCCGGTTCTCCGGCTTAAAGGCGGCGTCCGCGAACAGTTGCCACTGGTCGGCGGGCAGCGACAGCCCCGAGGCCGGGACGGGTGAGACGCCGACGATTCTGCGCAGGCGCTCGGGGGCGAGTGCCAGCAGCCGCTGCGCGACCGCACCGCCCATCGAGTGCCCGATCACCGAGAAACGACCCCAGCCCAGCCGGTCCGCCAGGGCCACGAGGTCGGCGGCGGCCTCTGCGGTGCCGAACGGCCCGGAGGCGTCCTTCGCCGCCCCGTACCCGCGCAGATCCACCAGGACGTAGGTGAAGGCGCCGCGGTCGAGATCCGGCAGCACCGTCGCGTACGCGGCACGGTCGGCGAACCAGCCGTGCACCGCGAACACCTTGTGGGCGCCGTCGCCGTGCATTTCATGAGGCAGCACGAAGGGGGTCATGCGACCACCGTGGCCCCGGGAAGGAGAGGCGGCAAGGGGGCGTGACGCCCCGTGTGCCGGAAAGCCGCCCCAGCCTGGGCCACGGACCCTGCCGGCGACCGCAATTCACGCGATGGTGTGATCACATCCCGTCACACGGATGCCCCGGTCGGCCCACGGGTAGTGCCCGGCCATGACGCAGCCGTTCGAACTCCCGCACTTCTACATGCCGTACCGCGCGCGGCTGAACCCTCATCTCGACGAGGCGCGTCCCCACTCCACCCAGTGGGCGCGCGACATGGGCATGCTGGAGGGCTCCGGCATCTGGGAACAGTCCGACCTCGAAGCGCACGACTACGGGCTGCTCTGCGCGTACACCCACCCCGACTGCGACGGCCCGGCCCTCTCCCTCATCACCGACTGGTACGTGTGGGTGTTCTTCTTCGATGACCACTTCCTGGAGGCCTTCAAACGCACCCAGGACCGCGACGGCGGCAAGGCCCATCTGGACCGGCTGCCGCTGTTCATGCCCCCGGACCCGGCGACCCCCGTGCCCGAGCCGGAGAACCCCGTCGAGGCCGGGCTCGCCGATCTGTGGGCGCGCACCGTGCCGTCGATGTCCCCGCACTGGCGGCGCCGGTTCGCGGTCGCGACCGAACATCTGCTCAACGAGTCGCTGTGGGAGCTGTCCAACATCCACGAAGGACGGATCGCCAACCCCGTCGAGTACATCGAGATGCGCCGCAAGGTCGGCGGGGCCCCCTGGTCCGCGGGCCTGGTCGAGTACGCGACCGCAGAAGTGCCCGCCGCCGTGGCCGGGTCACGGCCGCTGCGCGTGCTGATGGAGACCTTCTCCGACGGCGTGCACCTGCGCAACGACCTGTTCTCGTACCAGCGCGAGGTCGAGCAGGAAGGCGAACTCAGCAACGGCGTCCTGGTCCTGGAGAACTTCTTCGGCTGCACGACCCAGGAGGCGGCGGACACCGTCAACGACATCCTCACCTCGCGGCTGCACCAGTTCGAGCACACCGCGCTGACCGAGGTGCCCGTGCTGGCGCTGGACAAGGGCCTCACCCCGGACGAGGTCGCCGCGATCGGCGCGTACGCGCAGGGCCTTCAGGACTGGCAGTCCGGCGGCCACGAATGGCACATGAGGTCCAGCCGCTACATGAACCGGGGCACCCGGGCCGGCGGCCGCCGCCACGGGCCCTCCGGCCTCGGTGTCTCCGCCGCCGATGTGCGCGGGTTGCTCGCCGACGCCGGGGCCGAGCGGATGCGGGCCTACACCCACATCCCCTTCCAGCAGGTGGGGCCCTCGCTGATCCCCGACCTCCACATGCCCTACGAGCTGGAACTCAGCCCGCACCTGGACGGGGCCCGCCAGGGACTCACATCCTGGGCGCACCGGATGGGCATCCTCCAGGAGGGCGTCTGGGACGAGGACAAGCTCCTCGCCTACGACCTCCCGCTCTGCGCCGCCGGCCTGGACCCGGACGCGACCCCCGAGGCGCTGGACCTCAGTTCCCAGTGGCTCGCCTGGGGCACCTACGGCGACGACTACTACCCGCTCGTCTTCGGGCACCGGCGCGACCTCGCGGCGGCGAGACTGTGCACCGAGCGGCTGTCCTCGTGCATGCCGCTGGACGGCGCGGAACTCCCGGTTCCGGCCAATGGCATGGAGCGCGCCCTGATCGACCTGTGGGCCCGCACCACAGCCCGGATGACGCCCGGCCAACGGCGCACGCTGCGCGCCGCCGTGGACACGATGACCGAGAGCTGGCTGTGGGAACTGTCCAACCAGCTCCAGAACCGCATCCCGGACCCCGTCGACTACCTGGAGATGCGCCGCGCGACCTTCGGCGCCGACCTCACCAAGAACCTCTGCCGCATGGGCCACGGCCCCGAGGTACCGCCCGAGGTGTACGGCAGCGGAACGGTCCGCGCCCTGGAGAACGCGGCCATCGACTACGCGATGCTGGTCAACGACATCTTCTCGTACCAGAAGGAGATCCAGTACGAGGGGGAGATGCACAACGCGCTGCTCGTCGTGCAGAACTTCTTCGGCTGTGACTATCCGACGGCCGCGCGGATCGTGGGCGACCTGACGAACCAGCGCATGCGGCAGTTCCAGCACGTCGCCACTCGTGAACTGCCCGTGGTCTACGAGGACTTCGGCCTCTCACGCGAGGCCCGGGCCATCATGGACGGCTATGTGGTGGAGCTCCAGAACTACATGTCCGGCATCCTGAACTGGCACCGCGGCTGCCATCGCTACGGCGCGGCCGACCTGGCCCGGCGCGCCCACGGCTTCGTCCCGGACCTGGCCCCGGCCGTCGCCTGGCGCGCGGAGGCGGTATCCCGTTGACCCACCCGGGCCGCCGCGAGGAGCCCACAGCTGTGAGCGGCGGCCTCCGCATCTCGGTCACGCCCTCTCACTCGTTCGTGGATCGTGAGGCGACGGCGCGCGGGGTAGAGCTCTGCCGGAGCGAACGTGAGGTGAGTCATGGAACGGGGCAGACGCCTGACGACCCTGCTGTGCGCCCTGGTCGTAGGGGTGTTCGTGGTGGTGTCCGGGGCGGGGCTCGGCACGGTGGGCGCCACGGTGATCGGCATGAACAGGCTCGCGGACCTGAAGCGGCGCGCGGCGGCGCCCGGGCCGCCCGCCTCCGGGACCCACGACCGGTCGCGGGCCGCCGTCGGCGCGCCGACGCGCACGGCCCCCA
>NZ_JBEYUZ010000046.1:0-25669 GCF_040643755.1 Streptomyces sp. NPDC047079
GACTTTATCAGATTCCTTGAGGCCTTTCCGACCTCTTCGGTTCCTGATCCCCAGTCAACCGGGGTTGTCCTCGCGGCCCTTGGGCCGTTCCGACGTCTCCAACCCTAGCGGATCTCTCCGGCGATTCCCAATCGCGTGGGATCGGAGTCGCCGTACCCAAATCGAATTGGATTCGGGCGCACCGAATTCAATCCCGCTGGGAGATCTTGCTGAGTGGGTTGGTGCCGCTGCTGCGGCGGAGTGCTGTCGCAGAACCGTTACGGCTCCGTGGCAACCCGAAGAACTTTACGGATCGAGGTGTGGACTGTCAAGCCTCCCCAAGGGGAGCGGTCGGCAAACCTTCCCGAGCGTCAGTCCAGGTCGCTCAGCCGGCCCCCGGCATCGGGCTGGGCGTGCTCCACGCGGCGCAGCAGACGGGTCAGCGCCTCGCCCAGGGCGTTGCGCTCCTCTGAGGAGAGGTCCTGGAGGAGGTCCTCCTCGAACCCGGAGGCCAGGCGCATCGCCTCCAGCCACTTCTCGCGGCCCTCGGCGGTCAGCTCCACGATCACGCGGACCCGGTTGGACTCGTCGCGCTCCCGGGTGACCAGGCCCTCGCCGACCATGCGATCGATGCGGTGGGTCATCGCGGCCGGCGTCAGGCCGAGCCGCTTGGCCAGGTCGCTCGGGCCCATCCGGTAGGGGGCGCCGGAGAGGACGAGGGCCTTGAGGACCTCCCACTCGGCGTTGCTGATGCCGAGCGCCGCGGTCTGGCGGCCGTAGGCGACGTTCATCCGGCGGTTGAGGCGGGACAGCGCCGAGACGATCTTCTCGACCTGGGGGTCCAGGTCCTGGAACTCGCGCTGGTAGGCGGCGATCTGTTCGTCGAGGGTCGGCTCGCTGACGCCGGGGGTGTCGCCCATGAGCGCAGTATCCCACGCACCCGCTTGGCCTTGAAGTCCTTGAAGGTGTACTGTTCAACCTCGAACTTTAGCTTCTAAGTCTTCAGGGCTAACCGCTTCAGGGGTAAGACCTCCGGTCTCACTCCGGCGGGCCTTCTTCCTAAGGCAGGTGAACGTGACCAGGGCGAGGGGCGCGGCGATGCGCCGGATCCACGTGGGCAACGCACTCAGCGCGTTCGGCCTCGGCTTCACCGTCCCCTATCTGTACGTCTATGTGGCTCAGGTGCGGGATCTCGGTGCTGCCACGGCGGGACTCGTACTCGCCGTCTTCGCCGTGGCCGCACTCGTGGTGCTGCCGTTCGCAGGACGGGCCATCGTCCGGCGCGGCCCCCTTCCGGTACTGCTGGCCGCCCTCGCCTCCGCCGCCGTCGGGTCGCTCGCCCTGGGGATTTCCGGGACCGCGGTGAGCGTGCTGCTGTCGGCCGCGGTGCTCGGTGCCGGGCAGGCCGTGATGCAGCCGGCGCTGGCCACCATGATCGTGGACTGCTCCACGACGGAGACCCGGTCGCGCGCCTTCGCTCTGCAGTTCTTCCTCCAGAACCTGGGCCTCGGCGTCGGCGGCCTGATCGGCGGCCATCTCGTCGACTCCTCCCGCGCCGCGTCCTTCACTCTGCTGTTCGCGATCCAGGCGGCGATCTTCCTGCTGCTCGTCGTCCTCATGTCGACGGTCCGGATCCCGCACGCGCCGAAGATCGAGGGCGGGACCCCGCAGGGCGGCCGGGCGAGCTGGACGCAACTGCTGGGCAACAGGGCCATGGTGCAGCTGTCCGTGCTGGGCTTCGTGCTGTTCTTCGCCTGCTACGGCCAGTTCGAGTCGGGTCTGAGCGCGTACGGCGTCGAGGCCGCCGGGATCTCGACGTCCGCACTGGGTACGGCGCTGGCGGCGAACACCGCGATGATCGTGGTCGCGCAGTTCGCGGTGCTGAAGTTCGTGGAGCGGCGCAAGCGGTCGCGGGTCATCGCCGCGGTGGGACTCACCTGGGCCGTCGCGTGGGCCATCGCCGGGTACGCCGGGCTCGGGCACGGCAGCCAGGCCATGGCGACCGGCGCGTTCGTCTCGACCTACGCGCTGTTCGGTCTCGGCGAGGCGATGCTGTCGCCGACGCTCGCGCCGCTGGTGGCCGATCTCGCGCCCACGGGGATGGCGGGTCAGTACAACTCGGCCTTCGCCCTGGTGAAGCAGCTGGCCCTCGCGGTGGGTCCGGCGGTGGGCGGCCCGCTGGCCGCGGCGCTGCCCGCGCCCTACGTCGTGACGTTCCTGCTGTTCTCGCTGGCCATCACGGTTCTGGCGATCCGGCTCGGACGCCGGCTCACCCCCGCGCAGAACCAGCCCTCGGCCGCGCGCACCCTGGTGGTGGCACAGGGAGGGCCGTCGGCGGAACGCGCGTCGGCGCGCGCCTGAGCCGGAGTCCCACCGCTCAGTCCGCGCCCCGCGGCAGCGCGAACTCGCACCACACCGCCTTCCCGCCTCCGGGCGTGCGGCGTGAGCCCCAGTTCGACGCGATCGTCGCCACGATCGCGATGCCCCGCCCCGCCTCGTCCGCCGGTTCCGCCCGGCGGCGACGGGGCAGATGGTCGTCCCCGTCGGTCACCTCGATGATCAGCCGGCGGTCCGTGCGTCTGAGGCGGAGCCTCATCGGGGGCGTGCCGTGCTGAAGCGAGTTCGCCACCAGTTCGCTCGCCGCCAGCACCCCGAGGTCGTGGAGATCCGTCGGGAACCGCCAGCTGGTCAGGACCCCGGAGGCGAAGGCACGGGCGCGTGGCGCCGCCTCCACGCCGCCGAGCAGCTCCAGGGCGGCGTTGCGGAAGAGGTCGCCGTCGGGGCCCGTACGCGAGGGGTGCTGGAGGACGAGGACCGCGACATCGTCGTCGTGGCCCGCGGTGACGCCCGCGGAACGCAGCAGGCGGTCGCAGATCACCTGCGGTGTGCCGGTCGCGCCCGCGAGGGCGCTCTCCAGGGCCGCGATGCCCTCGTCGAGGTCGGCGTCCCGGCGCTCGACGAGGCCGTCCGTGTAGAGGACGGCCGTGGAACCGGGTGCCAGTGGGACCGAGCCCGACGCGTGCATCCAGCCGCCGGTGCCGAGCGGCGGGCCGGTGGGTTCGTCGGCGCGCAGGACATTGCCGCTCTCGTCGCGGACCAGGATCGGCAGATGGCCGGCCGAGGCGTACACGAGGCGGCCCTCGTTCGGGTCGTGGACGGCGTAGACGCACGTCGCGATCTGGTTGGCGTCGATCTCCGTGGCCAGGCCGTCGAGGAGCTGGAGGACCTCGTGCGGGGGCAGGTCGAGCCGGGCGTAGGCGCGGACGGCCGTGCGGAGCTGGCCCATCACCGCGGCGGCCCGGACGCCTCTGCCCATCACGTCGCCGATGACGAGGGCCGTGCGGCCGCCGCCGAGGGTGATGACGTCGTACCAGTCGCCGCCGACCGCGGCCTCCGTGCCACCGGGCTGGTAGGTGGCGGCGATGCGCAGATCGTCAGGCTGCTCCAGCTCCTGGGGCAACAGGGAGCGCTGAAGCGTCACCGCCGTGCGGCGCTGCTCGCGTTCGCTGGCGCGCAGCCGCTCGGCGGCCTCGGCGTGGTCGGTGACATCGGCGGCGAACACGAGCACGCCCCGGGAGGCGCCGCCGGGTACGTCGACCGGCGTACACGTGAACGTGTACGAGCGGCCGCCGGCCGCTTTGCGGGACTTGACCGTGCGCGGCCGGGAGCTGCGCAGCACCTGGTCCAGGAGCGGAAGGAGCCCCAGTTCCTCCAGCTCGGGGAGTGCCTCGCCCGCGGGTCCGCCCAGGGGCCGGGGTCCGAAGGCCGCGGCATAGGCGTCGTTGACGTACGCGACTCGGTGGTCCGGGCCGTGCACCAGGGCGACGAGGGCCGGGATGCGGTCGAGGACCTCGCGCACCGGCAGTTCGTCGACGGCCGGCCCGCCCGGTGCGTCTTCGGTGAGCCGCTCGGCGCGGGCCGCGGGCACGGAGCCTTCTCCCCGCCGGTCCGGGGGCACCGCGTGCTCGGTCCGCGCTGCGGCGCGGCGCTGCGTTCCGGGGAGCCGGGCGCTCCAGCGCGTGAAGTTCACCGATTCCTTGCCTCGTCGTTGTCGTAGCCGGCCGGCTCCGGGTCCGGTCGGGGATCCGGCGGCCTGCCCCGGGGTAGCGGCACAGTGGGAAAGTCTGGTGGGTTCGTCAGGGCGAGGACCGGCCCGCCCCGGGTCGGGGACCAGTCTGTCGGACCGGACCGACATCCGTCAGACGTCGGCCCATCCGGGGGAGTTCCTGGATCCGGTCAGGACGACCCCTTCGGGCCCTTTGAAGGCTTTCCACCGGCCGCGAGTTCGAACTCCGCACGGGGATGTTCGAGTGAACCGAGGGAGACGATCTCCCTCTTGAAGAGTCCCGCCAGGGTCCACTCGGCCAGCACCCGGGCCTTGCGGTTGAAGGTGGGCACCCTGCTCAGGTGGTACGTGCGGTGCATGAACCAGGCCGGGTAGCCCTTCAGCTTGCGCCCGTAGACGTGTGCGACACCCTTGTGCAGCCCCAGGGATGCGACCGAACCGACGTACTTGTGGGCGTACGTCTCCAGGGGCTCGTCGCGCAGCGCGCGCACGATGTTGTCGCCGAGGACCCTGGCCTGGCGCACCGCGTGCTGGGCGTTGGGGGCGGTCTCCTTGCCCGGCTCCTCGGCGGTGACGTCCGGGACGGCGGCGGCGTCGCCCGCGGCCCACGCGTGCGTGACGCCCTCCACGGTGAGCTCGGGGGTGCATTTCAGACGCCCGCGGCCGTTCAGCGGCAGGTCCGTCGCCGCGAGCACCGGGTGGGGCTTCACCCCGGCGGTCCACACGACCGTGCGGGTCGGGAAGCGTGCGCCGTCGGACAGGACGGCCACCCGGTCGACACACGACTCGAGGCGGGTTTCCAGACGTACGTCGATGTTGCGGCGGCGCAGCTCGGTGACCGTGTACCGGCCCATCTCCTCACCGACCTCCGGGAGGATGCGGTCGGATGCCTCCACGAGGATCCACTTCATGTCGTCGGGCTTCACGTTGGGGTAGTAGCGCGCGGCGTAGCGGGCCATGTCCTCCAGCTCGCCGAGCGCCTCCACGCCGGCGAATCCGCCTCCGACGAAGACGAACGTGAGGGCCGCGTCACGGATCGCCGGGTCGCGGGTGGAGGAGGCGATGTCCATCTGTTCGATGACATGGTTGCGCAGGCCGATGGCCTCTTCGAGCGTCTTGAAGCCGATGCCGTGATCGGCGAGGCCGGGGATCGGGAGGGTGCGCGAGATGGAGCCGGGGGCGAGGACGAGTTCGTCGTACGAGAGCTGTTCCGTCCGCCCGGTCTCCTCGGTGGCGAGCGTGCCGACGGTGGCCGTGTGTTTGGCGTGGTCGATGGAGGTGACCTCGCCGACGACCACGCGGCAGCCCTCCAGGACCCGCCGCAGCGGGACGACCACATGGCGCGGCGAGATGGCTCCGGCCGCGGCCTCGGGCAGGAACGGCTGATACGTCATGTAGGGATCGGGCGAGACCACCACGATCTCCGCCTCGCCTCTGCCGAGTTCCGCCTTCAGTTTCCGTTGCAGGCGCAGGGCCGTGTACAGGCCGACGTAGCCGCCGCCCACGATGAGGATGCGCACACACTTCGGCGGTTCGGTGGGCGTCGCCCGATGGAATGCAGCCGTCACCATCCCATGACGCACCGGCCGAGCGAGTTTGTCCACAGGCCCGGCAAATTGTGTGACCGGACGGCTGTACCCGGCAGGGTTGGCCGGATTACCGGAGCGCGCGGAAAGACCGCAGGTCAGTGAGTGTGAGCCGGGTGGAACTCGGGGGCGCAACCGGGACGTAACCGACCCGTACTCCGATCGGGGGGCGCTCCGTGCGGAACCTGCCCCTTCTGAATTGACCCCCGCTCAACTATGTTCGTGTGTCGACGGGGTGTAAGGGGGATGCGCACGACGGGCTCGCGACGGGCGGGCCCAGTCACGTACGACGCTTGTTCCGTACGCTCCGGCTTCCAATGGCGGGGAGAGTCTCCGGGGGGAGACGTCATTACCGGGGGAACACTTATGCACATTCAGGACTCTCATTGGTCATCCGCGTCCGCCGTCGCACCGGCGGGCACGATGAGCGCGGCGGCGGGCAACGGACGCGAGAACAACGCCCGGGCGACGCCGCTGCGGGTGGACGCACAGCGCAATCTGGAACATGTACTGCGCGCGGCACGCGAGGTCTTCGGCGAGTTGGGCTACGGCGCGCCGATGGAGGACGTGGCGCGGCGCGCGCGGGTCGGCGTCGGCACGGTGTACCGGCGCTTCCCGAGCAAGGACGTCCTGGTGCGGCGAATAGCCGAGGAGGAGACCTCCCGGCTGACCGAGCAGGCCAGGGCGGCACTCGGCCAGGAGGACGAGCCGTGGTCGGCGCTGTCGCGCTTCCTGCGGACGTCGGTGGTGTCGGGCGCGGGGCGGCTGCTGCCGCCGCAGGTGCTTCGGGTCGGGGTCGTGGAGGAGGGGACCGAGGGGTCCGGCGCGGCGCCCGCGGACGAGGCGCGGCTGCCGCAGCAGCGGTCCCAGTCGGCGGCCGAGCTGCGGCTCGTGGCGCAGGTGCCCGCGCCGCAGCCGGACGACGTGGGCACGACGACGCTGCTGGAGGTCGTCGGACAGCTCGTGGAGCGGGCGCGAGCGGCGGGTGAGCTGCGGCCGGACGTCACGGTCTCGGACGTTCTGCTGGTGATCGCCACGGCGGCGCCCTCGCTGCCGGACGCGGCACAGCAGGCGGCGGCCTCGGCCAGGCTGCTCGAGATCCTCCTGGAGGGCCTGCGGTCGCGCCCGGTGTGAGGCGGCCGGGTCCCTGACCCCGTGCGCCTCACCACCGACCACACAGGTCCCGTGCGCGGGCACCGCACCGCCCGTGTACGGGACCGGGACGGCCGTGTACGGAGGAGGGCAGGGGGTCGTTGGGGGCCGGGTGTGCGTCGGCGTACGGCGCTAGGAGTTCCGAACAAACTGGGAGCCGCGAGCTGAGCGCCCATGGTGTGCGGAGCTCTTATGCCCCCGCCCCGAGTGCCCGTCCCCGTGCCGAGATGCCGGCCGGTACCGCGCGTGCCCGGGCGGGGGTGCCGGTCCAGCACGTGCCCCGGCGGGCGAGCAGGCGGCGCAGCCACAGTTCCAGGGAGACCAGGTCCGCGAGGCCGTCCAGCGGGAGGGGCTCACCGTCCGCCGCGGCGCGCACCGCCTTGCGAACGACCCGGGCCTCCACCAGGCCCGCCTCCGCCAGCAGGGGCGTGTCGAACAGGGCCATCAGGGAGTGCACGGCCACCCGGAGACCGGCCCGGGCCGCGGCCGCCGACGAGGCGTGCGAGGGGGCGCCCCAGCCGGGCGGCAGTCCGGCGACACCCGCGCCCTCCAGAACCGTGCGCAGGATCGCCGCCCGCGCCCCCGGCTGCACCCGCAGCGCCTCCGGCAGCACACGGCAGGCGCGGACGACCTGGTTGTCCAGGAACGGCGAGTGCAGCCGCTGGGAGCGGATCTCGGCGGCCTGTTCCAGCACACGTACGTCCGCGGCGTGTCTCGCGAGCGCGGCACGCGCACGGTGGTCGCCCGGGCGCTGTCCGGGACCGACCCCCGCCCGGCCCATGGCTCCTTGGAGGCGAGCCGATACTTCCGCGAGGGCCTCACCGGTCAGCCAGCGCGCCGCCGGGCCGGGTCTCGCCCAGGTGAGGGCGGCGAGCGACGCGCCCACCGCGCCGCCGGGCTCCTCGAAGCGCCGCCGCATCAGGCGGTCGGCGAGCGAGTCGACACCCGCCCGGTACGGCGTGCGGGCCAGCTTCCGCGCCGCGGCGTACACGCGCGCGGGCACCATCACCGAACCGTCCGCCCTGGCCAGCGCGGCGACCGGACGCACCAGATGGCGTCGTCTTCGGTCCATCAACAGGTCCGCGAGACGGGCCGGATGCGCATCGAGGACCTGGCGCGCGCCGTAGCCCGTGAAGTGGTCCGCGCTGCCCGAGGCCAGTCGCGCACGGTGCCTGGCCGCCGTCACCAGGGACGGTCCCGGCTCGTCCGTCAGCGGGCCCTCCAGTTCTGCGTAGGGGAGGACTTCCTCGCCGCCGGTCACCACCACGTGGTGCAGACGGGGATTGGCCGCCAGGGTGCCGGCCCGCTCGAGCTCGGCCTCGCGGCCGCGTACGACGAGGTCGTTGAAGGTGACGGCCAGCAGGCGTTCACCGGCGCCGGTGCCGTGCCCGAGGATCGTGCCCGGCATCCCCGGAAGGCCTGCCGCGAGGAGGGCCAGCGTGCCGGAGGCCGGTCCTCCGGAGAGGTCGGCGCCGATCCCGGGGACGGGCATGCCGCGTGCGGCGCGGCGTTCCGCCGGTCCCATCCCGGGGACGGGCCCGGGGTCGATCTCGGTGCCCGGCACATGCCGGGGTGCCGCCAGACGGGCGCGTACGGCGTCTACGAGGGCGTCGCGCACCGCGGCCACGGCGTCGACCGGGTCCGCCGGGGGCGCGGCGACCGCCAGGGAGGCGACCGGTTCGTAGCCGGCGATCTCGCGGGCCCCTGCGCGCAGGATGAGCGCGTGGCCCGGAGGAATGCGCCGCACGCCCTCGTAGGGGGTCGAGTCGTGGAGCGCGGCCGGTACGTCGGGGGCGGCGAGGAGGGCCGCCAGGTGCCCGAAGTCCAGGTTGGCCTCGATGAGGTCGGCGAGGGGGAGCGCGGCGGTCGCGTACGCGGTGCCACCGGCCCAGGGAGTGTGGAAGACGGGCCGCGCGCCGGCGAGATCACCGCACACCGTGATTCTGCGCCCGACCTGGACCACGGCGGTGTAGCTGCCGGACCAGGCGGTCAGATGGCGCAGTGCCCCTCCCCGGGCGGCGAACAGGCTGACGCGCAGTTCCTCGTCGGAGGCCCCGCAGGTGCCGAGGACCGCGATCCGGGTCCGCGCGTCCGCCTTCACGACGCGCACTTCGTCGGGGCGCCAGTCGCCGACGGCCCACAGGGGATCGGGGTCGCCCCACAGGAGTTGGGCACCCACCGGGTGCACGGTCTCACCGTCGTACCCGGTGGCTCCCGCCGATTGCGGTCCGGCGGCTCCAGCGGCGGTGCTGCTCCATCCCACCAACCACCGCATCGACGCCTCCACAGGCTGTGGACAACCAGTGCACGTAGGAACGGCTCCCATGCTGCCACGAAGAACGCGCGCCGGAGGGCGTGCGCCACGCCTCGTGCGCCCTGGAACGCGCCCTTGGGCCTCCGGCCGCGAGCCGGTGAACTCCCTTTTCCGGCTGAGACGTCGGACAAAGACAGCGACGCGAATGCGCCCCCGGTACGCTCCCCGAAAACGCCGTTCACGCCCTCAAGAGTCATGGTCGGAGGCTTGATCACTTTCGAGAACCGCCGTCGATTTTCAGCCAAAGCGGTGGAGGGCGGACAGGCTTGCGCACGCTCCGTACAGGCCCTGAGCAACGCACAGTCCGGGAGGCGGAGTTCGCCTCCCGGACCGGTCCGCCGCCCGCGGGGATGGAGGCGGCGGTATCCCCCAGCCCACTGGATCCAGTACAGCGGGCCGACCCACGCACCGCCCATGGAACCGTTCCCCCGGCGCCCGCAGAAGAGCGCACGGGCAGGCGCACGGCCACACACCCAGGAGCACACCGCAACACTGCGTACTGAGGTACGGACCACAATCCCGCCATCCGGATTTAAGCCCCTTAACGCATGGGATGCGGCGAACTACGCTGGGTTTACGAATGCCGCGCGGTTATGCCATTGCCGCGGCAGCCGTCTGTGTCGAGGGGTGGCGCATGTCCAGGGAGCAACGCGGGCCGAACGAAAAGCTCGGCGCCGTTCTCGCCCTCGCGGGAATCAGCAACGCGGGCCTCGCCCGGCGCGTCAACGACCTTGGCGCCCAACGCGGGTTGACGCTTCGCTACGACAAGACATCGGTGGCGCGCTGGGTGTCGAAGGGCATGGTGCCGCAGGGCGCCGCGCCGCACCTCATCGCCGCGGCCATCGGCCAGAAGCTCGGCCGCCCCGTACCGCTCCACGAGATCGGTCTGGCGGACGCGGATCCCGCACCGGAAGTGGGCCTCGCGTTCCCCCGGGACGTAGGACAGGCGGTGAAGTCGGCGACGGAGCTGTACCGCCTCGACCTCGCCGGGCGCCGCGCCGGCAGCGGCGGCATCTGGCAGTCGCTGGCCGGATCCTTCGCAGTGAGCGCTTACGCGACCCCTGCTTCCCGCTGGCTGATAACCCCGGCCGACAGCTCGGTGGCCCGCGACCCCGGCTCAGGGGACGGCTCGGGAGCGCCGCTGAAGGTCGGCCACAGCGACGTCCAGAAGCTCCGCGAGGCCGCGGAGGACGCCAGACGCTGGGACTCCAAGTACGGAGGCGGCGACTGGCGTTCGTCGATGGTGCCCGAGTGCTTACGGGTGGAGGCCGCGCCGCTGCTGCTCGGCTCCTACTCGGACGAAGTGGGCCGCGCGCTGTTCGGGGCGAGCGCCGAACTGACGCGGCTGGCGGGCTGGATGGCCTTCGACACCGGCCAGCAGGAGGCCGCCCAGCGCTACTACATCCAGGCGCTGCGCCTCGCCCGCGCGGCGGCCGACGTGCCCCTCGGGGGCTACGTCCTTGCCTCGATGTCGCTCCAGGCGACCTATCGCGGCTTCGGTGACGAGGGCGTCGACCTCGCCCAGGCCGCCCTGGAACGCAACCGCGGTCTGGCCACGGCCCGCACCATGAGCTTCTTCCGTCTCGTCGAGGCACGGGCGCACGCGCGCGGAGGTGACGCCCAAGCGGCCGGCGCGGCCCTGAAGGCCGCCGAGGGCTGGCTGGAACGGGCCCGCGACGGCGACAACGACCCGTCCTGGCTCGGCTTCTACTCCTACGACCGCTTCGCGGCCGACGCCGCCGAGTGCTACCGCGACCTCAAGGCCCCGCGTCAGGTCCGCCGCTTCACCGAGCAGGCGCTGTCCCGGCCCACGGAGGAGTTCGTGCGCTCCCACGGTCTGCGGCTCGTCGTGTCGGCGGTCGCCGAACTGGAGTCGGGCAACCTGGACGCGGCCTGCGAGCAGGGCGTGCGGGCCGTGGAGGTGGCCGGGCGCATATCGTCGGCGCGCACCACCGAGTACGTGCGGGACCTGATGCACCGGCTGGAGCCGTACGGGGACGAACCGCGCGTGGCGGAGCTGCGGGAGCGGGCACGGCCGCTGCTGATGGCGCCGGCGTAGTAGGCGGGCCGCCAAGGGACCGGGCTCCTGGGGGTCCGCGGGGATGCCGCGGATCCGGAGCGACGGGGCTGCCGCGGATCCGGAGCGACGGGGCTGCCGTTCCGGGGCCCGACGCGCCTTCCGGGGTCCGACGGCCGCGTGACCTGTGTGATCTTCGCTTCCTCCCGGGTTTGAGCGCATTGTCAGTGGCGCAGTGCACTATCGAAACCGGGAGGTGGAGCAGGTGCGGAAGATCGCGTACGACTGCGATGTGCTGGTGATCGGCGGCGGTATCGTCGGCCTGTCGACGGCGTATGCGATCACGCGTGCCGCGCCCGGCACCCGGGTGACGGTCCTGGAGAAGGAGGCAGGACCGGCCCGCCATCAGACGGGGCGCAACAGCGGGGTCATCCACAGTGGGATCTACTACCGCCCCGGCTCCCTGAAGGCGCGGTACGGGGTCGAGGGCGCCGCCGAGATGGTCAAGTTCTGCGCGGAGTACGGCATCGCGCACGCCGTCACGGGCAAGCTGATCGTCGCCACAGAACGCGAGGAGCTGCCCCGCCTGCACGCGCTCGTCCAACGCGGCCGGGAGAACGGCATACCGGTCAGGGAACTGGGCCCGCCCCAGATCGCGGAGTACGAGCCGGAGGTGCGCGGACTCGCGGCCATCCACGTGGGCACGACCGGGATCTGCGACTTCGTGGCGGTGGCGGAGCAGCTGGGCGAGGCCTCCGGGGCGGAGATCCGGTACGGGGCGGAGGTCGTACGCATCGACCGGCGCCCGGCGCTGGGCGTCGCCGTGCGCACGGCCGGCGGGACGGTCCTCCGCGCGCGGGTGCTGGTCAACTGCGCCGGACTGCACTGTGACGAGGTGGCCCGGCTGACGGGGGACGAGCCCGGTATGCGGATCGTGCCGTTCCGGGGTGAGTACTACGCGCTGGCGCGGCCCGGGCTGGTGCGGGGGCTGGTGTATCCGGTGCCGGATCCGGCGTTCCCGTTCCTCGGGGTGCATCTGACGCGAGGCATCGACGGAGAGGTGCACATCGGGCCGAACGCGGTCCCCGCGCTGGCCCGCGAGGGGTACGGCTGGGGGGTCGTACGGCCACGGGAGCTCGGCGCGACCGTCGCGTGGCCCGGGTCGTGGCGGATAGCCCGGCGCCACTGGCGGTACGGGGCGGGCGAACTGCGGCGGTCGGTGTCGAAGGAGGCGTTCACCCAGGCGGTGCGCAGGCTGCTGCCGGAGGTCCGGGCGGACGATCTCCTGCGGGCCCCGGCGGGGGTCCGGGCGCAGGCCGTGCTGCGGGACGGGACGCTGGTCGACGACTTCCTGATCCGGGAGGGGGCCCGGGCGGTGCACGTCCTGAACGCGCCATCGCCCGCGGCGACCGCCTCGCTGCCGATCGGGCGGGAGGTGGCACGCCGGGCGCTGGCGGTGCTGGACCGAGAGTGAACCACCCGCCCACCCCACCCACGAGCCGAGCCCCCGGCCCCACCAGGTGCCCGATGGCCTCGTCCCGGGACGCCGGGCGTCCGGGGGCTCCGGGCGGGCCAGACGTCCGGGAGATCCGGGCGGATCTTGCGTGCCCGGGACGCCAGGCCCGGGGGTCCCGAGCGCCCCGGGCAGGTCATCCCGGCCGAGACCCGGCCAGACCAGCCGCCCCCGGACCCGGCCACGTCAGCCCACCCCAAGACCCGGCCAGGCCGGCCTTCGCTGTGCCGCTGGTCGGAGCAGACCGGTTGGTCCTGTCCTCCCCCTAAAATTGAAGCCACTGTGTCTGACTCTCTCAATTTCGCCCCCGAAGACCCCGAGGCCGCCCTCGGCGGTCGGCCCCCGCGCATCTCCGTCGCCTCCCCGCACCGCAGCCGGGCCAAAGGAGAGCCCCGGTTCCCCGAGGGGCCGAAGGCGGACCCCGCCGGGTCTCACTTCGAACGGCGGATCCGGAGTTTCCAGCCGCGGCGCAGCCGGGTGACGGCCGGGCAGGCGGACGCCTTGCAGCGGCTGTGGCCCCTGTGGGGACTGGACATCGACGGGCAGCGCACGGTCGACCTGGCGGAGCTGTTCGGGAACACGCACCCCGTGGTGCTGGAGATCGGCTTCGGCATGGGCGAGGCCACCGCGCGGATGGCCGCCGACGAGCCGGGCACCAACATCCTCGCCGTCGATGTGCACACCCCCGGCCAGGGCAATCTGCTGGGTCTCGCCGAGCGGAACAACCTGACCAACATCCGGGTGGCGAACGGCGACGCGATCATCCTGCTCCGCGAGATGCTTCCGCCCGACGCCCTCGACGGACTGCGCGTCTACTTCCCCGACCCATGGCCGAAAAAGCGCCACCACAAGCGGCGGCTGATCCAGCCCGAGTTCCTCACGCTCGCCGCCGCCCGTCTCAAGCCGGGCGCACTGGTGCACTGCGCGACGGACTGGGAACCGTACGCCGAACAGATGCTCGAGGTGCTCACCGCGCACCCCGACTTCGAGAACACCCAGCCCGAGGGCGGTTACGCGCCACGTCCCGATTTCCGTCCGCTGACCCGTTTCGAGGGCCAGGGGCTGGACAAGGGTCATGTCGTGAACGACCTGCTGTTCCGGCGCGTACAGCACCGGGACCAGTCCGCCGCCGGCGACTGAGCGCCCCGCGGGCCCGCCGGACTCCGTCGCGGGCGGCCCCCCAGTCTCGTTAAGGTCGATGCCGTGGCCACCTGTCCCTCGTATCCGACGCCCCCCGACGGCAACGCGAGGGAGGTCGGGCACCCGCACTGGTGGCAGCGTCGCTGGGTGCGCTACGGGGCGCCGGTCACGCTCCTGGCGCTGTCCGGCCTCGTCATCCTCGCCCTCGTGCGGCAGCAGACGGGTACCGAGGGATTCCTGGTCGGACTGGGACTCGCGGTGCTGCCCGTGCCGCTGCTGGTCGCCGCGTTCCGCTGGCTGGACCGGGTGGAACCCGGGCCCTGGCGGAACATGATCTTCGCCTTCGCCTGGGGGGCGTGCGCGGCCGCGCTCATCGCGATCGTCGCGAACAGCTTCGCGACCAGATGGATAGCGACCGCGACCGCCGACCCGAACAACGCCGACACACTCGGTGCGACCCTCATAGCACCGATCGTCGAGGAGTCCGCGAAGGCGGCGGCCGTGCTCCTGGTCTTCCTCTTCCGCAGACGGGACTTCACCGGGATCGTCGACGGGGTGGTGATAGCGGGCGTCACCGCGACCGGCTTCGCGTTCACCGAGAACATCCTCTATCTGGGCACCGCCTTCGGCACGGACCAGCTCAGCGGTGAGCGGGGGCTCGCGTCCGTGACGGCCGCGACCTTCTTCGTCCGTGTGGTGATGTCGCCCTTCGCGCATCCGCTGTTCACCGTGCTCACCGGCATCGGCTTCGGTACCGCGGCGCTGTCGGCGGAGCGCAGGCCCGTACTCCGCGTGCTGATGCCCCTGGGCGGCCTGCTGCTCGCCATGGGCATGCACTCCATGTGGAACGGCTCGTCGTCGTTCGGCGAGTACGGGTTCTTCGCGGTGTACGCGTCCTTCATGGCGCCCGCGTTCGCGCTGCTGACCTGGCTGGTGATCTGGACGCGGCAGCGGGAGCTGAGGACGGTACGGGAGGAGCTGCCGGCATACGCGGCCACCGGGTGGCTGGGGCCGGCGGAACCGTTCGTCCTCGGCTCCATGCGGGCGCGGCGGCTGGCCCGGCAGTACGCACGGCAGCACTTCGGGAAGGCGGCGGCACGCTCGGTCGCCGAGTACGAGGCCTACGCGACCTCACTGGCGTTCCTGCGGCACCGGGGGCGCCGCGGCCGGGTGGGGGCAGACTTCGTCGCACGGGAGGGGGAGCTGCTCTCCGCGCTGTGGGCCCGGCGGGTGGTGGCACGGCCGGCGCTGGCGCAGGCCGTACGAACCGCGGCGCCGGTACCCGTGCCGGTCTGGCCCGGCTACGGGTACGGGCACGGATACGGGCACGTCCCGTGGCACCCGGCGCCGCGCCACGGGCCGACGGCGCCCCCTCCCGCGTACAACCCCTACCGCTCGTAGGGTCGCGGTGTTGTGCCGCCGACTCCGTGGTTGCGGACGGTCGTCACCGCGCTACGCCGACGCCTCCGTCAGCTTGGCCAGGTCCTCCTCCGTCAGGGTCAGGTCCGCCACCGCCAGCAGCGCGGGCAGCTGTTCCACCGTGCGGGCGGAGGCGATCGGGGCCACGACCGTCGGCTGCGCCGCGAGCCACGCCAGTGCCACCGTCGCGATCTCCGCTCCCCGCGTGTGCGCGACCTCGTCGAGGGCCGCGAGCACGCGTCGGCCGCGTTCGGTCTCCAGGTGCTTGCCCGCTCCCTGGGCCCGCGCCGAATCCACGGTGGTGCCCGGCCGGTACTTGCCGGTCAGGAAGCCGGACGCGAGCGCGTAGTAGGGAACGGCTGCCAGGCCCGCGCGGGAGGCCACGTCCTGGAGCGGGCCCTCGTAGGTGTCGCGGGAGACCAGGTTGTAGTGCGGTTGCAGCGCCACGTACCGCGCCAGGTTCTCGCGGTCGGAGAAGTCGAGGGACGCGTGCAGGCGCTCGGCGGAGATGTTGGAGGCGCCGATGGCGCGCACCTTGCCCGCCTTCACCAGTTCGTCGAGCGCGCCGATGATCTCCTCGACCGGCAGCTCCGGCTGGTCGAAGTGCGTGTAGTAGAGGTCGATGTAATCGGTGCCGAGGCGGCGCAGGGACGCGTCGGCCGCGGCCTTGATGTTGGCGGCGCTCAGCCCCCGGTACTCGGGGTGCTGGCTGACCTTGGTCGCGATGATCACGTCGGAGCGGTTGCCGCGCGCCGCGAGCCACTTGCCGATGACGGTCTCGGACTCGCCGCCCTTGTTTCCGGGGACCCACGCCGAGTAGGCGTCGGCCGTGTCGACGAAGTTGCCGCCGGCCGCCGTGTAGGCGTCGAGGACGGCGAAGGACTGCGTCTCGTCTGCGGTCCAGCCGAAGACGTTGCCGCCGAGGGAGAGGGGGAAGACCTCGAGGTCGGAGGAGCCGAGCTTACGAAGAGAACTCATGCCCTACGTCAACGCCCGCGCCGGAAGACGATATTCCGCCTGAAGGCCGTTCCACGCGACGCATCTGACCGGCGGCCCTGACGTCGGGGGGTTGTCGTCAGGACCGCCGGGGTTCGGGAGCCGACGGCGGGGGTCAGACAGGGGACGACCAGAGTCCGGGAGGGGGCAGGCGTCCGGCAGGGGGCGGGTGTCCGGGAGGGGGCAGGCGTCCGGCAGGGGGCGGGTGTCCGGGAGGGGGCAGGCGTCCGGCAGGGGGCGGGTGTCCGGGTGGAGGCCACCGGTCTCAGGGGTTGAGGCCCTTGCTCTGGAGCCACGCCATCGGGTCGATCCCGGTGGCGCCGCCGTTCGGGTGGACCTCCAAGTGCAGGTGCGGCCCGGTGACGTTGCCGGTCGCGCCCACGCGGCCGATGACGTCGCCCGTGGACACCTTCTGACCGACGGTGACGCTGATCGACGACTGGTGGCAGAACCACAGCTCGGTGCCGTCGTCGAGGGTGAGGACCGTGCGGTAGCCGTACGAGCCCGCCCAGCCCGCCTGGGTGATGGTGCCGCTGTGGACGGCCTTGATGAGCGTGCCCGTGGGGGCGGCGAAGTCGAGGCCGGTGTGGTAGCCGGAGGACCACATGGCGCCGGCGTCGCCGAAGCGCGAGGTCAGGGTGTACGAGGAGGTGGGCAGCGCGAACTGCTTGGCCAGTTCGGCCAGCCGCGCGGCCTCGGCCTTCTTCCTGGCCTCCGCCTCGGCCGCCTTCTTCTCGGCGGCGGCCTTGGTCCTTGCGGCGTCCTGAGCCTTGGCCGCCGCGGCGGCGGCCTTCTTCGCGGCGGCGGCCTCAGCGGCCTTCGCAGCCTCCGCGGCGATCCGGTCCTGCTGGGACTCGGCCTGCTGCATGATCCGGGCGCGCAGGGCCTCGCCCGCGTTCTTGGTGCCCGCGGCCGCTTCGGTGGTGCTCACGCCGGCGGTGCTCAGGACGGTGGCGGAGCCCTTGGGGGCGCTGGCCTGCTCCTCGCCGATGAGCGCCTTGGCCGAGTCGGTGACCGAGGAGAGGTCGGGCAGGGATATGGACACCGGAGGCTTGCCGGTCTGCGCGGTGGCCATGCCGCCCGCGCCTACCGCGGCCATCACGCCGACGCCCAGAACGGTGGAGCTGCGGGCGAGTCCGCCGCCGCGCTGCTTGGTGACGCGGTGCCGACCGCGGACGGGACGGACGGAATCCTCGGTGGGGTTCCACTCCTCCCAGGGGCCCTCGTCGGTGCGGGACGCGAAGCCGATCGTCTGCGTGCCGCTTGGGGCGAACGAGGTGCTCTCGGCAGGCCGGTTGGACGCCACGTGGGCGCACTCCTTTCCTTCCGTTTCGCCTACCGGGTTAGCTGACGGGTTCGGAGGGGAAGGTCTCCTACGCGCGTATACCGGCCGTTTCGACACAGCGGTATCCGCCCGATTCACCCCAAAGTGGTGGTTCCCCGGTTCCCTTGCGGGATTCGGCACACGCGCACGGAGCCGCCTCTGGTGACGGCTGGGACGACCGCGCTGCGTTATCGAACGTTAATAGACGCGGGGCCTGGATTCCAAGCGGTTCGGACAGATCCTTGACGCTCTTGGCCAGGACTTTCATGACAGGAACGGCGTAAAACGGGCGAGTTGGCCACACCTCATCTACCTCATCGGTATTGACGGTGCGTCAGTTGTTATGCGGAGGGAGGTCACCTCCTCACCCACCGTGACAACGACCCGGCGCTCAACGATGCTTGGCCTTCGAAGGGGGATCCTCGAAGGGGGATCCTCGAAGGGGGTCATGAGCGCTCGGACCGGCGCACTGCCAGCAGAGCCATGTCGTCCGTGGCCTGACCGCCGGTATGACGGGCGACGTCCTCCGTCACGGCGGCCAGCACGGCGCCCGGGGTGGTCAGGACACGGCCGGCGAGGCCCTCGGCCGGGTCGTAGAACTCGCCGCGCGCGTCCCGGGCCTCCGAGACCCCGTCCGTATAGAAGAGCAGCGTCGAGCCGGGCGGGAAGTCCCACTCCTCCGCGCGGTCGGGCGAGGTCGCGAGGTCGCTCATGCCGAGCGGCGGCGCCGGCTCGTGCGCTTCCAGTTCGCGAACGGTGCCGTCCGGGAGCAGGAGCAGGGGGGCGGGGTGGCCGCGGTTGACGATGCGGACGAGGCCTTCCTCGTGCGGGATCTCCGCGAGGACCGCGGTGGTGAACTCCTCGTGGGCGTCGGGGCCGTCCCGGCGGAGGCCCTCGCGCGACAGCGCTCGCTCCAGGCGCTGGGCGACGGCCTCCAGGGTCGCCTCCTGCTCGGCGGCCTCCCGGAAGGCGCCGGTGACGACGGCGACGGCGGCCACGGCGCCCGTTCCCTTGCCCCGCACGTCCCCGACCACGAGCCGTACGCCGTGCGGGGAGCCCTGAACGGCGTACAGGTCGCCGCCGATGGAGGCGTCGGCCTGCGCCGCCTCGTACCGGGCGGCGATCCGGAGCCCTGCGATCCGCGCGGCGGGCTCGGGCAGTACGGCGCGCTGCGCGGCCTCGGCGATCCGGCGGGCGGAGGCCAGGCGTGCGTCATTGCGGCGTACGAGCATGTTGATGAGGACGGCGGGGACGGCCGCGGCGATGGTGGTGAGCGCCTCGGTGAGCGCACCTGACGGCCCTGACGCACCGAGCCCAGCGAGTCCGAGGTGCACGGCCAGTACGGCGGCGAGGGCCGCGGCGCCGGTGACGACGGTGCCGCGCAGCGAGTGGAGGGGCGCGGCGACGAGCGGGGCGGCGGTGAACAGGGCGACGGCCGGGAAGGCGGACGGCGTCAGCCGGCCGCAGCAGACGCCTAGGACGATGAGCAGCGCGGGCAGGGCCCGCAGAAGCGCCCGCACGTGTGAACTCCGCCGGCTCTCCACCGGACCGGTACCCGGCGACCGGCCGTTTCCGGCCCCGGACCCCGGCGCTCCGGCATTCTCGGGCCTGGCCCTCGGCGGCCGCGAGTTCCCGGGCCTGCTCCCCGGCGGCCGGGCGTCTTTGGGGCCGGTCCCCGGCGGCCGGGCGTCCTCGGGCATGATCCCCGGCGCTCGGGACTCCCCGGACCTGGCACTCGTCATGACGGGATGGCCGTGGGCCGGGCCCATGGGGCGGTCGACAGGCCGGAGGCCCGGATCGCCACCGTCCCGCGCCGGACGGCCGGTGGACCGGACGCCGCCGCTGGACCGGGCACGGTCCTCGGGCCGGATACGTCCAC
The DNA here is from genome assembly GCF_040643755.1 of Streptomyces sp. NPDC047079. Lineage (NCBI taxonomy): Bacteria > Bacillati > Actinomycetota > Actinomycetes > Kitasatosporales > Streptomycetaceae > Streptomyces > Streptomyces sp. NPDC047079. Next base: position 19,386 of record NZ_JBEYUZ010000046.1, read on the forward strand.
CGGAGCAGGCACGGCCTCCGGTCCGGCGGCCGCCGGGACTGCCACGACCGCCAGGACTGCCACGACCGTCACGTGGGTCACGAGCGTCACGACCGTCACGTGGGTCACGACGGTCACGACCGTCCGGGGCGTTGGCAGATCGGCCGGGGCCGTCGTCAAGGCCCTTCGGGTCGGCCAAGCGGCCGGAGCCGTCGTCAACGCCGTCAACACGGTCGAGTCCGTCGAGTCCGTCGACGGAGCGGTCGCCCCGCCGGTCGTTGTCCTCGGGAAGAGGAGTGACGGCCGGGCCGCCGACGGTCCGGTCGTGCGGGGCGCCGGCCCCGCCGTACGGTGTTGCGGGCCTTGGCCCGCCGTCCTTCTTGTCGCACGGCTCCTCGATCCGCCACGCGCCTCCTTGCTGCACCACCCGTCCAGGCTTCCCGCAGGACGAGCGGGGGGCGACCGCTGTGGGCCGACCGGCGTACACAGCGGCGTACGCGGACAGGTGGCGAGCCGGAAAACACCGAGGGCCGGAACCCTTTCGGATTCCGGCCCTCGGCCATCAGTAGCGGGGACAGGATTTGAACCTGCGACCTCTGGGTTATGAGCCCAGCGAGCTACCGAGCTGCTCCACCCCGCGTCGGTGATTCCAGTGTACGCCATGCGCGCGACACTGAGCACACGGGTTTACGTCCACGGCGCTTCACCACCGTTTTCCGGCCTTCAGCGGCTTTCGGGCGGGGGCAGCAGATGGGCGTTCGGGGCCTTGGCCCGCTCCTCGTACTCGGGCAGCAGCACCACATCCGCGCCCTCCGCCCTCAGCAGCGCGTTTCCGTCCGCCGCCGCCACGAACGTGTCCGGTTCACGCCAGGCGGTGACCACCCGGCGTACCCCGGCGTCGAGGATCAGCCGGGCGCACGGCGCGGGCCGGGACGCGCGGCGGGCGCATGGCTCCAGGCTGCTGTAGACCGTGGCGGTGGCCAGTCGCCGATCCGCCGGGTCAAGCTTGGCCAGCGCCGCCTCCTCCGCGTGCACCACCGGGTCCCCGCCCTCCCGGGAGTGCGCCCGCGCCAGCTCCGTGCCGTCGGCCGCGACGATCACCGCCCCCACGCTGAAGGCCGTCCGGGAGGGCGGGCACTGCGCCGCCAGCTCGCACGCCGTCTCCAGCCATCGCCGGTCCGCGGCGGAGGCCGACCGGCCGGTTCCGGGCGCGGTGGGCACGTAGCGCATCAGCACGACGTCCCCGACGGACCGTGTCTCCATCAGCCGCATCCGTCCCGGCGGGTACGCCCCCGGGCCGAACATCCGCGGCGCGTCGGGCTGTCCCACGACCAGCGGGGCGAGCACGAGTTGCAGTTCGTCGGCGAGCCCCTGCTGCAACAACTGGGTGTGCACCAGCCCGCCGCCCTCGACCATCAGCCGGCGTATGCCCTTGACGTCACCCAGATGAGCGAGCACGGCCCGCCACTCCACATCCGGGCCCAGCGCGATCACGCCCACGTCCGCCGGCAGCAGCCCGCGCAGCCGCTTTGCGCCCTTGTCCGTGGTGTAGAGGGCCTTCGCGCCGCCCGTGTGCCAGAAGAGGGCCTCCGGATCGAGGTCTCCCGACGCGCTGACCACGACCTTCAGCGGGTACTCCGGCAGTCCTGCGGCGACCCGGGCCGCGCGCCGCTCCTGCGAGTAGACCAGCAACCGCGGATTGTCGGTGCGCAGCGTGCCCGCGCCGACGAGGATCGCGTCGCAGCCCGCCCGCAACTCGTCGACCCGGTCGAAGTCCTCCGGCCCGGACAGCAGGAGTCGCTCGGGCCCGGTGTCGTCCAGGAAGCCGTCGAGGGAGACGGCGGCGGACAACAGGACGTAGGGATGGGCCATGGGGGTGCGCTCCAGGGGTCGGGGATCGGGAATCGGGATCTGGGATCGCGAGTCGGGGTTTCGGTTCGAGCCGAGGTCTCGAGTGTGTCGGGGGTGCCGGGGATGTCGGCGGCCGGGGTCTCGAGGGAGCCGGAGGTCTCGGGAGTGTCGGGGGTGTCCGGAGTGTCGGGCGTGCCGGGGGTGTCGGGCGTGTCGGAGGTCGCGTGGTCAGGATGCGCCGGGCAGGGCCGTAGGTCGAGATCCCGCAGGAAGCCTCGGGCGGAGGGCGCCGCTTGGTTCAACTTTTAAACAATAACTACACTGGCGCTATGACGACCCGCTGGCTCACCCCCGAGGAACAGCGCGCCTGGCGCTCGTACCTCGCCGCATCGTGGCTCCTGGAGGACACGGTCGACCGGCAGCTCCAGCAGGAAGCCGGCATGCCGCATCTGTACTACTCGGTTCTCGCCAACCTCTCCGACGCGCCCGACCGCCGGATGCGGATGACCGACCTCGCCGAGACGCTGAAGATCACGCGCAGTCGGCTGACCTACGTCGTCACCCGCCTGGAGAGGGACGGCACAGTGCGCCGGGAGGGCTGCCCCACCGACCGGCGCGGCAGCACGGCGGTACTGACGGAGGCGGGCATGGAGCTACTGGAACGTACTGCGCCGGGCCACGTCGAGACGGTCCGCGCCTCCGTCTTCGACCACCTCACACCCGAGCAGGTCACCCAGCTCGAGGCCATCTGCACCCGGATCACGGACGCGCTCCAGGGCGACGAGGAGCGGCCGGGATGCAACGGCCTGCCGTGGCGTCGGCGCTCGTCCGGGGCGACGGAGTAACCGCGGCACTCCCGTAAAAAGGCTTGCTTGAAACTTAAATCACGGGCTAGAGTCGCCGGCCGAGGTTGTGCTTCAAATCTGAAGCATGGGGCGCATCCTCCGCACCCGCAATCCGCCGGCCCGGAGAAGGACGACAGCCATGCGCGACCCACGCGACGCCATCGCAGCCACTGACAGCAGCGACCCGACCCGCCTCCCCACCGACCTCACCGCCGGCCTCTCCAGCGCCGACGACCTCTCCATCCCCGACGACCTCTCCATCCCCGACGACCTCGCCGCCAGCCCCACCGCCGGCCTCACCGCCGCCACGGTCCGCACCCGCGTGACGGTCCCGCTTCGCTTCGGCGACGGTTACACGGTCACCGCCGACCTGGTCACCTTCCACGGCCTCACCGACGGCCAGGAGCACGTGGCCGTGGTCCTCGGTCGGCCCGCCGCCGGGCGGCCACCGCTGGTGCGGCTTCACTCCGAGTGCCTGACCGGCGACGTCTTCGGCTCGGCCCGCTGCGACTGCGGCCCCCAGTTGCGCGAGGCGGTGGAGCGCATCGCCGACCAGGGCGGCGTCCTGCTCTACCTCCGCCAGGAGGGCCGCGGCATCGGCCTCTACAACAAGCTCGACGCATACGCCCTCCAGGACCGGGGTCTGGACACCTACGAGGCGAACGCCGCACTCGGCCTGCCGGAGGACGCCCGCGACTACACGGCCGCAGCGCAGATGCTCGGCGCCCTCGGCATCGACACGCTGGACCTGCTCTCCAACAACCCCGACAAGGCGGCCCAGCTGCGCGGCCTTGGCCTGACGGTCACCCACCACGTCCCCACGGGGGTCTTCACCACGGCGCACAACGTCCACTACCTGCGGGCGAAGGTGGTCCACACCCAGCACACCCTGCCCCTCACGGAGCTGACGGCGGGCTGACCCACGCGGTCGCCGGCCGGCTCGGGAATCCGAGGCCCTGGCACTCAGGCCGAGCCTGGGCGGCCCTTACTTCTCCGCCTCGTTCTCGAAGTGCAGGGAGATCGACTGCAGGACGTCCGCCGGAGAGACGTCGACGCGCCCCTCGTCGTGGATCTCGGCGAGCTGCACGAAGGCGAGCGCGAACGCGGAGGCGATCTGCACGATGGCTGGGCCCAGCTGCTTGCTGACAGCAGCCGCCATCTCTTGGACGCCGGCATCGGCGGGCAGCTCGATGCGCGGCAGCATCTCCTCGAGGAGCGCAGCGACCGCTTCGCTCTGCATCACGTCACCTTCAGGGTTCTCCCGGACTTGGCGCCGCATCTCCAGCGCCTCGGTCAGGATGCCGACGACCCGCTGCATAATCTCTCGCTGCTCCATGCGGGCACGGTACGCCTCGGCGTCGGCGGTGCAGCGATTACCCGCCCGGGCCGCCTCGGTGAGCCCCCGCGAGACGGCGACGGCGGCTCGGGCCCGGGCCCGCGAACCACGATCGACTGCCCTTCGGCCGAGCACTGGCCGAGCCAACGATCTCCAAGGTACTGAAACCGCGAGAGCCCCCGGTCACACGCACTGTGACCGGGGGCTCTTCGGTAGGCCCTGTGGGACTCGAACCCACAACCAATGGATTAAAAGTCCTGGGGTTTCTCTCCGAGTGACTCCGGCTTACTCCAGCAGTCCTGAAAATCCCTGGTCGATGGGGCCCGTTGCTCTGGGTCACTCCAGTTATTCCGGCCCACTTCGGGACTCCCGTTCACGCACCGCTCACGCATCCCGGGTGGGCCACACGTGGTCTGAACTGGGACGACACCATTGTCCCGCACTCCCCCGTGCACCACAACGCCCGAGCATGAAGCGGCCCCGGCCGGGGCGTGGAAGCCGGCCGGGGCCGCCGTACAGGGCGTGCGGATCAGAGGTCGAACTCGCCGTCCTTCACGCCCGCGATGAACGCGGACCACTCGGCGCGGTTGTAGTACTGCGTACCGCCGTCGCGGTCCTTGGTGTCGCGGACGGCCCGGCCGCCGTCGGGGAGCACGGCGACCTCTACGCAGGCGCCGTTGCCGTTGGTGTAGGTGGACGTCTTCCAGACCAGCTCGTCGGGGTTGTGCTGCATGGTTGTGCCTTTCAGTGGTTGGTACGTGACGGGTGGCCGCCCTCTCTGTTCAGGTAGTGGCGGCCACCCCGCCCGCGGCGCACGGTTCACCTCCGTACCCGGCGGGCTCACCGCTGCCGTCAAACGGCGGGATCGGCAGCGGAGTCTCTAGGTCTGGCGGCAGCGCCAGCACTTGCAGGGCGGCCAGGCCGCCGTGGCGAAAGGATCGGCGCCGCGAACAGCCCTGCGGGGCCCCCATGTACGGCCGCTGTCGTGGGACACCCGCAGGGTCAGGAACGCCACGGGCTCCATCTGCGGCAGGTCCTCCGGCCGCGGGAAATGCTCGGGCGGCGGCACGAACGAGAACGCCGACTCCCCGCTCATCGCTTGCCTGCGTGCGGGTGCTGGCGGATCTCCACCGAGTAGTCAGTAGCCCGCGAGTGGTCGCCATCCTTCGTGGCTTGATCTCGCTGCCGGCCCAGCGCCTCGCAGACATCACAGCCCGGCACGGGTTCGACTGGCGGCGTGGGCTCCGGGAGGTGTACCGGGCCTGACATGGTCGTGTAGCAGCGCGTACCCTCTGCCATGTCGTCGCTCCTTCGCAGCGTCGGCCATGCCCCCGGGCCGGTCACACGGTCGCGGGGGTTTTACGTGCTGTGACCATACCGCGCCTTACCGCGCCTTGCCGAGGGTTGCTGCGGTCGCGCGGTATGACGCGGGATCCTACGGTCACCGGTATGACTGCTGATCTTGACCGGACGCGGGCGGTGTGGCGGCAGGTGGCGCAGATCGTCATCGGTCGTATCAAGGACGGCACCTATGCGCCTGGCTCGCGTGTGCCGTCCACGCTGGAGCTGGCCACCGAACTGAGTGTCGCGTCGTCGACCAGCCAGAAGGCGTTGGCGTACCTGCGCCGAGAGGGCTGGCTGCGTGGTGAGACGGGCATTGGCACGTTCGTTGCCGATAAGCCGCCGGCCGACTGACCCCGGGCATGACGAAACGCCCCCTGCACAGCCCGTATTGGGCCGTGCAGGGGGCGTCGTCATGTGTACTGGCGGCGTTGTGGGTCGAGGCCCATGCCGAGGAGGCTGCTGTTCTTCTTCTCCGGCTGTGGGGCGCCGTCCCGGCGGCAGACCAGAGCGTCCGGATCCCAGGCCGGGGCCTGCAGGGAGTACCCGTCCGGGCAGGTCTGCCCGTCCCTCCCGTCCGCGCCGTCCTTCCCATCGGCGCCCGGCGGGCCTTGGGGGCCAGTCGGCCCCCGCTCGCCCGGTGGTCCTTGCGGCCCGGCCGGTCCGGTGGCCCCGTTGATGCCGGGGGCCCCGGTCTGACTGACGCCGTTCGCTCCGTTCTCCCCGTTCTTGCCCGGCGCCCCAGATGGTCCGGTCGGCCCCTCGGGTCCGGGCGGGCCTTGCTCACCCTGGGGTCCCTGAGGGCCGACCACACTCTTGCCTGGCTCACCGCGGCTCCCGGGCGGCCCGGCGACGGGCTTCGCGCCCAGCTGCTGCACCTGGCGGGCGAGCGCGTCACGGGCCTGGTTCGCTGTGTGCAGCTCGGCCGACAG
>NZ_JBEYUZ010000047.1:0-25013 GCF_040643755.1 Streptomyces sp. NPDC047079
CCGCTACGAGCGCAAAGCCGAGCACTTCCTCGCCTTCACCAGCATCGCCTGCATCCTCATCTGCTACCGCAGACTTGCCAAATGAGATGACTTCTTAGAGCTCGCCAGCAGACCCAAGACAGCCAACGCCGTGGACTGCATCGTCAGAGCAAACGATGCCTTCGAATCAGCCTTGGCTGTCCAATCCGCAACAGCTGCCTGAATACGCCACGCGGTCTCCGTCGGCTCAACCGCCATCAAGCCATCCCCCTAGCTGTCACCCAGGCGTCCACTCGCCGGGTCCCGGGCTGAAGCCTGGACACAGGAACCAGGCGAAAAACCCACGTGTGGCACTTTGGCCAAGAACGGGCACCCGTCGGCCGGGAGAGCCGCGAGACTCAGGTCCCCGTCTCAACTCGTCACACTTCAGCCGCCACCCGCTTCCGGCGGGGTGACGGCACGCCGGGACCCTGGGGCACGCTCCCGACTCAAGCCTTCTGGACGCCAAGACTGCAAGACGAGAACTGCAGGGCGGCAGACCCAACGAGCTCGGAAGTAGAAAGAAGGGGACCGCTGCGCCAGATGACAACGTGTCGCGTTCGTCGAACGCGCCTCAGCCCCGCACCGCACCGACCTGAGGTGCGGATCGACTTCAGCTCCCCTCCTCCGCACGCTCCTTCTCCCGCAGGTACTCTTCCACGACGTCCGGATGGCGCCGCATGGCAGCTTTCAGTTGGCTTCTCCGATACCGGGCTCGTCCTTCTTCGACTCTCTGTTCCCAGCCAACGTATGCATCGACGAGCCGCTCATTGATCAGAAATTCGATGACGTCCTCGATGCACGGCCGGAAACGCTTACCTCCGACCGGGATATGCAGTTTGTCAAGAGTGCGCTTCTGGTCATCCTTGCCGTTCAACGCCTCCAGAGCTGGCGACGTACCGTAGACCTGAACGTGCGCGCTGGTGTATCTGTCCTTTTCGCGCTCGTAGTCAAAGTGACAGAGACACGACTCCAAGCCCTGGTCAGCAAAAATGGCACAATATGACGAATGTACTGTCAGAAACGAGCCCTCATCGTCGAGACGCAGCTGAAAAGACAGACTCATCCAAGCGCGAGGGTTCTTATTGTCGACACGCAGCGGAAAGGCCTGAGGTTGGGTCGGGTTGCTGCGGGACAGGCCGTGGCCAAGGGTGAAAACAGGGCCAACTCCGGACCGAGGACGGAGCACGGCCGCAATGCGTACGTGCTGACACACAGTCCCGTTGAGTGTCTTCTGTAACTCCTGAGCAAATGCACGAGCCTGTCGCTCAAGCTCAGAGGTCAACCGTGCCGCCGATCGACACCCAGAGCGCGTGGGCCTGTGCGGACGTGAAGTAACCGCTGCGCGCCTGATCCTCAAGCTGAGCATACGTCAGGCCAATCTCATCTAACGCGCGCTGCGCCGCGGCCTGGTACTCCTCATCAGAAACCACGATCACAACGTCGTCATCATGATCTGTTTGCCACTGCTCGTTGATCGTCACACTCATCGCGTACCCCCCAAGGCTGCGTCTGGCTCTGCCAGTGTGCCCCATGACACTGACAGCATCCCGTATTCACGACCTCGCCGACAGTGACATACCCCGATTGATGGAACTGTTACCAGCCATCTCGACAACCGAAGGTGAACCACGCCTCCCTTCCCCCTTACGCGCAGCATGTGAGTCCGGTTCACAGCGCGCCCGCATCAGTTGGCGGTGGATGACTCCGGGGTACTCGGCAGATCTCGTCGCCAGTCGGTGCATCACCGTGGAGGCCTCGGCGCGAGGTGCGGGCGCCAGTCCTGCCCGTACCAGCAGCGGGTTCTGGAGCACTCGGGGCAGCTGGGCCAGGGCGTAGCTCATGGCCTCAGGAGAGGTGCGTGAAAGAGCAACCTATAACTCCCTGCTGGGACGAAGAAGGGAACCACCGTTCGCGGCCAGGCTCTGCTACAACCAGGGATCCGTGACATGGTGGATGGCCCAGCCCCGCTCGGCCAAAGTCTCGGTGTATGGTTCGGCCCGCTCCCGCAAGGCAGCCAGGGCAAGCAGACGAGTAGGGCGAGTGGCTCCGACGAAGATGAGTTGTGCCGCTCGGCGGACTGTCGCGGAAGCACGGGCGATGTCGCCGACTCCGGCCAGCAGTGCCAGCACCTCCGAGACGTCATGCTTCTTGCCGGTCCTGTCAAGGCATTCAAGGACGAGGGTTGCGGCGTGGGTTTCACCCTTGGCGCTCTGAATGGTACCGGCCACTGCGGATACGTGGCCGGAGTCGTCGATGTGGCGATGTGCGTCCGGTTCTGCTTCGGGAAGATAGGCAGTCGGATCTTGCAGAGCGGAGAGGTCGTCCCATGGTGCTTGAGTGAGTTCGGGCAGCGTCTCAAGCAGTTGCCGCGTCAGCCGTCCCCAACTTTGCTCATCGTCCAGTGGGTCGGTCAGTAGCGAGTTCAGCAACGCGCGGATGCGTCCGCCGGCTGTGCTGGGGTGGCGGTCGAGACGGGCAAGTGGGGGGAGACCTTCTGGGGCGCAAGGGCGGACGGCGCCACGCACCGTGTTCCAGAGCTGCTGGACAGCCGCATGGCTGTCACCATGCCGGCGCTGCTCCCGCGCGGTACGGACCGACGTGATGAGGAGGCCACGAGTCTCGCCGCGGCCGGGGAGCCGGAAGCCGGGGATGTAACACGCCAGGGATTGGGGAAACTTGGCGGAGCTGCCCGGGTGTCGTCGGGCGCCCAGCACCCTGGGGGGATTGTGCAGGAGCACGTGCCGGGGGACCAGAGAGCCAGCCAGGCGCTCGAAGACGGGCACCACCTGGTCGGTAGAGTCCTGGTCGAAGAGCAGCAGGGCGATGCTGCCCTCGTGTCCTGTGCCTTCGATGCGCTGTGGGCGGTGGACGGTGAGGTCGCTGGCCAGGGCGGCGATCTTGTTTCCGAATCTCCGGCTGACTGGGAGTTCGGCGGACATGGGCAGGGGGAAGGCGGAGGGGCTGGTCTGGGTGTCTCCGCGGTCGTCGAAGATGCGCTGGTTGATGTCTCCGACGCGCTGGACGACGGTGTGTCCGTCGGTGAAGATCTTGTCCAGCAGTCGTTGCTGCATGGAGCTGGTGTCCTGCATCTCGTCCAGCAGGACGAAGGGGAAGCGCGTGGCCGTGGCTTCGGCCAGGGTCGGATTTCGCAGCAGATGGCGTTCCGCGATCGCGAACATGTCGTCGTAGCGGAAGACGCCGGCTCGGGCGAGTCGGCGTTTGAGGTGGTCGAATTGTTTTCCGCTGTTGGTGTCGGCGGAGAAGGGAAGCGGCCGTGTGGTGACCACGGTCAGTTGGCTTCCTTCGCAGACGAAGCGGGCCTCGGAGATGAGTTGGTGGCCGTCTCGCTGGCGCTCCAATGTGCCCTTGAGGACTCGGTAGCGGGGGCGGTCCAGTTGCCGGAGTGCTGCTGCTGCGTAGGCGTCGTCGTCCACCGTCTGGATCTCGACGTTCATGGAGCGCAGGGCGGGCAGGGCGAGGAAGGTGTTGACGAAGGACTGGATGGTGCCGATGAAGTGCGGGTAGTGCAGCAGGTTGCGGCCGGCCGGTACCGCGTCGAGGCGGGCCGTGATCTCGTCCTTGGCCGTGTTGGTGTGGGAGATGACGCACACGCCGCGCGTCGCTGACCTCCATCCTTGGGCTAGGAGCGCCAGTTTGAGGCCCACGAGGCTGGTCTTGCCCGAGCCGGGTGCGGCCTGGAGGTCCAGGGAGATCATCTGCTGGATGAAGTCCCATTGTTCCTGGTGCGGGAGGTCGAGTCCGAGGAGCGCGGCGGCTGCCTCGATCCGGTCCTTGGCGAAGGAGGCAGGATCGTACGGAGTCGTCATGTCACGCCCCGCTGCAAAGGTGGCTGAAGGCATCGCGCAGATAGGGCGGCAGATCGTCGTCCGTCAGCGTGACGTTCTTCAGCAGGCGAGCCGCGTGCTGGGCGGCGATGGCCTTGCTCGCGTTCTTCATGCGCAGGGGCCGGTAGACGCGCAAGCCGACCTCGGGCAGCCCAATGCCTTCCGCTTCCCAGGCCTTGACCTCGCCTGTTGCTCGCCGCTCGGTCTCGTCCAGCTTGTCTGCTGCGGGCCATGACCGCTCAGAGATGCGGGCGCACTGGATCGCCTGGTGCATGACGGTGGCCAGTGGCCAGGAGGCGGCCGCCAGGTCGTACTCCAGGGTCCAGTGGTCGGATACGTAGGTCTGGACGTTGCCGCTGTCCCCGGCCTTCAAGAGCACGAGGTGGGCGGCGATCTCCGCCGGGGTCATCTCGTCCGAGCTGCGCAGTTCGCCGCGCATGTCTTTCGGGGTGTTTTTCGGGACCAGATCCCGGTCGCGGATGCGGGCGACAGCGACGGGGATCTGCTCACCGCTGCGCTGGAAGATGCGGCTGTAACGGAACAGGCCCGTGTGTCCAACATTGACCACGCTGACGCCGGCTCGGCTGAAGGATCGGCCGGTTGCCTGGGCGAGAGCCGGCAACAGCAGAGCTTCCGCGTCCCCCTCGACGATGGCGACGGCGCGTGCGAAGAACAGGTTCGCCTTGGTCACGTCGAGGAAGCGGGAGAGGAAGGGGTAGTCGCCGGCCTCCAGCTGTGTGCAGTCGGGGGCCAGGCTGAAGGCCTTGCCGCGCGCCACGAGGGTGAGGTGCTGGACCGGTACGGCGCAGGCGAAGTGGGGGCTGTGCGTGCTGAGGATGACCTGTACCCGCGGGCTGGATTCCTCGGCGCGTTCTTGCAGGAGTTCCATCACCCGGCTTTGGAGCTGGGGATGGAGATGAGCCTCGGGTTCCTCGATCAGCAGGAGCGGCGCGGTCTCGCTGTTGCCGAGCAGCAGCAACTCGGCTGCCATGAAAAGGGCGTTGTTGTATCCGAGTCCTCGCTTGGTCCATTCCTCCGCTCCGCCCACTCCCGTGGACAGTTTCAGTTCCAGCCGCTCCAGTGCGCGGGGGAGGGTGGCGTCGCCGGCGACTCCGATTTCTCCGCGCAGGACGTCGGAGCCGATCGAGAACTTCTCCAGGTAGTCGGTGTTGATGGCGTCGCGCGCCTCCGCCACGGCGGTGTTGGCGCTGATGTGGTGTTCGGCCCTGCTGAGGATGCCGACCAGCGTCGTCGCTGTGTCGTTGTCTGCGTCGAAGTCGTTTTCGGTCTGCTTGGCGATGGCGGGATAGCTGGCGAGGATGTGCGACAGCCGTGATCCGCGACCGGAGCGCAGCTCGGCCTCGGCGTCGCGCAGGGGTCTGAGATAGGTGGCCTTGAGCAGTTCCCGGGCTGCGCCGTCGAGCGCCGGCCCCTTGCCGTCGGGCCCGGTCCGTGTGGTGACCGACACTCGGTTCGACCGCAGCGGATCCATCAACTGCGCCTTGAGGGTGACGTAGAGAGCCGTCTCACCGCTCTCCTCAGTGGTGGCCAGCTCCAGGAACGTTCCCTGTTCCTGAACGGTGAGACCCCGGAACACGCATGTGATGGTGAACGTGTCCACCCGTCCGTTGCGTCCCGCGTGGAAGTCGTCCTTGGTGATGCGGTAGAAGTCAGCCGCCGTCGTGAGCAGGCACAGCCGGATCGCGTCGACGATCGCTGTCTTCCCGCTGTCGTTCTCCCCCACCAGCACGCTGATGCCCGGGCCGAAGTCGATTCGCAGCGACTTGTCGTCGTCTCCCTGCCGCTGCGGCGCCGGGCCGAAGATCCGAAAATTTTCGGCCCGCACATGTGCCAGGTACACCGAAGCTCCCCCCGGACAAGCCCGCACCTCTGCACAGCACAGGCGACAACAGCCGCCTCAAGTGCCCCACCCATTGCGGCTCGTGGCGCAAGCATACGAGAGTCACGTACACCCCGAAGAGGGAAATGTGCTCGCTGATATCCGAGTGTCAGCAGCCGACCGCAGTGATCTCCCCGGCTTCGCGCACGACCAGGCCCGGAAAGTACCGGCGCCCCAGATCGTCGTCGTACATCAGATCCCATAACAGGGAGCGGGCCACCTCGAACGGCACGGAGCCCTTGAGGTTTGAGAACGGTACCGGGTCCGCAACATTGGCGAACCGATTCCGCTCGATACGGTCATGGCTGCACCAAGGCTTTCGCCGGCGCACCGCAGCACGAAGCAGGTGAAGCCCCGCCACTGAGTCCGCTGGTCGGTCGTGAGGGAAGGGGAGTCAGCACGCCGCTCTCACCGCGACGGCAACGCATCTTCACCCTGGGTGACGCAGTAAGAGCCGACTCGGACGCGCTCTCCCCCTCCCCCGTCAAACCTCACCGGCCAGGAGAGTACGCCAGGCCTGCAACCGCCGCCCTGCCTACGCCCTCCAAGACCCAGACGCCGGCTTGCTACAGGCGAGGGCGCGCCGAGGCGACATGTCGGACAGTATTTCCCGGTCGAGCGATGGTGTCTTGCAGCCATCCTCGACTGCTCTATGGAACTGCCCGGTACCCAAAACGCCCCGTCCATCCCTTATGGATGCGACAAGACGGGCAGTACACGGCGTACATCGTCAGCTTGTCGCCCCTGTTTCCGGTTCGAATCCGACCCGGAATCGACCCGAGTGGCTTTGCCACTCCGAGAAAACGGCCTCTGACCTGCAAAAATAAGGGGCGACAGACGAGTCGGGCTGTACGCCGGGTTCTGTTCTCCAGGGCCCTCGCGGGCTCCGGAGCGACGGCCATCCATCTAGGACCGGCGTTGCCGCCGGCCTCGTGCGGTCTACCCGCGGACTCGGGCGGGCAGCCCTCAAGCGTCCGCGCAGAGCCGCCTGTGACGGCGGCTCCTTTTGACCTTGCTCCAGGTGGGGTTTACCTAGCTGCCCAGGTCACCCTGGGCACTGGTGGTCTCTTACACCACCGTTTCACCCTTACCGAGGACCGAGGTCCCCGGCGGTCTGTTTTCTGTGGCACTGTCCCGCGGGTCACCCCGGGTGGCCGTTAGCCACCACCTTGCCCTGTGGAGCCCGGACGTTCCTCGGGGAGGTCCACAAGGACCTCCACGCGGCCGTCCGCCCGGCTCGTCTGCCGTAACGACCATGATACCGGGCGCACGCCCCGGCCGGTCCGACGGTCAGCGGAACATCGCCTGTCCAAGGGATCGGGAACCGTTCCCTCGATCGTGGCGCACGGGAACGGTCTCCGTCAGGGCCGTACGGGGTGGTCACGCGCGCGTACGGGGCCGGATCTCCGACCCCGTACGCTGGCGCGGAGCCCGAGAAAAGGAGAACCCGTGCTTGTCCTGCTGCCCCCGTCCGAAGGCAAGGCTCCCTCGGGAAGCGGTGCGCCGTTGCAGCTGGAGTCGCTGTCGCTGCCCGGGCTGAGGGCCGCGCGAGAGGCCGTGCTCGGCGAGCTGGTCGAGCTGTGCTCGGCGGACGAGGACAAGGCGCGCGAGGTGCTCGGGATCGGCGAGGGCCTGCGCGGGGAGATCGCCAAGAACGCCGGGCTGCGGACGGCCGGGACGCGGCCCGCCGGGGAGATCTACACCGGTGTGCTCTACGACGCCCTGGACCTCGCCTCGCTGGACGCGGCGGCCGGGCGGCGCGCGGCCGGGTCCCTGCTCGTCTTCTCCGGGCTGTGGGGCGCGGTCCGCGTGACGGACCGGATTCCCTCGTACCGCTGCTCGATGGGCGTGAGGCTGCCCGGGCTGGGCGCCCTCGGCGCCCACTGGCGGGCGCCGATGGCCTCCTCCCTGCCGGAGGCGGCCGGCGCGGGACTGGTGCTCGACCTGCGGTCCTCCGCGTACGCGACCGCGTGGAAGCCGAAGGGCGAGGTCGCGGGGCGGACGGCGACCGTGCGGGTACTGCACTCCCGGACGGTGGACGGGGTGGAGAAGAGGTCGGTCGTCAGCCACTTCAACAAGGCCACCAAGGGGCGGATCGTCCGCAGTCTGCTGACGGCGGGGGCGGATCCGCGGGATCCCGCGGAGCTGGTGGAGGCCCTGCGGGATCTGGGATACGTGGTGGAGGCCGAGGCGCCGGGCCGGGCGGGCAAGGCGTGGTCGCTGGATGTGGTGGTGACCGAGATCCACTGATCCCTCGTGTTGCATGCTCTGCAACGTTCATTGCACGGATTGACGTCCCTCGGCAGGATGAGGCCATGACCTCATCCCTGCCCTCCTCACCCCTGCCCTCGTCTCCCTCCGCGTCCTCCGTCCTCGGCCTCGCCCCCGTGGTGCCCGTGGTCGTGGTGGCCGACGCCGCCGATGCCGTACCGCTGGCGCGGGCCCTTGTGGCGGGCGGGCTGCCCGCGATCGAGGTGACCCTGCGGACCCCGGCCGGGCTCGAGGCGATCCGGGCGATCGCCGCGGAGGTCGGGGACGCGGTGGTCGGCGCCGGCACGGTCCTCACGCCGGCGCAGGTCGGTGAGTGCGTGGCGGCGGGCGCGCGGTTCCTCGTCAGCCCGGGGTGGACGGACGCGCTGCTGACGGCGATGCAGGAGTCCGGGGTGCCGTTCCTGCCGGGCGTCTCGACGACCTCGGAGGTCGTCGCGCTCCTGGAACGGGGCGTCACGGAGATGAAGTTCTTCCCGGCGCAGGCGGCGGGCGGCACGGCGTATCTGAGGTCGCTGGCCGGACCGCTTCCCCAGGCGCGCTTCTGCCCCACGGGCGGGATCGGCCCGGTGAACGCCCCGGAGTACCTGGCGCTGCCCAACGTCGGATGCGTGGGCGGGACTTGGATGCTTCCGGAGGACGCGATCGCGGCGCGGGACTGGGCGAGGATCGAGGGGCTGGCGCGGGAGGCTGCCGCGCTGCGCGGGTAGCGCCTCGGCGGGCGCCCCCGAAGACGGGCCGCTCAGCGCAGGTGGGAGGTGTCGTTGAGGAGGCGGACGCTCGCATTGCCGTCCGCGTAGTACGCCACCGCGGTCAGGGAGGCCGCCGACAGCTCCATGCGGAACAGCGCCTGAGGGGGTGCCTCGAGGGCGAGGCGGACCAGGGTCTTGATCGGCGTGACGTGCGAGACGAGCAGGACCGTGCGGCCCCTGTACGAGTCGAGGAGCCGGTCCCGCGCGGCGGCGACCCGCCGGGCGACGGCCGCGAAGCTCTCTCCGCCGCCGGTGGGCTCGGCCTCGGGGTCGGCCAGCCAGGCCTCCATGTCGTCCGGGTACCGCTCCCGGACCTCGCCGAAGGTAAGGCCTTCCCAGGCGCCGAAATCGGTCTCGCGCAGTCCGTCATCGACGCTCACCTCGAGCCCGAGGCGGGCGGCGATGACATCGGCGGTCTCGCGGCAGCGGGCCAGGGGCGAGGAGACGACGGCCTGGACGGTACCCCGCGCGGCGAGCACTCCGGCGGCCAGTTCCGCCTGGCGCCGGCCGACGTCGGACAGCGAGGGGTCGCTCCCGCCGCTGCCGGAGAACCGCTTGAGCGGGGTGAGCGGGGTCTCGCCGTGCCGGAGCAGCACGAAGGTGGTGGGGGTGCCGAGGTCGGGCGGGGCGGAGGCGACGTTACGGGCGGCCCGCACATCGGCCGTCGCGGAAGCCCCGGTACGAGCGGCCTCACTCGCGGCGCCCGGGGCGGGACCGCCGGTACGGACGGCCTCACTCGCGGCGCCCGGTGCGGGACCGCCGGTACGAGCGGCCTCACTCGCGGCGCCCGGGGCGGGACCGCCGGTACGGACGGCCTCACTCGCGGCGCCCGGGGCGGGACCGCCGGTACGGACGGCCTCACTCGCGGCGCCCGGGGCGGTCGCGGTGGCCAGGGCCGCACGGGCCCGGGCCGCGCCCGCTGCCGCGTCGCCCGGTGGGCCGGCCGGCTCGGGGGCCGTCACTTCGCGCGTGTCCAACTCGGCGGTGGACCGGGCGGGTTCCCACCGCTCTCCCCGGCTCCCCGCGTCCATCGCCTCGTTAGCGAGCCGGTCCGCGTGCTTGTTCCGCTCGCGAGGGATCCACTCGTAGGTGACCTGTCCGGCCGGGAAGAGCGCGGCCGCCTGCATCGCCAGCGGCTTCATCGCCGGATGCTTGATCTTCCAGCGGCCGGACATCTGCTCCACGACCAGCTTGGAGTCCATGCGGACGTGCACCCGAGCGGCCGGGTCCAGCTCGTGGGCCGCGCGCAGCCCGGCCAGCAGGCCCCGGTACTCGGCGACGTTGTTGGTGGCGGTCCCGATGAACTCGGCCCGCTCCACCAGCGTTTCGCCCGTCGCCGCGTCCCGTACCACGCTTCCGTACCCGGCGGGCCCCGGGTTGCCCCGGGAACCGCCGTCCGCCTCGACGATGAACTCCCGCACGCGCAACGCCTCTTACAGGCCGGACTCGGCCGTGCGCACCAGGATGCGGCGGCAGTTCTCGCAGCGGACGACCGTGTCGGGGGCGGCCGCGCGGATCTCGTTCAGCTCGGTGATCGCCAGCTCCTGGCGGCAGCCCTGGCAGGTGCGCTGGTACAGCTTGGCCGCACCGATGCCGCCCTGCTGCTCGCGCAGCTTGTCGTAGAGCTTCAGCAGATCCGCGGGCACCGAGCCCGCGACGACCTCGCGCTCCTTGGCCACCGAGGCGGCCTCGCCGTCGATCTCCTCGAGGGCCGCATCCCGGCGCCCGGTCGCGTCGTCGATCTTCGACTGCACCGACGCGACCCGCTCGGTCAGCTCGGCGACCCGCTCCTGCGCGGACTCGCGGCGCTCCATCACCTCCAGGACGACATCCTCCAGGTCGCCCTGCCGCTTGGCGAGCGAGGCGATCTCGTGCTGGAGGTTCGCCAGGTCCTTCGGGGAGGTGACGGCACCCGAGTCGAGACGCTGCTGGTCACGGGCGGCGCGCTGGCGCACCTGCTCCACGTCCTGCTCCGCCTTGGTCTGCTCGCGGGCGGTGTCGCTCTCCTCGGTCTGCGCGGCCACCAGCAGGTCGCGCAGCTGCGTGAGGTCCCTGGTCAGCGACTCGATCCCGGCGTGCTCGGGCAGGGACCTCCGCTTGTGCGCGAGCTGCTGGAGGCGCACGTCCAGCGCCTGCACGTCGAGGAGTCGGATCTGGTCGGCGGGCGCGGCGTTCAGTTGGGGGCTCCAGGGGTTTTCGAATCGGAGGGGGCGCGCGAGGCGCTCCTTGGAAGGGCGGTGGCGGGCGCCGCGTGGGCGGTCCAGGGGTCGGTGACCGTCTTCGAGACGTGGACGCGCAGGTCCCATCCGTGCCGGTCGGAGATCTCGTCGAGCTGGGCGGCGGCCAGCTCGCACCAGGGCCATTCGGTGGCCCAGTGCGCCGCGTCGAGCAGCGCGAGAGGACGGTTGGCCCGGGCCGCCATGAACTCGGAGGCCGGGTGGTGGCGCAGGTCCGCGGTGAGGAAGGCGTCGACGCCGGCCGTGCGGACCTCGTCGAAGAGGCTGTCGCCGGAGCCGCCGCTGACCGCGATCGTACGGACGACGGCCTCGGGGTCGCCGGCCACTCGGATGCCCTGCGCGGTGGCGGGCAGCCGCTCGGCAGCGCGGGCGGCCAGCTCCCGGAGGGGCAGCGGGTGGTCGAGCTCGCAGACGCGGCCCAGGCCCCGGCGGCCCTCCGGGTCGGACGGGTCCGGCACAAGGGGGCGCACGACCCGCAGATCGAGCGCGCCGGCGAGCGCGTCGCTGACGCCCGGGTCGGCGGTGTCCGCGTTGGTGTGGGCCACGTGCAGGGCGATGTCGTTCTTGATCAGGGTGTGCACGACCCGGCCCTTGAAGGTGGAGGCCGCCACCGTCGTCGTACCGCGCAGATAGAGCGGGTGGTGGGTGACCAGCAGGTCAGCGCCCAGGTTCACCGCCTCGTCGACGATCTCTCGAACGGGGTCGACGGCGAAGAGGACGCGGGAGATCTCCTGGTCCGGGTCGCCGACGACGGTGCCGACCGCGTCCCAGGACTCGGCCCGATCGGCGGGCCACAGGGTCTCCAGCGCGGCGATGACTTCAGACAGACGGGGCACGGGGAAAAGGCTACCTGTCCCGGGTCCGTGCCTCTCCGGTCGCGGGTGATTTCCGCAGGCCGGCGTCCGGGCGGTCGCGCCGCGGCCGGAGTGGGGAGGCGGTGAGGGGCCGCGCCCGGGGGGAGCGGTAAGGGCCCGCGACCGGGGATGAGGCAGTGAAGGCCCGCAAGCGGCCAGGTGCCGTTCGTCGGTACGACGGGGGTTGTGTACGGGCGCCGCGCGCGCCCTCCCGTGCAGCACACCCGCCCCGCTTTGCTCAGGCGATTGGCCACACGAACACCCTTATGTGTGAAGCGTCCGTCCCCGCATGCCACGTCCGTGCGTACGAAACTAGCTTCGTCGCCGGAGGTGACCGAACGATGACGGCCTGTGCCTTCATGTCCGCCGCGGCGGACGGGAGCGAGTGGGCGGCCCGGCCCGGATGCGTGATCACCGCGAACGGGTCCTACGCGGCCCGACTCGCCCTTGACGGCGGGTCCTGGTACCCGGAGCGCTGGACCCTGGACGGCCCCGA
The DNA here is from genome assembly GCF_040643755.1 of Streptomyces sp. NPDC047079. Taxonomy (NCBI): domain Bacteria; kingdom Bacillati; phylum Actinomycetota; class Actinomycetes; order Kitasatosporales; family Streptomycetaceae; genus Streptomyces; species Streptomyces sp. NPDC047079. The sequence continues at coordinate 12,374 of NZ_JBEYUZ010000047.1, forward strand.
GCCGTACGCCGTGCCGCTGCCCGGGAACCAGCCGGAGGAACCCGGCACCGAGGTGCAGCCGCTGGCCGACGGCCGGGTGCTGATCCACCGCCTCGTGCACGGGCGCCACCTGTTCTCGCTGCTGTATCCGACCGGGCCCGGGACGGGGGAGCTGCCGCTGGGCGCGGTGGACGGCCCGTGGGTGGGGACCGGGCTGCGACTGCTGCCGCCCGCCCCGACGGGGGACCGCGCGTTCGCGCTCGCGGTGGGCCCGCACTCCAGCGCGGTGTGGCTGGTGGCGGGCGGCGCGGCCGGGCCCACGCGCCTGGCGGAGCTGCCCGGCCACTGCTCGGGCGGGGTCTGGCTGGACCGTACGGGCCGGATGCTGGCCCTGGACCACACACCGGAGGGGGGTCCCACGAAAACGGTGGTGGTGGATCTGGCGCGCGACGGGGAGGTGTCGCCGCTGCTGCAGATCGCGGACGGGAGCAATGTCCGGCTGCTGCTCGCGGATCCGGACAGCGGGCTGCTGCTGATCCGCTCGGACGCTCCCTCGCCGGGCCGGGAGCGGCTCGGATGGGGGGTGTTGGGCAGCACGCTGCCGGTGCGCTTCCCCGACTGCCTGCGTCTGGACTGCCCGGTGACCCCGTTCGCGATCCAGCCGGGACAGGTGCTCACACCGGAGAGCTGCGCGGTGGCGCTGCGGATCGACGGGGCGGCGGGCAGCTGGGTCGGGGTGTGGCGTCCCGCGCACCGACGGGTCCAGCATCTCGCCGCGCCACAGGGGTGGTCGGCCGGTGCGGGGCTGTGGACTCGGGAGGGTGTGCTGCTGCTGCCGTTCACGACGGACGCGGTGCGGTGCGGGGTGGCGCGGCTGGAGGCTCCCGTGGCGGCGGCCGGGCCTCCGGCACGGGAGCCGGGCGAAGGGCCCGCTCCGCATCCCGCGAAGCCCGGTACACCGCACCCGCTTCAGGATTCGGCGGGGCGGGGGCCGGCGGAGCCGGAACCGGTGCGACCGATGCCGCTGCAACAGGCGCCGCTGCGAAGGGAGCCGCTGCAAAGGGAGCCGCTGCAACAGGCGCCTTCGCAGCAGCCACCCAGGTCACAGTCAGAGCCGACGCCACCCCAGCAGTCACAGCGCACACAGTCGGCCCAGCGCACACAGCAGCCCCAGCGGACTCAGCCCCAGCCGCCCCCGCCGCGACCGCGTAAGGCCCCCGCGTCCTCGGGGGTCACACTGCGCCGCACTCTCGCACAGACACGCTGCGCCGCCCCCGCCCCAGCAGCCCCCGCCGCCCCCGACACCACCGTCCTCGCTCCCCCGGACACCACCGCCCTCACGACACCGGACATCACAGACATGGCCGTCCTGGCACCCGCCGACACAACCGTCCTCACATCCCCCGACACGGCTGTCACCGCGGCCCGTTAGACTCGCCCGGCTGTACGAAGGATCATGTTTGACGGGGTGAACACTTCTCATGAGCGACACCAGCACCGCATCGCCGCTGTCGGCCGAGGCCCAGGACCTGGGACACGGCCGGCACCGTGGCCCGGTCTCCGCCGAGGAACACGAGGCAGCCCCGCACGGTCGGCACCGCAAGCCGTCCGCGCAGCCGGAGAACACCGGCACCGCGGCCTGACCGGGCACGAGACAGCGGGAAGCCGATGGTGCGCTCACGACGGTGAGCGCACCGTCACCGCGCAGGACACGGCCCCACCCGTCCCACGACGGGTGGGGCCGTTCCATGCGCGCCTCCCCGTCTTGGGGACGTTCGACGATCGCGATCATGCCGCCACGCACACCACGACCCGGTCGCCGGCCTTCACATGGCTCACGCCCTCGCCGGTTTCGAGGACCTCCCCGTGCCTCACATGTGTGCGATGACGGTGTCGGCGAGGACAGGTGCGTCGTCCCGTTCGACGGCGCTCACAGCCACCCGCACGGCGCCGCCCTGCCGCCACATGCGGATGCGCAGGGTCTCGCCGGGATACACGACTCCGGCGAAGCGGGTCGCGTAGGACCGCACCCGGGTCGTGTCGCCGCCGAGCAGTGTGTCGACGACCGCCTTGAGCGTCATGCCGTAGGTGCACAGGCCGTGCAGGATGGGGCGCTCGAACCCGGCGAGCTTCGCGAACTCGGGGTCGGCGTGGAGCGGGTTCCAGTCGCCGGAGAGGCGGTAGAGGAGGGCCTGGTCCTCGCGGACCGGTCGTTCGACCGTCTTGTCGGGCTCGCCGGCGGGAGGGTCGAGGCGGGTGGAGGGGCCCCGGTCGCCGCCCCAGCCACCCTCTCCCCGTACGAAGATCTGGGCGTCGTTGGTCCACAGCGGGCCGTCGGTGTCTGCGACCTCGGTACGCATCACGAGGACGGCCGCCGTGCCCTTGTCGTGGACGGCGGCGATGCGGCCGGTGGCGGTCGCCGTCCCGGCCGCCGGGACGGGCCGGTGGAGGGTCAGGGTCTGGCCGCCGTGCAGGACACGTGCGAGGTCGACCTCGATGCCGGGCATGGAGAGACCGCTGATCACGCCGGGGGCGCCGGCGCCTGCGACGGTGGCGAAACTCGGCAGGACGTGCAGCCTGGACTCCAGGGTGTAGCGCAGTTCGTGGCGGTCCGTCGCGGGGACGCCCGCGCCGATGCCGAGGTGGTAGAGCAGGACGTCCTTGGGGGTCCAGGAGATCTCGCCGGTACGGGGCTCGGCCGCGACGGCCTTGGCTGCGTCGATGGGCATGGGTCTCCTTGCAGGTCCAGGACCTCGGTGCGGCCGTCGGCACCGTCGGCCGCACCGAGGCCGCCACGGGGCCGCGGAACCCGCCAGTTCTAGAACGCGTTCCAGTACGGCGCACCCTGTATAGCCCACCGTCCGCCGGTTGTGAAGCTCCCGCCCCCGCTCACTGACGCTGCGTCAGATAAGCGCGCGGTGACATTTGTCCTGCCGGGGTCCGTACACGCGCATCTGCCGGGCGGACTCTCCTCCCTTGTAGCGTCGCGGTCATGACGAAGACGACCGGGACACCGCCCGCGGTGTCCTTCACGAGGGCGGTCAAGACCTACGGCGCCGTCCGAGCCCTCGACGGCATCGACCTGGAGATCGAGCCCGGTGAGACGGTGGCCCTCCTGGGCCGCAACGGCGCCGGCAAGTCGACCACGATCGCGCTGCTGCTCGGCCTGGCCGAGCCCGACGAGGGGACGGTGGAGCTGTTCGGCGTGCCTCCGGAGCGGGCGGTGCGCGCGGGCCGGGTGGGCGCCATGCTCCAGGAGGCGCGGGCCGTGCCCCGGGTCACCGTCCGCGAGCTGGTGTCGTTCGTGGCCGGGCGCTACCCCGAGCCGATGCCCATCGCCCAAGCCCTTCGGCTGGCCGGGATCACCGAGCTGGCCGGGCGGCGCGTGGACCGGCTCTCCGGGGGACAGACGCAGCGCGTGCGGTTCGCGGTCGCCCTCGCCGGGAATCCGTCGCTGCTCGTGCTGGACGAGCCGACGGCGGCCCTGGACGTGGAGGCCAGGCACGGCTTCTGGAAGGAGATGCGGGCGTACGCCCGGCACGGTCACACCGTGCTGTTCTCCACGCATTACCTGGAGGAGGCGGACGCCTACGCCGACCGGATCCTCGTCATCGACCACGGCCGGATCGTCGCGAACGGCACGGGTGAGGAGCTGCGGCGGTCCGCGGGCGGCAACCTGGTCTCGATCGACCTGGCGGGCCGTGACACCGAGGGCCTGCGCCTGCTGCCCGGTGTCCGGTCGGTGGAGGTGCGCGGGCACCGGGCGCTCCTGCGCACCCAGGACTCCGACGCGACGGTGATGGCCCTCGCCCGGCTGGGCGCGATACGTGGCCTGGAAGTCGCCCAGGCGTCGCTGGACGACGCGTTCCTGGCCCTGACGGCACGCGAGTGGGAGACGGTGTGATGCGGGACTACCTGTGGCTCGAGGTGCGCCGGACCCTTCGCGACGTCGGCTTCGTCATCGGAGGGATCGCGCTGCCGGTGATGATGTACCTGCTGTTCACGAACATCGGTGGCAACGACGACGGCGGTTGGAAGACGGCGTCCATGGTCGGCATGGCGGCCTATGGCGCGGTCGGCTCGGCCCTCAACACCGGCGGCGGGGTCGCCGAGGACCGGGCGATCGGCTGGCTGCGGCAGCTGAGGGTGACCCCGATGACTCCGCGCCAGGTGGTCGCCGGCCGGGCGCTGACCGGTTCGGTGACGGTGCTGCCCTCGATCGTGGCGGTGCTCGTGGCGGGCGGTCTGGTCAACGGCGTACGGCTGGACGCCTGGCAGTGGGCGGCGATCGCCCTGCTGCTGTGGCTCGGCTCGGTCCCCTTCACCCTGCTGGGGCTCGGCAACGGCTACCGCCTGACCGCACAGACCACCGGTGTGGCGAACCTGGTGTGCAATCTGGGACTGGCGGTGCTCGGCGGCCTGTGGTTCCCGGTCGAGCTGTTTCCCGGCTGGCTGCGGGAGCTGTCCGCGTACACCCCGACCCACCGCTTCGCGCAGCTCGGCACGGCGGTCGCCGACGGGCACGCCCCGGCGCTCGCCGCGGTCCTCGTGCTCGCGGCCTGGCTGGTGGCGTTCGGTGCGTACGCCGTGCTGTCGTACCGCCGTAGCGCGGCGACCATCTGAGCGGGGGGAGAGACATGTCCTGTCGGCGCTGGTTCTCCCGGCACTCGAGCGCGTCGCGGCAGCTCGCTCGCGGTATGCACAAGGAGGACATGCGGCGGTTCCGGGCCGGGCGGAGGGCAACCCGGAAGGCCGGAAGTCCGCTGGGGCACCCGGGTCCGCCGCCCACCGGCTTCAGCCTGCTGCCGTGGCTGCTGATGGGCTTGGGCGCCTTCTCGAACATCTTCCAGGGCAAGACCACGAACCCCTGGATCGGCGGTCTCGGCCTGCTCACCTTCAACTCGCTGTACATCTACGTGACCTTCCGCGCCTTCGACAAGGACCGGCGCGAGGCGCGGTCCACACGGGTGGCGCTGCTCCTGCTGGGGGCGGTGACCTGCACCCTGGCCGTCGGATACGGCGGCACCTGGCTGCTGTTCTACCCGCTGCTCGGCCTGGCGACGGGCGCGATCGTGCGGGGCCCCCGGCTCGGCAGGACCGCGCTCGGGCTCACCGCACTGGCCGGTGCCGTCTCCGTCCTGCGCGACGGCTGGAACGGGATCAACATCGCATACGGCACCTTCCTGTCGACGATGGTGACGGCCGCGATCCTCTCCCTCTCCGAGGCGGTACGGGAACTGCGCGCCGCCCGCGAGGAACTGGCCCGGCGCGCGGTGGAGGAGGAGCGCCTGCGCTTCTCCCGCGATCTACACGACCTGCTGGGTCACACCCTCTCGGTGATCGTCGTGAAGTCGGAGGCGGCCCGCCGCCTGGCCCCCAGGGACCTGGAGGCGGCGTTGACGCAGGTGACGGACATCGAGTCCGTCGGCCGCCAGGCGCTCACCGAGATCCGTGAGGCGGTGACGGGCTACCGCGAGGGCAGCCTCGCCACGGAACTGGACGGCGCCCGCTCGGCCCTGACGGCCGCCGGCATCGAACCCCGGATACGCCGCTCGGGTCCCGTCCTCACGCCCCAGGCCGAGGCGCTGCTCGGCTGGGTGGTGCGCGAGGCGGTCACCAACGCCGTGCGCCACAGCGGTGCCGCCCACTGCGAGATCACCGTCGAGGGCACTCCCGAACGGGTCCGGCTGACGGTCGCCGACGACGGGGACGGGGCGTCCTCGCGGCCCGCCCCGGAGGGCGTCGGCGGCACCGGTCTGAAGGGCCTGACCGAACGCCTCGCGGCGGCGGGCGGCTCCTTGCGGGCCGGCCCGTCACCGCGCGGCGGCTTCGCGGTCACCGCCGAACTGCCCGTGCCGGGCGAGCGGTTCACCGAGCGGGCGGGGGATTCGCTGTCCACGGCGCCCAGGGGGGCATGACCGCCCGGCTCACGCCGTCCGTCCGGGAGGCGGGGCGCCGGCGGGCGCCGACGGGGAGTCCCACCAGGCAGCTTCCTCCCTACGATGGGGCGGTGACCGAGATACCGCGGGACCGCCGGGCCGCCCCGTCCATCCGCGTCCTGCTCGCCGAGGACCAGGGCATGATGCGCGGCGCTCTCGCCCTGCTGCTCGGCATGGAGGAGGACATCGAGGTCGTCGCGCAGATCGCTACGGGCGACGCCATCGTGGACGCGGTACTGGCCCACCGCCCCGACGTGGCCCTGCTGGACATCGAGCTGCCGGGCATGAGCGGCCTGGACGCGGCGGCCGCCCTGCGCGAGCGGGCCCCGAACTGCCGGGTGCTGATCCTCACCACCTTCGGCCGGCCCGGCTATCTGCGCCGCGCCATGGAGGCGGGCGCCTCGGGGTTCCTGGTGAAGGACGGGCCGGTGGAGCAACTGGCCGCCGCGATCCGGCGGGTCCTCGGCGGTGAGACGGTCGTCGACGCGGCGCTCGCCGCGGCGGCGCTGAGCGCCGGACCCAACCCGCTGACCGTGCGGGAGCGCGATGTCCTGAAGGCGTCCGTGGACGGGGCGACGGTCGCCGACATCGCCGCGAGCCTCCACCTCTCGGAGTCCACCGTGCGCAACTACCTCTCCTCCGCCATCGGCAAGACGGGCACCCGCAACCGCATGGAGGCGATGCGGGAGGCCCGGCAGCAGGGGTGGCTGTAGGGCGTGTTGCGAAAGTCCCGCCTGCCCCGCGACGGCCCGGCGGGCATGACGGCCGGTCAGTTACCCATGGGATGGTCAAGGATTCGTTAGGCCGCCGAAGCAACGGAATAGTTGCCCGTGCATACAGGTTCTACCGGGCGCTCGCCCCGCAGGGATTCCGCCGGATTCCCCGCGCGATCCGTCCGCACCTGTTCACTCCCGGCCTGGAGGCCTCACGTAATGACGCACACGACGCCCGACCAGCCCGCTCGGAGGCCGTCCGGCGCGATCGTGCCGGTGCTCGCCTTCGCGGGCATCGTCGTCGCGGTGATGCAGACGCTGCTGGTCCCTGTCATCAAGGATCTGCCCCAGTTGCTGAGCACCGCTCCCAGCAACGCGACCTGGGTGCTGACCTCCACCCTCCTCTCGGGCGCCGTGGCCACCCCGATCATGGGCCGCCTCGGCGACCTCTACGGCAAGCGGCGGATGCTGCTCGCCAGCCTGGCCGTGATGGTGATCGGCGCACTGGTCAGCGCGTTCACCGACGCCCTGCTGCCGATGATCGTCGGCCGTACGCTCCAGGGCTTCGCCATGGGTGCGATCCCGCTCGGCATCGGCCTCATGCGGGACATGCTGCCCCGCGAGCGGCTGGGCTCCGCGATGGCCCTGATGAGCTCCTCCATCGGCGTCGGCGGCGGACTCGCGCTGCCCGCCGCGGCCCTGGTCGCCCAGCACGCCGACTGGCACACCCTGTTCTACGGCGCCGCCGGACTCGGCGTCGTCTCGATCGTCCTCACCCTTCTCGTCGTGCCGGAGTCCCCCGCGCGCGCCGAAGGCTCCTTCGACCTGCCCGGTGCGCTCGGCCTGTCCGCCGGTCTGGTGCTGCTCCTGCTGCCGATCACCAAGGGCAGCGACTGGGGCTGGGCGTCCGGCACCACGCTGGGCCTGTTCGGCGCGTCCGTCGCGGTCCTCCTCCTGTGGGGCCTGCTGGAGCTGCGTGTGGCCGCGCCCCTGGTCGACCTGCGCACCACCGCACGCCGCGAGGTGCTGCTCACCAACCTCGCCTCGATCATGGTCGGCGTCTCGTTCTACGTCGTCTCGCTCGTGCTGCCGCAGCTGCTCCAGCTGCCCGCCGCGACCGGCTACGGTCTCGGCCAGTCGATGGTCGTCGCGGGCCTGTGCGTGGCCCCGCTGGGCCTGACGATGATGTTCACCGCGCCCGTCTACGCCCGCCTCTCCGCCCGTTACGGCCCCAAGGTCACCCTGATCGTCGGACTGCTCGTCATCGCGATCGGCTACGGCGGCGGTCTCGGCCTGATGGACGCCGCCTGGCAGACCGTGGTGACCTCGGTGATCCTCGGTGCGGGCATCGGCCTCGCCTACTCCTCGCTGCCCGCGCTGATCGTCGGCGCGGTCCCGGCCTCGGAGACGGGCGCGGCCAACGGTCTCAACACCCTGATGCGTTCCATCGGCACGTCGGTCTCCAGCGCCGTCATCGGCATGGTGCTCGCCAACACCGCCCACCATGTGAACGGCATCGCGATCCCGACCATGCACGGCTTCCGTGTCTCGTTCCTGATCGCGACCGCCGCGGTGGCGCTCGGCCTGCTGCTCGCCGTCTTCCTCCCCCGGCAGCGCCCCTCGGCCGTGCCCCAGCTGCGCGCCAGCAGCGAGGAGGACGCCAACCTGGAGCGGGCCGAGGAGATGCTGCGGGGCTTCCGCGGCCGGGTCCTGGACGCCGGGGGCGCCCCGGTCGCCCGCGCCAAGGTCACGCTGATCGACCGCCGGGGCCGCCAGGCGGGCGCCACGCTCTCCGCGGAGGACGGCAGCTACGTGCTGGCCGTACCGGCGCAGGGCCCCTATGTCGTGGCCGCCAGGGCCCTGGGCCACGCCCCGCTCGCCTCGTCGGCCACCCACACCGGCGACGACCGCCCGGTGGACCTGGATCTCTCCCTGCCGGGCGAGACCGTCTCCGCCTGACCCGCTTCACCCCTCCCGCACCCCCCGTCGCCCGCGCGGCGGGGGGTGCGGCAGCATGGGGCGCCTACGGGTCCGTACGACGCCTCGCGCGGTCGCACCGGGCCTGCCCGCACATACGACCGAAAGGACCCCCATGCCCGCGGCGCCCAAGCCCGAGATCCTGGCCGCCTTCGAGGCCGCGAAGGGGTTCATGCCGCTGCGAGAGGGGCTCGCGCTGTACGAGGCCGCCCTGGAGGCCGGGAGGCTGGGGCTGCCCCTGCTGGAGGTCGGCACCTACTGCGGGCGCTCCACGATCCTGCTCGCCGACGCGGCCCGCGCCGCCGGGGTCACCGCACTCACGGTCGACCACCACCGCGGCAGCGAGGAGCAGCAGCCGGGATGGGACTACCACGACCCTGAGACGGTCGATGCCGAAATCGGCCTGATGGACACCCTGCCCGCCTTCCGGCGCACCCTGCACAGGGCGGGCCTGGAGGACCACGTGGTCGCGCTGGTCGGCCGTTCACCGCAGGTGGCCGCGCTCTGGAACAGCCCCCTCGGCCTCGTCTTCATCGACGGCGGCCACACCGACGAGCACGCGAACGCCGACTACGAGGGCTGGGCGCCTCAGGTGGCCGAGGGCGGCCTGCTCGTCATCCACGACGTCTTTCCGGAGCCGGAGGACGAGTTCACCGGCCAGGCCCCTTACCGCGTCTACCTCCGGGCCCTGCGGTCCGGCGCCTTCGCGGAGGTGTCGGCGACCGACTCGCTGCGTGTCCTGAGGCGAACGCGGGCGGCGGGCGCGGCGCGCCGTTAGGGTCGCAGTCATGTCGTACGTCGGACCGGACTTCGATGCCCCCGAGCCCCGCCGCCCGCGGCGCGGGCCGCTGACGGTCGCGGTTGCCGCGCTGGTGCCCGCCGCCCTGCTCGGCTGGCTGGTCTACGAGGCGGTGGCCGACACCGGCGGCGGACCGGCCGGTGCGGCGCCCAGGAAGGCACCGCCCGTGACCGCGCCCTCGTCGGACGACGGGAAACTCCCCCCGTCCTCCCCCGGATCGGCCCCTTCCGGCTCGCTCAAGGGCAAGGTGGTCCTGGTCGACCCGGGTCACAACCCCGGCAACTTCCGGCACACCACCGAGATCAATCGCAAGGTGGACATCGGTACCAACCGCAAGGAGTGCGACACCACCGGAACGTCCACCAACTCCGGTTACACCGAGGCCCAGTTCACGCTGGACGTGGCACGCAGGCTGCGCACGATCCTCGAACGGCAGGGCGCGACCGTGAAGTTCACCCAGGACGGCGACCGCCCGTGGGGGCCGTGCGTGGACGAGCGGGCACGCATCGGCAACACCGCGCACGCGGACGCGGCGGTCTCCGTCCACGCGGACGGCGCGGCGCAGGGCGACCGCGGCTTCCACGTCATCCTCCCGGCATCGGTGCACCAGGGCTCCGCGGACACCCGCCCCATCGTGGGCCCCTCGCGCGACCTGGGTGGGCGCATCGTGGACGGCTTCGCCCGCGTCACCGGGAGCAAGCACTCGAACTATGTGGGCAACGGCACCGGTCTCGACGTACGCAGTGACCTCGGCGGCCTCAACCTGTCCACGGTTCCGAAGGTGTTCATCGAGTGCGGCAACATGCGCGATGGCAAGGACGCGGCCTTGCTGACGAGTGGCGCGTGGCGGCAGAAGGCGGCGCAGGGGATCTCTGAGGGAATCGTGAGTTTCCTGCGCGGGTAGCGATCACCCGTCCGGACCCGGCGGACACCCAGGCCGGGCGGACGATAGTGTCGTCTCTACGATGAGGGGCCGCCCCCGCGCTTCACACCGCGGCCCGAGGGCGACATGGTGACAGCGACGCCTCCACCGACGACGAGACGACAGACGAAGGACCCGAAGTGAATATCCGCTCCCTCACTAGAGGCGACGGCGTGGTGATCGGAGCAGCGGTATTGCTGTTCATCGCGTCGTTCCTCGACCTCACCGGCTGTGGCAGCGCCGGCGCCCTCTGCGCGCAGCTCAACCTTCCCAACGCCTGGGACGACCTCGGGCTCGGGCTTGGCACGTACATGGCCGGCGTGATCGGAGGTGCGCTCGTCGTGCTCACCCGTCTGCTCCCCGCGCCACGCAAGGTGGCGGGCTTGGAGCCGGGAGCCTTCGGGGCCGCGCTGGCCGTCGCCGCCGCGTGGGTGCTGCTGTGGACGCTGATCGACGCCAACGAGGCGGGCGCCGGTCTCGTCCTCGGTTTCATCGCCGCCCTCGTCCTGGCCGCCGCCGCCATCGCCACCCCGCTCGTCCCGGCCCTCCAGGCCTCCCTCGTCCCCGCTCCCAAGCCCGCCGCCCCCCAGCCCTACGGCGCACAGCCGCAGACGGGCTACGGCTACCCGGGCGCCCAGCAGCCCTACGGCGGCCAGCCCCAGCAGGGGCAGGCGTTCGGCGGTCAGCCGCAGCCGGCGCCCGCCGCGGAGTTCTCGCCGTTCTGGTTCGCCGTGCCGGTGCCGCGTCCGCTGTACGCGGAGGACGGCTCGCCCACGCCGATCGCCGAACTGGCGCCCGGCACCTGGTACCTGGCCGTCGAGCAGCGCGGCCCCGGCCTGGTCGCCCAGACGCAGGACGGCCGCCGCGGTGTGCTCCAGGACACGAGCGGCATCCAGCGCGGCTGAGTCGCTTCCGCACGGCCCCTCGCCCCCTTCCGGGCGGGGGGCCGTCGTCGTACGGTCTCACCTCCGGCAGTGAACTGACGAACCGTCAGCCATGTGAGGGTTGTGACACAGGGGCCCGGTTACGGACCTGCTGGCCCTGTCCCCCGACCCGCACACGCTGCGAGTGCTGGCCGAGCAGAACACCCAGGGCTGTCCTAGGGTCGGCCCCGTGCCAGCTGAGGGCCCGACGGGACCAGGGTCCGGACCGGGACGCCGGCGCTCTTCCCCGCGGCCTTCACCCTGCGGATGACGGTGTCGAAGGAGCCGACGGCCGACTGGTCGCCCTTGCGCAGCCTGCCCTGCAGGCCCTTGAGGGAGTCGATGGACGCAAGGAGCGGGACGAGGGCCCGGGACAGCGCCGGGTCTCCCCGGGCGTTGCGCCGGGCGGCCGTCAGCCGGCTGTACGCGAAGGTGCCCCCGAGGCTCGCCTTCAGAAGCGCGGCCTCGCGTCCTCTCGCGCCCTTCGAGAACGCACCCCCCTTCGACGGCTTCACGATCCACTGCTGGACCGCCCCGGCCGCGAGACCGGCGTTCACCGCGAATCGGTCCCTGGCGAGCCTCTGCCGCTGCGCAGGGGTGGTCGGGGAGGGCGACGGGACCGTGATGTAGCTGGCCACCTTCCGCGTGGCGCCGACGGTCCGGCAGGAGGGGGCCCCGGCGAGCAGGATGCTGCTCAGGGCGAGCGCCAGGGCAAGGGCTCGTATCGATACCGGCACGGGGGCCTCCGGGGCGGAAAGGCGACTGCTCCACCGGAAGCGTCACCCACTCCGCCGGGCCGCGCCGCCCCGAAGCGGCCGAGCGGGTGAATCCCTTGTCCCGCAAGGGATTCACGGGTTCCGCGGGGGTTTCAAGGAAGGGCGGCGGGCAATCCGGAGGGCATGTCCCCTCGATATCGCAACGGCACGAATCAAGCCGGCACGGTCATAGCGGTCGTCGCCGATGTCATGGCCCTCATCCTGGGCCTGTGGATCCTGATGTACCTGCTGAACGCCAACCCGGGCAACAACTTGGTGCAGTTCGTCCACGACGCCGCCGCATGGCTCGCGGGCTGGTCGCGTGACCTGTTCACGTTCGACGAGGCCTGGGCGCGAGTGGTCGCCGGGTACGGTCTGGCCGCCGTGGTCTACCTGTTCATCGGCCACGCGATCGCCAACCGCATCCAGCGCCACTGAGCCATGCCACGGGCACGCCACGGAGCCATGCCTTCAGCACGCCGCTGAGGCGCGCCACAGCCGGCGGCGGGCTAGTGCTGCGACCTTTCCGGTCACAGCACTAGTAGGACTCCGTTACGTCTGCCTCTCGGTCCTGTTTGGGGGCATGTTGAAGGTATGGACGCACATGAAGTGAACCGTGCTCGGGCGAAGTTA
>NZ_JBEYUZ010000048.1:0-23351 GCF_040643755.1 Streptomyces sp. NPDC047079
GCCCCGCCCGGTCGGGTCCCCGGGGCGGGCGTCCCCGCCGGCATGGCGGCGTCCTCACGTTCAAGAAACCCGACAGCTGGCACGAGCCCGACGTTTACAACCTCGACGGCACGCTGAAGTCGACCAAGGAGCCCGCCGCCGGCGGCCTGCCCTCCGAGATCGTCGACTACGGCTACGACGGCCTGGGCAACCTGACCTCGATCGGCGGAGCGAGCGGCTACCTGCTGAACGTCTCCTACTCCGCCCTCGCCCAGCCTCTGCAGATGACCCTCGGTACGGGCGGCACCGGCGCCAAGAACGTCTACGTCACCAACGCCTATGAGGAAGGCACCGGCCGGCTCACCAGCAGCCACGTCACCGACCAGACCCACCCGTACATGCTCCAGGCCCTCGACTACACCTACGACGAGGCCGGAAACGTCACCGCCGTCAGCGACCCCACGACCCTCGGTGGCACCAGCGGCGCCGATGTCCAGTGCTTCACCCACGACGGACACCAGCGCCTGACCGAGGCATGGACCCCCGCCTCGCAGAAGTGCTCCGACCCCAGGAGCAGTTCCAGCCTGTCGGGACCGGCCCCCTACTGGACCGGCTACACCTACAAGACCGCCGACCAGCGTGCCAGTGAGACGGTCCACCGCAGCACCGCGGACACGACCACCACGTACTGCTACACCAACACCAACCAGCCGCATACCCTGACCGGCACCTCGACCAAGGCCGACTGCACCGACCTGAACCGCTCCTACGACTACTACAAGAACGGCAACTCCTGGCACCGCCCGGGCAAGACGGCGACCCAGGCACTGACCTGGTCTCCCGAAGGCAAGCTGAGCAAGCTCACCGAGAGCACGACGTCGACCGACTACATCTACGGGGCCGACGGCAGCCTGCTCATCCGCGCCACGCAGAACGGCGAACGCGTCCTGTACGCCGGCGCCACCGAACTCCACCTGCGCGCCAACGGCACCACCTGGGCGCAGCGCTACTACAGCGTGGGCGGCACGACTGCCGCCGTGCGCTCGAACGCATCGGGCACCAACAAGCTCACCTACCTCACCGGTGACCACCACGGCACCTCCGACCTGGCGATCGGCTCGGACACCAACCAGGCCTTCACCAAGCGCTACACCACCCCGTTCGGCGCCGACCGAGGCACCCCGCTGGGCGGCCCCTGGCCCGACGACAAGGGTTTCCTCGGCAAGACCAGCGACGCCACCACCGGTCTCACCCACATCGGCGCCCGTGAATACGATCCCACCATCGGTCAGTTCATCAGCGTCGACCCGCTCCTGGAGACCAACAAGCACCAGCCTCGTGTGTTCAGCTACGGCTGTGACCTGATGCCCCGACAGAAGAAGGGTGCCTCCCACCTGCGATGATCTGGATTGCCTAGATCAAAACCGTCGCAGAGAAGAGGCACCCAACAGGTGCAGGCTACCGAATGGGATCATCGGCTTGCCGTGCGGGCCGACGGCAAGAACCTGATCGGCCACGCGGGCGTGGTGCTGCTGCGGAAGGTCGCCGACCGCGTCGGCCTGACCACCGCGCTGAGTGCGGCGTTGCCGAAGGGCACCGGGCCCGGCTGGCGGGATCGGGGCATGGCGCTGGTCCAGCTGGCCTGTGCGATCGTGCTCGGCGCGACGAACATCCTGGAAGCCGAGCAACTCCAGTACCACTGGCGGCCGGTGTTCGGACGGCCGGTCTCGGACACCACCCTGCGCCGCGCCCTGGCCGTGATCGACGGGCCGGTCGCGGCGCGGGTGGAGCGTGCCCGCGCCGCGATACGCCGCGTGGTGTGGACGCTGCTCGCCCTGCGGCCCGGCGGCTTCCCCTGGATCGCGGTGTGCGGCCGGGAGCTGACCGGCTGGTACGTCCTCGACCTGGACGCGACCATCGTCACCTGCACCAGCCGGAAGGAAGGCGCGGCGGGTACCTTCAAAGGCAGCTTCGGCCACATGCCGCTGGGAGCGTGGGTGGCCAACACCCGCGAGTGCGTCGCCATGCTGCTGCGGCCCGGCAACGCAGCCCCCAACGACGTCGCCGACCACAAGACGGTCCTGGCCGCCGCGTTGCGGCAACTCCCACTGCCGCTGTGGTCGAAGCTGCTGATCCGGATCGACGGCGCGGCCTTCAGCCACGACGTCCTCGACCATCTCCAGCAGTTGTCCACCAGCCGGCGCCGGGTGCGTTGGGTGACCGGCTGGGCCATCAACACCGCGGACGAGCAGGCCATCGCGCTGCTGCCCGAGAACGTGTGGACGGCCGCGCTCCGGCAGGACGGCGAGGTCCACGAGATCAAGGGACCCGACGGCGAATGGATCTCCTACCAGGTCGCCGAGCTGACCGGGGTCCGCGACCCGACCGGCTGGCCGAAGGGAATGCGGCTGATCGTGCGCCGGGTCAAGCCCTCGCGGCGGGATGCGAAGAAGCTGACCGTCTTCGAGAAGCGCACCGGCTGGCGCTACCAGATCATCGCCACGAACATCCCTGCATACCAGGGGCTTTCCGGGGTGTCCGGTTCCGGGCAGGTGTGGTTCGTGGACGCCTTCTACCGTGATCACGCCGAGGTCGAGGACCGCGTCAAAGCGATCAAGCGGATCGGTCTCGGGCTGCTGCCCTCGAAGTCCTGGCAGCTCAATACCGCCTGGGTACTGGCCGCCACGATCGCCGCCGACCTCGACGCATGGACCCGGCTCCTCCTCCTGCCCGACGAGCCCGAACTCGCCGCAGCCGAGCCGGAGACCATCCGGATGAAGCTCTACCACCTGCCCGCCCGACTCACCGCCCACGCCCGCAGGCGCACCCTCCACCTCGACCGCACCTGGCCCTGGGCGAAGGCCTTCACCACATGCTGGCAACGACTGGCCGACCTGCCTGCCATCGTCACCTGACGACCGCACCCCGACCCGACGAGGGCCAGGAAGGAGGACAACCGGCAGCACCCCGGGCCCGTGGAACCCGGCGTACCCGCAGCGTCATGTGACGGCCCGCCTCACACGGCAGGAGGACATTACGGGCGAACCGCCGAGTCAATCAGCAGCCCAACCCCGCTGAAGAATCGAGGCCAGAGCCTGAACGGCTACGGCTACAGCCAGAACAGCCCGCTCACCCTTTCCGACCCCTCGGGCATGGGAACGCCCGAGTGCATGGAGGGCATCTACACCCACTGCAAGAACGGCGTCCCGACCAAGGACTCCACGTACCACCCCGAGCGGGAGCGGTCTTACAACGGCGGCGGAAGCGGCAACGGTACGTCACACGGCAACGGGTCCGGGGGCGGTACCTCGTCGGGTGGCGGCGGCTGCAACCGCAGCTGTGTGCAGGCGTTGAACTCCCTTGTCAGCAACGAAAAGTCCGGCATTCACAAGGAGCTGGCCATCCAGCTGCGCAAGTACATCCTGGCCACCGCCGGAAATACCCGTCCCTGCACTCCGGGTAACTCGGTCAACAGCGGTGAGGCCGCCGCGTGCAATTACCTCGGCGGTCAGTCCCCGCAGCTCAGCTGGCAGGGCATCCTGGCCCTGTGGGCCGATGGAAAGGGCGATGTGAACAATATTCCCTTCGACGACGGAAGCCCGCTGACCCAGCAGCTCATACTGGACAAGTCCCACCAGGACATCGTGGCGGACCTGGCCAAGAAGATCATCGGTGCCGACTTCGACGCTCCGGTGGGCGAACTCGGAGGCAACGCGGACCACGCGGACGCGAAGTCGAACATCGGCAAGGATCTGCTCGGTATGGCCACGGACGGCGGCGTGGGAAGCGAAACCCCCGCAGCCTTCCTCGGCAGCTACAATATCGAGCACCAAGTGATCGCGCAGTCGAAGGAAAACCACTCCTTCACGGTCGCCTTCGCCTCGTACAACAAGACTGGAGTGGCCTCACTGACCCACCTCCCCCTGGTGAAGGACATTCCGTCCGGTCACGCCTTCTCCAGCATCGCGCAGGAGTTCTACGGGACGGTGACGGTACATGTCCGTTGACGTCGGCACCGCCGGACGGTTCAGGCCGCCGGTCAGGCCCGCCGTGGTGCTGGCCAGGACGGCACGGCTCGTCGCGCTGTCGCTCCTGGTCGTGTCCTACGTTGCCTGGCTGTTCCAGGAGTTCCCGATCCCTTCCGCACAGGAGGACCTGGTGAAGGCCCTCCGGTCGGGCAACCCCCCCGCGGTCGAGATCGGGTACGACGACAACGGGGTGAATCTGTTCTGGGAGACGGCCCCGCTGGTCTACCGCGAACTGCGGGTACCCGGCGAGCTCGGCAGCGACGGGGTCGATGCCGTGGAGCGGGAGATCGCCGCCCAAGCGGGCGAGCGGGTCGAGGACCTCCCGTTCCGGAACCGGCAGGAGCAGTACGAACCAGGGTTCCTGGACACCGTTCTACCCGCGAGCTATCCGCTGTTCCTCCGGTCCGCCTTCCTGCGCTGGACCGCGGTCAGTGTGGGCCTGGCCGTGCTGACCGCGGCCTACGCGCTGCCGCGCGGGTACCAGCGGGTGAAGAACCGTGGCGTGTGGTTCAGCGTCTGCCTGGTCACCGGCTTCGGGTTCTTCACCTTCCTGTGGCTCGAACACTGCGTGGCTCCCGACACCGGGGAGCCACCAGAGCTCAGGCCGCGATACGTGTGGACGGCGTCGCTCGCGACCGCGGTCCTCATGGCACTGGGGGGATGGGGGCTGATCCGCCTGATGTGGTGGATCTGACCCCGATGACCGACCGGGCCTCCACGTAGTCGCGGGACGTCCGGTCCGTGACGATCCAGCGACTCGAGGATCGTCCGGGAACGAGACAGGAACGGGCTCCCAGGGGCGCGGCGTTCTCCACGCCGCGACCCGCCTGGGAACCCGTTCCAGTGAACGCGGCACGCACCACCCCGGTTCCCCACGCCTGTCCGGCCCGGTGGCCCCACCCGTACCCGCCCGCTCGCCGACCGCTGGGCGACACCTCGGCTCATTCCTGCACTCCCCCTCCCCTTCGACTAGAGCTCTATAGACGGTCCACTCCCCGTAGCTGCTCAGATCGAGGCTGCACCGTACTCGGATGTGAGTGGCCGCCCCCGCGGCGAGCTGCCCAGCAGTGACATCCCTTCCCGACGATCGCCTGGGACGCAGGTGCGGCTGATGGGCTACGGCCGAGGCCTGGCCGGCGGGCGCCCGTGCGCCCGCTCGGCAGCGTGGACGCTCTCCTCCAACGCTGCCATCAGGTCCAACGGTGGGGCGGGCTCCGTCGGCTCGACGAGCTCGCCGCCGGTAATCTTCGCGTCCACGAGCTGCTCAAGGGCATGGGCGTACTCGTCGTGCACCTCACCGACGTTGATGCCGGTGAGCTGCCGGATCAGCAGCTCGGCCAGCTCCAGCTCCCGGTCCGTGAGCGGCGTGGAAGGCGCGAGGTCCCCGGGATCGCGTAGCTCGTCCTGCCACAGGAGGGTCTGGAGGATGAGCATGCCGTGGCGGGGGCGGAGCAGCGCCAGACGCTCCCGGCTGCGCAGGGCGACCTTGGACACGGCGACGTGGCCGGTGCGGGCCAGTGCCTCGACGAGCAGGGCGTACGGGCGGTCGGCGCCTGGTCCAGGCCCCACGTAGTACGGCCGCGCGAAGCTGATCGGGTCGATGTCTTCGAAGGGCACGAAACCGAGCACGTCCACGGTGCGTTTTGTGGGCAGGGGGAGATGGGCCAGGTCCTCCTCCGTGATCGGCACCATGCGCCCGTCTGCCAGGGCATAGTCCCTGCCGACCTGTTCATAGGGGACCTCTCGGTCCTCGGCTTTGCAGAAGCGGCGGTGCTCCACGCGACCCTGGTCGGCGACGTGGATCTCGTGAAGGCGCACAGGATGCTCCTCCGTGGCCGCGTACAGCCTGATCGGTAGCGCGACCAGTCCGACCTGGATCATCCCGGGCCATGTGGCCTTCACACATCCAGCCTCATCCGTAGTCAGGCGTCGCGCACGCCGGCCATGCGCCGCCCTGCAGGGACTGGGCGCCTGGGCTCGCGGCACAATCGCCCGATGGGGGCCGGGTCGGCCCGGGCGGGGTCCTGGCCGTCTGCGGTGGGTCATGCTCCTCGTGAGCCGGCGTCGAGAGTCTCTGCCAGGCTGAGTGCGGCCAGGACCTGCACCTGGCCCTCGGCCAGGGGGAGGGTGCCGGCCGCGGTCGCCCCGGCGATCCGGGCCGCGTGCTCCAGTGCCATCGCCACGCCGGTCGGTTCCCGGTACGTGGTCAGCCACTCGTATCCGGCGCGGAGTGCCGCCGCGAGGTCGCCGTCGTGATCGGGAGTGTCAACTTAACGGCTGATCTTGGTTGTTGAGGTGGTCAGCGGTTGCTTGGGTTCAGTCGGCCGTCGAAGGCGATCTGGAAGGCGTTCAGCGGCGCCTTCCAGCGCATGGTCCACCTGCGCCGGCCCTTGCCGGTTGGGTCGAGGCTCATCAGCGCGAGGTAGACGCATTTGAGGGCGGCGGCTTCGGTCGGGAAGTGCCCGCGGGCCCGCACGGCCTTGCGGATGCGGGCGTTGACCGACTCGATGGCATTCGTCGAGCAGATGACTTTGCGGATCTCCACGTCGTAGGCGAGGAAGGGGACGAACTCGGCCCAGGCGTCCGACCACAGCTTTACGATCGCCGGGTACTTCTTTCCCCAGACCTCGGTGAACTCCAAGAACCGTTCCTCAGCCGCCTCCGAGGTAGGCGCGGTGTAGACGGGCCTGAGGGCCTTGGCGATTTTGTCCCAGTCCTGGCGGGCCGCGTAGCGGAACGAGTTGCGCAGGAGATGGACGATGCAGGTCTGGACAATTGTTCGAGGCCAGACCGTCTCCACCGCGTCGGGCAGGCCCTTCAGCCCGTCGCAGACCAGCATCAGCACGTCCTCGAGGCCGCGGTTCTTCAGCTCGGTGAACACCTGCAGCCAGTACTTCGCCCCCTCACCGCCGTCGCCGGCCCAGATGCCGAGGATGTCCCGCTCACCCTCCACGGTGACCGCCATGACCAGGTAGATCGGCCGGTTGGCGACCTGCTGGTCTCGGATCTTCACGTTGATCGCGTCGACGAACAGGACCGGGTAGACGCGGTCCAGCGGGCGGCTCTGCCAGGCGGCCATGCCCTCCATGACCTGGTCGGTGATGGTGGAGATGGTCTGCTTGGACACCTCGGCCCCATAGACCTCGGCCAGGTGGGCGGCGATCTCGCCGTGTGTGAGCCCCTTCGCGGACAGCGACAGCACCATCTCGTCGACGCCGGTCAGCCGCCGCTGCCGTTTCTTGACGATCTACGGCTCGAACGTGCCCGAGGTGTCACGCGGCACCTTGACCTCGACCGGCCCGACGTCGGTCAGCACGGTCTTGGCCCGGCTTCCGTTGCGGGAGTTGCCGCTGCCCCGGCCGGCCGCATCGTGCTTCTCGTAGCCGAGGTGATCGGTGATCTCACCTTCCAGGGCAGACTCCAAGACCCGCTTGGTCAGCTGCTGCAGCAGCCCACCCTGCCCGGTCAGCTGCAGACCCTCCGACCGGGCCCGCTCCACCAGCATCGCGACCAGTTGCTCGTCGGACACGGGCGCAGGCTGCCCCAACTGGGCACTATCGACAGGCTCCACGGTCTCCAACTCCACGGCGGTATCAGTCACTTGACGTCCTTCCCATGATCGTCGGATCCGCCGTTAGATTTACACTCCCAAGATCGGGTCGCATCCAGTGACGGTGGGAGCCTCCGGCGGGACAGGTGCCATCGCAGCCGTTGCCGGTGAAGAAAAGACCGGAGCACCGGATGCACAGGAACCACCGCCGCTGGCCGCCGGGGCCGTTGATGCCGTCGAGTAGCGCCTCGATCTTGTACGCGCCAGAGCCGGACCAGTTATGCCACCGCAACGGCTGACTGCTGTTGGGGCAGTAAGAGGTCGTGCGTCCGCTGTCCGACCACTTCGACCACAGGACCGCGCAGTCGCGGCACCACCTCCATTCTGGTGTCTCCGACGCCGGGGTCCGTGTTGTAGCGGAACGTAGTCGCCGCTGCCCGAACTCTGGTGCCCATGGTCCCAGCCGAAGATGCCGCTGCCGACGGTGCAGTAGCCGCTGCCATTGCCGGAGAACCACAGCTGGCCGCACTGGTAACACCACGTCCACAGGAGCTGCGAGGCCTGGGCGGGGGGTGGCGGTCACCAAAGTCGCGGTGGCGCTGGCGGCCATCGCGAGCCCGCCTCCGGCCGCTGCGGTGAGCAGGGTGCGCCACCCGGTTGGTCGGCTCCGACCAGGACCAGACGGTCCGCCGTGACGTGTACCGGTGGCTGTGTGAAACCGCCGAACGCTCGCCTGAGCGGGTCGGGCCGACCGCCCGTGCCCTGCTCGTCCGGCACGCGGCCACCGCCGGGCTCACCTCGGCGGACGGAGCGACGAAGCAGGTGCGCGCTCTACTCGTCGAGCCCGCCGACCCGCTGACCGAACCCTTCCTGTTGGGCACGGCCGCCGCGGTCGCCCAGTGGGCCGATGAACTTGACGAGGCGGACCGGCTCGTCGACCGCGGCCTGGCCGGTCAGCGCCCCGACCTGCTGCACCCGATGCACGGAGCGCTGCTCAACGTACGGGCCGACATCGCCGCGGCACGCGGCGAGTACGGGCGGCTGCCGGCCGAGCCACCCGTGACCGCGGACGCCGGACCTGCCAACGGCACACGTCCACACCCTGATCGCGCTCGTGGAACTGGGCCGCACGGCCGAGGCACGGCGGCTCGCGGACGGCTTCGACCTGCGGGCGGCGCCCGACTCCTGGGAGCTGAACCGGTTCCTGTACGCGCGGGGGGTGCAGCGGGCCGCCGCGGGCGACCCGGCGGGGGCGCTGCACGACTTCCTGGAGTGCGGCCGCCGCCAGTCGGCCCGCGAGGTGGTCAGCCCGGTCGTCACCCCGTGGCGCTCGGCCGCCGCGGAGTGCTGGCTCGCCCTGGGCAACCCCCGGGAGGCGCTCGCGCTCGCCGAGGAGGAGCTGCGGCTTGCCCGGGTGTGGGCACGCCCCGCATGGTGGGCCGTGCCGTGCGGGTGCTCGGCACGGTCACGGGAGGCCGGCGCGGTCTGGAGCTGGCTGAGGAACCCCGTACGACTGCTGCGGGACGCCGGTACCGGCACGGAGCCGGAGCTGGTCGCCGCGCTCGTCGCGCAGGGCCGGCAGCTGACCGCCGCCGGGGACCGTACCCGGGCCCGGAAAGGCCTGCGGGAGGCGGCCGAACGCGCCGAGCGGCTCGGCGCGCTGCGGCTGCACCTGCTCGCCGAGGAGGCCCTGCGCTAGGGCGGAGCCCGCCGCACGAGCGCCGCCTGCACCGGCTCCGGCGCCCTCACCGGCAGCGAGCGCCGCATTGCCCAACTGGCCGCCGACGGCCGCACGAACACGGAGATCGCCGCCCTGCTGCACCTGGCCCGGCGCACCGTGGAGGCCCACCTCACCAACGTCTACCGGAAGTTGGGCATACGCCGCCGCGGTGAACTGCGCGAGGCGCTGGGCGCGGATAGGGGGCAGGCTCTGATCCGGGAATCCACATGAGCCCGGGCCTGCCAAGGCGACCGGGGCGGTGACGCCCCGGTCTGGGCGGAGCACAGTGAAGATCGCGACAGACGATCTCTCCGGACCTGAGTTCGCCGGGTTCCTCGACGAGCCTGTCCAGCAGATGCGGTCCATCGCGCCTCTGGAGAGAAAGCACGCCCTCGGTCTCGACGCCCTCCGCAAACCCGAGACCACGTTCTGGTCGGTGAGGGATGGCGAGAGCCTGGTGGGTTGCGGGGCGGTCAGGAGGCTGGACTCGGACCACGCCGAACTGAAGTCGATGCCGCCACGCCGACACGTAAGCGAAGCGGGATCGCATCCCTGCTGTTGGAGCACATCATCACCGGGGCCAAGCGCATGGGGTGTTGACGCGAGATGCGCGTGCGGCGGAAGGTGACGGAGCACGAGGCCGGCTCGTCTCAAGGGGCTTGGGTGCCTGAGACACTCTCCGGGAGAAAGCCATCACGTTCTGCGGCGCGGCTCTGTCGCTCGCCGCGGAGGCGTCGAGGTTCGAGGGGGGAACTCATGAAGTGGAGAATTGCGTGCGGCGCCGCCGCGGTGGGCCTCGCAGCCGTCGCCGCACGGGCAGCGGCTGCCAGGGTCGAACGCCGACCGGATCCTGTTCCCTACGAGCGGCTCCGTCGTGAGCCCGAGGGCGAGGGGGTGTTTCTGCGCCGTCCCGACGGGACGGTGTTGCGCGCCGTCGTCGCGGGTGAGGGGCCACCGGTGGTGCTGGCGCACGGTTACGGCGTGTCGCTCCTGGAGTGGAATCTGGTGCAGGACGTCCTGGTGGTACGCGGCCACCGTGTCATCGTCTTCGACCAGCGCGGCCACGGGGACTCGACGGTCGGCTCGGACGGTATCGGCTCCGGCCCCATGGCGCGGGACTACCTGGCGGTACTGGAGCACTTCGACGTACAGGACGGGGTGCTGGTCGGACATTCCCTGGGCGGGTTCCTCGCCATACGTGCTCTCCTCGACCACCCCGGCGTCGGCCGGAGGCTGCGCGGTCTGGTGCTGTTCGCGACGTGGGCGGGCCGCATCTACGACGGAGCGCCCTGCAACCGGCTGCAGATCCCCCTGCTGCAGGCGGGCATCCTGCAGCGGCTGGCACGCACCCGCACCGGCGGAATCCTCTTCGGCGCACTCCAGTGCGGCAAGCGCCCCTCCCCAGCGATGATCGCCGTCTTCCTTGACGTCTTCCTCCGCCAGGCTCACACTCCGCTCCTGCCCATCGTGCGAGCTTTCGCCCGCGAGGACCGTTACCCACGCCTGGGCGAGATCACGGTGCCCACCGTCGTCATGGTCGGCACAGCCGATCGCAGTACACCGCCGAACCACTCCCGGCGCCTGGCCGCAGGGATACCGGGCGCGCGGCTGGTCACCGTGCCCGACGCCGGACACATGATCAACTGGGAAGATCCCGATGCCCTGGCGGAGGCCGTCGTCTCCCTGCACGAGAGCGGGGGAGCCGATTGATGCGCAGCGCTCCGTCCGTCGCCGGGCGGTGCTGAGATCGGTGGTCCGTGGCACAGCCACGGACCACTGGAGCACGGCGTCGACAATGGCCGACAGTAGGGTGTCGTCCGCTCTCCGATGCGGCTTGAGTGAGGGAGTCGAGCAGCCCCGTGGAGCGAGGGGGACAGGTGTACGACTACATCATCGTGGGTGCCGGGTCGGCGGGGTGCGTCCTGGCCGGCCGTCTGACCGAGGACGAGAGGACGCGCGTTCTTCTCATAGAGGCCGGCCCGGCGGACGATGCCCCGGACATCCACGTTCCGGCCGCGTTCAGCAAACTCTTCCAGACGAAGTACGACTGGAGTTACCTCACCGAGTGCGAGCCCGGGTTGGACGGCCGCCGCCGCTATCTGCCCCGCGGCCGGATGCTCGGCGGCTGTTCGTCGATGAACGCGATGATCTACATCCGCGGCAATCGCCGCGACTACGACGCCTGGGCGGCGGCCGGCGCAGACGGGTGGAGCTGGCCGGAAGTCCTGCCGTACTTCCTTCGCGCCGAGGACTTCACGGGAGCCACGTCCCCGTGGCATTCCACCGGCGGGCCGCTCACGGTGAGCGAGGGCCGTTCCCGGCATCCCTTGACGGACGCGTACGTGACGGCCGCTCAGGAGGCCGGACACCCCTCCACCAGCGACTTCAACGGCCTCGAACAGGACGGCGTCGGCTATTACCACCTCACTCAGCGCGACGGTCTGCGCTGCAGCACGGCGGACGCGTATCTGCGGCCGGCCCTGTCCCGGCCGAACCTCGATGTGCTGACCGGTGCTGAGTGCACCCGCGTGCTGTTCGACGGCGAGCGTGCAACCGGCGTCGAGGTGGAACGGGACGGCGAACTGCTGTGCCTGCACGCCGAAGGGGAGGTCGTGCTGTCGGCCGGTGCCTATAACTCGCCGCAGCTGCTCATGCTCTCCGGCATCGGTCCGGCCGGTGAGCTGGCGGCCCACGGCATCACGCCCCGCGTCGATCTTCCAGTGGGGGAGAATCTGCAGGATCATCCGCATGTCGGGCTGTGCTACCTCACTGACACGGAGTCGCTGTTCACCGCCGAGACACCGGACAACCTGCGCCTGCTGGAGACCGAGGGCCGCGGCCCGCTCACCTCGAACATCGGCGAGGCCGGCGGTTTCCACCGCACCCGCGAGGGACTCGACGCCCCCGACGTCCAGGTGCACGCCACGCCGGTGATGTTCTACGAGGAGGGCATCAGCCCCGTGACCGACCACGCTTTCATGTTCGGTGCGGTGCTGCTCGCCCCCACGAGCCGGGGCAAGGTCTCCCTGCGGTCGGCGCTTCCCAGCGCCAAACCGCGCATCCTGCACAACTACCTGACCACCGAAGAGGACCGCGCCACGATGATCCGGGCGCTCCGGATGCTGCTCGACATCGCCGGCCGGCCCAGCCTGCGCAAGCACCGCCGAGCCGACTTCCGCGTACCGCGTTCCACGGACGACGCCGGCCTGCTCGACTTCGCCCGGCGCGAGTTGCAGACCCTCTACCACCCGGCGGGCAGTTGCTCCATCGGCCCCGTCGTGGACTCCCGGCTCAGCGTGCACGGCGTGAGGGGCCTGCGGGTGGTGGACGCCTCAGTGATGCCCACCGTGGTGCGGGGCAACACCAACGCACCCACGATCATGATCGCGGAAAAGGCGGCGGACATAATCCGCGGTCTCCCGGCTCGGGCGTGACCCTGACATCAAACTAGGGCAGCGGGCGGACAGACAGAACTTGTCCGCCAGAGGGGCCAGCACGCCCAGCGACTCCGTGTCCCCTCCGCGGCAGCCACCTCGTTTCCTGCCGCAGATCGGCAGCCATACACCCCCTGCGGCCGACGAGGTCGCCGGGCGCTTCCAGCCGGTCCGTCTCGGTGAGCAGCGCTGGCACCTTGGGTCTGGCCTTGTTGGGCCAGCCTGCGGGCGTGCGAAAGGAGAGTGCGGCACACCGCCACCCCGCGCACACTCCCGATCCGGATCGAACCCTTCATCGCTCTTACCACCGACCGACACACAGGGCGCAGCCGCTAACGCGCTCCGGGCCCCCTTCCATGGTCCGTCCGGCGCCTCGATCGAAAGCAGTCCCACGACACCAGGCCGGCGCGGTCCGCAACCGCGCCCAGATCCCCCCGCTGCGCCGCGAACGCTGCCGAGGCAGAAGCAGTGCTGTGGATCTACGGTGGTCTGACAGAGGCCGACAAACCGAACCGGAGTTGCGCAGGAGGCTGCGATGGAGGAGCACTTCGTCTGGGTGACGACGCGCCGGCTTCAGCCGGGCACCTTCGAGGAGTTCGAGAGGGCATGGCGTCCCGCCCCCTACCCGCGGGGTCTGCGCCGAGCCTTTGCGTACTGGTCCGAGGACGGACAGGAGATCACCGGGGTGTCGTTCTGGGACTCCCAGGAGGCATGCGACTCCTGGCGGAATTCCGAGCCGGAGGCCCGCCGGCGTACGGCCATGGCCCCGTACGTCGTGGAGGAGCGGGAAGGGTTCTACCGCGGCCGTGAACTGGCCATCCCGCCAAAGTAGCCGTCCGCGAGCGGGCGCCACGGCACGCCGCGGCGGTCCCCTTGGCGACGCATCGACGGCGGGGCAGCCGGCGACGACCGTCAGGCCGTCATCACGGCATCGCAGTCGGGGCACATCACGGACGCGTACTCTGCGGGGTACCAAGGCGCCTCAGGGTGCTCGGATGGCTTCTGGCCGGCCGTCTCCATGGCGAAGGTGTCCTTGCCACACAGAGTCCGCGGTCCCGTCGCGGTGGGCGTCCCCGGGGCGGTGGGCGCCGCATGCACCCGGCGGACGGTCCGTGCCCCACTCGGCGCTCCGCCCGGGGAGGTGCGCGTGCCCATCGGCTTGTCCAGCTCGTACACGACGACGATCGCGTCCATGCCTCTACGGTAGACGGCCCCACGGCCGCTTGGCGGTGGGCCATCCTGCTCCGTTTGGGGCTGAGCGTGGCGGTAACGGCGCTGTAGTGGGTCTTCCCTCAGGGTGCGAGCACCGGCTCGGCTGCTGGAAGAACCGGTGGGCCCACCCGCTACCGCCGCCGCCGGCTCCGACAGAGCCGCTGCCGGGAAGAAAACCCCCGTCACCAGCCCCGGGGGTCGGCGGTGCTGGGCCGCCGTAGCGGCTGGGTGCGGGCCGGCCGTGACTGCTCTACGAGGACATCTCCGAAGGACGCATCCGTCTGCCCTACAAGCAACTGGATGCGATGCGTCGGAGTGAGCCGGGAGCAGGCGGCCGGGCACCTGAACGCACCCGATGCCGGGGGCCCGCCGTGTGCTCGGTCCAGGTGGCGGTCATTGAACGCCAGGTCCGCTCGTGCGGGGTCAGGCGTGGTCGACGAGCTCCACCTTGCCCTGCTGGCGGGCGCAGTGCGCACAGCAGAAGAACTGCCCATCGGCCTGAAGGCCGTGACCCAGGATGCGGCATTGGCAGTTGTCGCAGATCGGCGCCATCTTCTGGGCGGCGCACTCGAGGCTGTCGAAGGTATGGACCGCTCCCTTGGCATGCACTTCGAATGACATCTCGTAGTCGTTTCCGCAGACCTCACACACGGCCATGGACGCTCAACTCCTCACGGCTTCCCGGACAGGACCGGTAGCTGCAACCGCCGGCGTTCCGTGACGGTAGTGAAGAGACGCCACCGTCCTCCGGCGGCACGTTGGCCTGCAGCCCGAGCGGCAGACAGGAATCACTCGGCCGGGCGCGTACGGTCGTCAGTGGCAAGCCCTGCTTCAGACCGGGCACGTGTGGGCCGGCGGCGTCCTGCTCCGTTCACGCGTTGCACGGGGCCGCCGCACCTCAGGGCCGTGAGGACGCGCTGCTCGAGGTGTCCTCCCGCCGATGCGGGAGTGTTCGGCTGACTCCGATGGCAGAGGATGCCATTCCGGCGGGGCTGTGCAACGCTGTGACCTGCGTGGTCGGGCCCGCGGTCCGGTGATGGACCCATCGCCGGGCCTGTGGTCGGGGGACTGGGGAGCTTACGTAAGGGCATCGACGTTGAGCGCGACCTCGACGGGGGGTCACGTCCGCTGGAGTAATGTACGACGGCCACTCGGTGATCTCGTTTTGAGGCTGTGCGGTGAGTTCGGTGGGCAGGACGGTGTCGTCGGTTTCTGACTCGATCGGGTGGAGGCGGGCCTTGGCCGGCAGGTCGAGTCCCATGTAGCGGCGGGCCTCGGTCCACTCGTCGTTCTGCTCGGCCAGCACCGCGCCGACCAGGCGGATCACGGCGGAGCGGTCGGGGAAGATCCCGACCACGTCGGTGCGGCGGCGGATCTCCTTGTTCAGCCGCTCTTGCGGCCGCCCAAGCTGACCGACGAGCAGTTCGCCGAGCTGGAGAAGGAGCCGGCGCTGGGACCGGCCGTGCATGGCTGGGAGGACCAGCGCTGAACCCTGGCCCGGATCAGGGTGCTGATCGCCCGGACGTTCCAGCTGGACTGCTCGTCGGCGGCGGGTGTGGCGGCTGCTG
Organism: Streptomyces sp. NPDC047079; assembly: GCF_040643755.1. Taxonomy (NCBI): domain Bacteria; kingdom Bacillati; phylum Actinomycetota; class Actinomycetes; order Kitasatosporales; family Streptomycetaceae; genus Streptomyces; species Streptomyces sp. NPDC047079. The sequence continues at coordinate 15,492 of NZ_JBEYUZ010000048.1, forward strand.
CACCGGCACGGCTGGTCGTGGCAGTGTCCCGCCCGCCGGGCGCTGGAGCGCGACGTGCAGGCAGTGGGCTTGTGGAAGAAGGATGTGTGGCCGCAGGTGGAATGACTGCGGCGGTGCTGGGGGCGTGCATCGTCTTCGAGGACGAGGCCGGGTTCTCGATGACGCCGCCGCGCGCCCGCACCCGGGGGCCGGCGTGGGCACACGCCGGTGGTGCGGGTGCGGGGGCCGCTCCTGGCGCCGCTGGTCGATCGCCGCCATGTGCTGTTACAAGCCGGGCGCAGCTTGGCGGCTGGTCTACCGGCCGCCCCTCCACCGTAAGCATCGGGGCAAAGGACGCGACACCTTCGCATGGAGCGACTACCGCGACCTGGCAGTCCGCGCCCACATCCAGCCCCAGGCTCCCATCGTGGATGAGAGCAACCAACCGAAACGCGGAAGAGTTCTCTGAAACGGGGACACGAAATAGCTGCTTCCGGGAAGGCCGGGGCGTACCGGCTTCCTCGCCCCTCGTAGGTACCACGTCGTCGGAGCGGTATGCGCCGACTGTTGGGGCGTTCAGCGGGGCTGGCCGAGTGCTGCCGCTGGACGCAGGTTCTCCTCGAGTTCCCCGGCCATGGCCGCTCTGGCCAATGCCCGTCCCAGTCGAGGTGCCTGTTTGAACAGGTTGTGCCCGGCGGTGAAAAAGATTCTGTCGGCTTCCCAGACCGCCATGCCGTCTTCGCTCCACGGCAGGCTTGTCACCCAGCAGTGCAGGTACTCGACGGGCTCGGGGTCGAGGCCGGGCAATGCGCGGGAGACATACGCGCGGGCGCGGTCGTTGAGCGCCACCAGTGCCTCGGGGTCCGCGAAGCTGCCATCCTCCCGTACCTCCACCGTTTGGCTGAGGCCCACCGCATATCGGCTGTTGCCGGGGTAGGGGGCTGCGTAGACGCCGACCTCGCCGAAGTCGCCGCTGCTGTCCTGCAGGCAGGCGACCCGTTCCGGGGGCGCTCCCGTGACCTGGAAGGTGAGGCGGACGTGGGCTGCCGGCCGTATGGGCAGCGAGAGCCCCACGTTGCGTGCCAGCCGTGCGGTGCTCAGGCCCGCGCACACCACGGCCGTTGCGTACTCTTCGCGGCCGACGGCGCTGAGCACCTCTACCGTGCCGCAGCCCGTCGGATGCAGCGAGATGACCTCGTCTGTGACCACAGAGTCACCCAGCGCGTTGGCCAGGCTCTCGACCGCGACACGGGTGCGGATGGCGCCGCCCTCCTCATCGAGCATCGCGGGACCGCGGTAGTCGGCGAGCAGCGGCATGCGGGCGTGAAGCTCGGCGCTGTCCACGGTCCGGACCGGTATGCCGCCGACATCCTGCAGAATGCGCAGTCTCCCAGGAACGGGACCGCCCAGGGCGACCACTCCGTCCTGGGAGATCAGTTCGGCGCCTAACCGGTCGGCCCACTCTCCCAGATGGCGCGGCCCTGCCGGGTGAATTCGACCAGGCGGGCGTCGTCGTGGGCGTGGCGGAAGATGCGGGACTGGCCACTGGACTTTCCGTGGCCTGGAACGCCGCTTTCGTACACCCGCGCCGTCGTTCCGCGTTCGGCCAGTGCATAGGCGGTGCAGAGGCCGACGATGCCGGCTCCTACCACGGCCACCTCGGGAACCCGGTCCATTCGATCGCCTCGCTTCGCGTCCCGGAGCTGTCCCCCTACGGAGCAGGGGTTAGGTTCATCTTTCGCCGCCGCGAACTGGTGGGTGACTGGACCCGGTGGGCGGCACTGTCAGGCTCTACGAGACGCGACGGCGGAACCGTGTCTCCTTCAGCCTCACACCGGTCTGGAATATGTCAACCGGCCACCTCGGACAACAACCGTGACCGACCGGCGGAGAGCCGCGGGATCGGACGTCCGGTCAAGGCACGGGAGGAGGTTTCTGAGCAGTACATCGGCCGGCTGGCGATTCTGTGGCTGTCCAGACCAGCGGGCAGCAGCAGGGGCTCCGCTCGGTCGAGGTGTCGACCCGCCGGACGTGGTGACGGCAACCGGAGCGCTGGGTTGTGGAATGACCTTGCATCATGATCAGCCTGGCAGCTTCCGCAGCCAGGACATCCTGCACATCGGAGTCCAGGCTCATCGTGTCGTTCCCCATGCTTTGGCCAGCCCGTACCGTGCGCGAGGGGGAGGCCTGCACGCCAGTCACCGGCCCGGCGAAGTCGTGCATCGGGACGGGCGAACGGCCGAGTTCCGGGGCTGCCGGCAGGACCGGTTGGGCCTCGGTGGCGCGGCCCGGTCCAGGGGGGCGTGACGTGCCGGGCCCTACGATGCCCGGGGCGGCCAGGTGCCAGGTCGCCACTCCCGGCCTGCGCCCCGTCATCTGCAGCGAGACCGGTGAGAAGCCGATCAGCTCGTCGGGGAGTGTCTGCTGCAGAACCGGCTGGCCCGGCGGCGCTGGCGCGGCCCGGCCGGTGAGCAAGCGGCCAGCGCACTTCGTGGCGTTCTATCGGCTGGGGCTGTCCGCAATGGACACGACCAGGTGACCGTACCGGCGGCGCAGGTACGCGCTGGAGTCCGCCTTCGCCGCCCGCTGGATCTGCACCCTGAGCTCACCCGGCAGCAGGCACTGAACGCACTGCGCCAGCAGGTGCCGGCCTGCGTCCACCGCCGACCGGACATGGCTCTCGTCATCTTGGACCAGGGGACACTGAAGGGGGCTCCGTCCTGCGATGGCGCACCGGAATCGTCCAGCAGGGCGATGCGGGCGGTGATGCGTTTGCCGACCGGCTCCTGCGGGACCTCGAAGCCCCGAGCGACGGCCACCATGATCTCCAGCCCGTGCCGCCCCACCCGTCCGGCATCCGCGGCCTGCACCACCGGCAGCACCGGCTTGGAGTCCCATACCACCACCCCGACCAGGTCGCCGACGATACGCAGATCCATCAGCACCGGGCCGGACGCGTACTTGCGGGTGTTGGTGACCAGCTCGCTGACCCCCATCAGCCCCCGCGACCCGGCAACCCCCGCAACACCTCCCGCACCTGCCCCGAATGCGGGCACACCGCGAAGGAGAACCGGCCCACACAGCAGAAGTTCCACTGCGTCTCGTGCGGCCACCACGCGCACGCTGACACCGTAGGCGCCCTCAACGTTCTACGGGCCGGGCTGGTCCATCGCAACGCCAACCCGGCGTAACGAGAAGCCCCCGGCTTCAACCGGGGGAGGAGTCACAAGGAAGATTCGCCAGGCAGTTCACAGAGACCTCACTCAAAGCACCGTGCCGGTGCCGCGGGGCCTGCCCACGGTGGACCGCGAGGCCGCGTTGATGGCCGCCCTGCGGGCGAGGTACGGCATCGGGGGACGGGTGGCCGCCCTGGTCCGCACCGGAGCGGAGGCCGCGCCCGTCTACGCCTACGTGGTGCGGGTCACGCACTGCCCGGACGCCTCCGGCCTGCGCCTCGCGGAAGCCGGAGGCGTCCGCGAGGACGAGGAGGTCGCCGCCCCGATCCGCCGCTCCGGCGGCGTGCGGGGTGTGCTCACCTTGCCCGACCTGCGTGAGGAGGGCGAGGGCCAGGGGCCGCTGACCGCGGTGGCCGTACGGGCCGCCGGGCTGGCGGCGCGGGCGGTCCGGGACGTGGTGGCCAGCGGGCGCCGTGGAGTGCAGTGTCTTCTGTCCGAATCCGAATGGCGATGTCATGCGCGAGTTCGAGTGCGGCCCTTGTATGCGAATGCGGCCACATCGCCGAAATTGGCCATTCCGATGGGCGTCCAGCGCGGAGCCGCTCCGCTTAAGGGGGGCTTAAACACTCCTTAAGCGACCTTGAGTCTCGACTCACTTTGCAAGTAACCGCAGTTCAGACGGTGTTGAGCGCGCCGCGGCCAAGTTGGCCGAGGTAACTGTCGTACGTACCATCGGGGTCCACCCGCGGCTCACCGCAGCCGAGAGAGCGCTCCCAAGCGGAACGCTCTTCCTCCTCGTCCGCGGCCCGCCGTACGGGCGGAACCACCTGAATCCCCCACAAGACAAGGTGTCATCCCAGCCATGGCAGCTCATCGCGCTCGGCGGTGGACGCTCGGCGGACTGGTCTCACTGGTCGCCGCCGCTCTCGTCACCGCCGTCCTCATCACAACGACCGGTTCCGGCGCGAACCGGGCCAGCGCCGCACCCACCGCGGTGACCTGGTCCGACGACTTCGACGGTAGCGCCGGAAGCGGCCCCGACCCCGCCAAGTGGACGCTCGAGACCGGCGGTTCGGGCAACGGCAACCACGAGCTGCAGTACTACACGCCGGGCAACCGGAACGCCGCCCTGGACGGCGAAGGCCACCTGGTGATCACGGCGCGCAAGAACACCGACTCCGGACTGCAGTGCTGGAACGGGACGTGCCAGTACTCGTCGGCCCGGCTCAACACGGCCCGCACCTTCAGCCAGGCGTACGGTCACTTCGAGTCCCGCATCAAGATCCCGCGCGGCCGAGGTGTCTGGCCGGCCTTCTGGATGCTCGGCAACGACCTCGGCAGCGCGGGCTGGCCCAACAGCGGCGAGATCGACATCATGGAGAACGTCGGTCACGAGCCCGGCGTGGTCCACGGCACCATCCACGGCCCCGGCTATTCCGGCTCCGGCGGCGTCGGCGCCGCCTACACCCTGCCCGACGGCAAGGCGTTCGCCGACGACTTCCACGTCTTCGCCGTCGACTGGAGCCCGACGGCGATCACCTGGTCGGTGGACGGCCACGTCTACGAGACCCGCACGCCGGCCGACCTCGGCGACAAGAAGTGGGTCTACGACCACCCGTTCTTCCTCATCCTGAACCTCGCCGTCGGCGGCGACTGGCCCGGCAGCCCCGACTCGGCCACCTCCTTCCCGCAGACGATGACCATCGACTACGTCCGCGTCTCGACCTCCGACACGGGCGGCTCGACCGGGTCGACGGGCAAGAGCGGTGCCATCAAGGGCATCGGCGGTATGTGCGTCGACGTCGCCGGCGCCTCCCCCGCGGACGGGACGCCGATCCAGCTGCACGACTGCACCGGTGACGACGCCCAGAAGTGGACGCTGGGCAGTGACGGCACCGTCCGCGCGCTGGGCAAGTGCCTCGACGTGCGCGGCGGTTCCACCCGGGATGGCACCCCCGTCCAGCTCTACACCTGCAACGGCAGCAAGGCCCAGCAGTGGACCTACACCGCCGCCCACGACGTGACCAACGTCGGGGCTGACAAGTGCCTGGACGCCACGGGCGGTTCGGCCGCCGACGGCACTCGGCTGCAGATCTGGACCTGCGGCGGCACCGCCAACCAGAAGTGGACCGTGGGCTGACCCGCAGGGTCGGCGACCCACCCCACCAACCCCCACCCACCCCCCACTCGCCTCATAGAGGCACATGTACCAACGAAAGGCACGGCACATGGCAGCACGTCACCAGCGCAGTCTCACCCGCCGCAAGCTGTTCTTCGCCCTGGGCGGAGCGGCGGTGGCCGCCCCCGCCGTCGCGGCCCTCGGCCCCTACGCCCTCGCCGGTACGGCGGACAACGGCACGAAGGCCGCCGCGGCGGGCGCGCTGCCGCTGACGATCGTCAACGACAGCGGCTCGTTCGACAACGCCTCGGTGCACGTCTACATCGTCGGCAACCAGGACGGGAAGCAGGTACGGGTCACCCCTGACGGCACCCTGGCCCCGATAACCCTGTCCGACAACGGCGCGGACGGCTTCACCGACTACACCCTCTCCCTGCCCGCGAGCGGAGAGGCCACCCTCAAGCTCCCCTATATGTCCGGCCGCATATACGTGTCGCTCGGGCAGAAGCTGAAGTTCAAGGTCGTCAAGGACGGCAACGGAAACCCGGCACTGCAGTACCCCGCCGGCTGGGTGACCTCCGACCCCAACTACCGCGTACTGCACGACTGCGCCGAGTTCACCCACAACGCCTCGGGCATGTTCTGCAACACGACCATGGTCGACATGTTCAGCGTGCCGATGAGCATCCGGTTGACCGGAGCCAAGGACCAGACCACGGGCACCCTGCGCGACGGCGGCCGGGCTTCGGTGTTCAGCGCGGTCAAGCAGGTCGCGGAGTTCGCCCCGCTGGTCGTCGACGACCTGCGGGTCATCGCTCCCGGACACGGCCTGGACGCAGGCCTGTTCGCCAAGGACTACTTCGCCCCGTACATCGACCAGGTGTGGAGCACCTACACCGGCAAGGACCTCAAGGTCACCACCAACGCGGGCACCTTCACGGGCCGGGTGCGCGCTGACAGGTTCACGTTCGACGGTCCGGCCCCGGTCACCTTCGGCAAGCCGTCCACCCGCGACGTCCTCTTCTGCGACGGCAACCTCGCCGCACCGAACGACGGCACCACCGGTCCTGTCGCCGCCGTCATGGGCGCCGGCTTCAACCGCTCCACCCTCCTCAGCAACCCCGACCAGCCCGTCACCGACGCCTCGGCCTTCTACCGGACCGACCTCACCAACCACTACGCGAAAGCCATCCACGCGGCGACCCAGGACGGCAAGGCCTACGGCTTCGCCTTCGACGACGTCGCCGGCTTCGCCTCCTACATCCAGGACACCGCGCCCACCGGAATCCGGCTGACCCTGACACGGCTCTGACGCGCGCCTTGTCGCGAACCGGATCGCGCCGCTGACACCGGCCGATCCGGTCTGCGCCCGGCGGAGGGCCCCCATCGACGGCACCTGGACGGCATCTCCCGCCTCAGCGGTGTGCCGGCCCCGGTGACCAGCGCGGTGTTCCGGACCTGATCGGTGGTTCGCTGCCTGCTCGGTTCAGTCGCCCTCATGACCGCCACGCCAGACTTTCGCATCGACGTCAAAGTCAAGCCCGTGGCCGGGGCAGGTGGGCGGGAGGGAGCGGCATGCGGATCGGGGAGCTGGCCAAGGTCACCGGGGTCAGCACCCGCTCGCTGCGCTACTACAAACCTGCCGAATGACTGCCGCCTGGCTTCTCACTTCGAGCGGTTCTCACTCAGCTTCTGCGACGCGGCCACGCTGAGGACGCCGAGACACCTCTCCTCTCCCTGTGCAGTCGGCGAGCACCCCCTGGCGGGTTGAACCCGTGCTGCGGGCGCTGGCGCGGCCGGTCAGCACACCGGCTGGGATGATGTCATGCCCATCGAATGCCGAGTTCGGCAAGCGCGTTGTCCAGGAGGGGTATTTCTGATCAGTGGTCGATGGGCTGACCTGCGCTTATCAGTCTGGTGTGGGGGACTGTAACGATTTACAGTCCCTGTAGGAGCTGCTCGGCGTAGCAACGGGCGCTCGTGGACGAGGTCGTGGGGCCGAGCTGGGGAGTTGCACCAGCGGCCCTTACAGTCCCATCGGCGATCACGGGCCATATTCCGTGCGCCCTGCGCGAACCCCCGCGCCCTACGATCACCCAGTACATCTGGCGGAGGGGGGCGGAAATGCTTGAGGGCATCGAGGACGGGACAGCGGCAGCGATGCGACTCGCGGGAGGTGCGCCGCTGCGGGGCACGCTTGATGTCACCGACCCCAGTGAATGGCTCACGTTGGACGCAGGAGTGCGTGAGGCGGCCTGGTACCGCTCGCAGTTCCTGCCGGAGTGGGAGCACTACGTCCCGCTGCCCGCCGACCTGACCCAGCTCGGCGAGTCTCGGCTCGCACACGTCCTGTGCCACCGTGACGGGCGGATCCGTCAGGAGGCGGTCCGCTGGTCGGCGCGATACCCCGGTCTGCTGCCGTTGGTTGTCATCCGCTGCGCCGGCTGGGCTGGCCCGGTGCGCGAGCGCGCCCGGCAACTGCTGCGTGAGGCCCTAGTAGGACTCCGTTACGTCTGCCTCTCGGTCCTGTTTGGGGGCATGTTGAAGGTATGGACGCACATGAAGTGAACCGTGCTCGGGCGAAGT
>NZ_JBEYUZ010000049.1:0-21314 GCF_040643755.1 Streptomyces sp. NPDC047079
CCGAAAGACGTCGAGCTCGCCGCATAACCTCAGCAACCCCGAACCACCCCAAACCCGACAGGGATGCCTTGACGGAAGACATAGAGGCACCCCCCGCGGGTGAGGCCCTCCCGCGGTCCGGTCGGCCGCAGGCACTCCCCCGGCCCCCCAAGGGTGGTGAGCCGGGACACGGCTCGATAGCCTCACCGGGCACAGCCCCGTGACCGAGTGAGGATCAGTCGTGCCCCTGCCCTTCCTGACGGCCGACCGTGCTGACGAGGCAGCGGACGATCTTCCGCTGCCGTACGACGACCGCAACCGCTGGCGGCGCCCCTACCGCCCCGGTCCCTGGCGGGTGGGCACGGCCGCGCTCCTGCTGCTCCTGGCCTCGTACGTGCTCTTCGCGGCCGTCATCATCGCGTTCACCGGCACACTGTCCGGCGCCGCCACGGTCCTGGTCATCGGGCTGGTCGTCGTCGCCGGGGCTCTGCGGTCGCTGCGCATGGGTGTGTGGGTGAGCGCGCACGGCCTGCGCCGGGTGGGCTTCCTCGGCACGCGTACGGCGCCCTGGGAGCGTGTCGCGTCGGTGCGGACGGTGCAGCAGCCGGTGCGCTGGCTCGGGCTTCCCCGCACGGTGCAGGGGCAGGCGCTGGTCCTCGTGCGCAAGGACCGTGCCGCCGAGGATCTGCCGCCCCTGCTGACCACGCACGGCGCCGACTTCCTGGCGCGCCCGGAGGCCTTCGACCGGGCGGCGGACACGGTCGAGGCGTGGGCCGCGGAGTACGGCCGGCCCTGAGGCGCTACGCCGAGGGACCGCCCGCGGATCTCAGGTCCCGGGCGGCCCCTTGTGCGTCCGTACGGCCGGTCGTCAGGGCGTGACCGGCTTTTTCTCGCGCAGGGCGATCGCCCGCTGCATCGCCTTGCGGGCGCGGGGCGTGTCATGGGCGTCGTGGTAGGCCACGGCCAGCCGGAACCAGCTGCGCCAGTCGTCCGGGGCCAGCTCCGTCTCCGCCTTGCGCTTGGCGAAGACCTCGTCGGCGGAGGCACGGTCGATCCGGCCGCTGGGAGTGCGCCTGAGCTCGTCGACGGGCAGACCGCCCTCGGCGTCCAGCTCGGCGGCGAGCCGGTTGGCCTTGCGGACGAACTGGGTGTTCTTCCACAGGAACCAGATACCGATGACCGGCAGGATCAGCACCGCGACACCGAAGGCGACGGTGAGGGCGGTGCCGCTCTGGATCAGGAGCACACCGCGGCTGCCGACCAGGACGAAGTAGACGACCAGGACAGCGGCCGTGACGGCGTAGGTGATCTTCGCGCGCATGGACGGCTACTTCAGATCGAGGAAGTGCTCCAGGCCGAAGGTGAGGCCCGGAGTGGTCACGACACGGCGGACGCCGAGCAGGATGCCCGGCATGAAGCTGCTGTGGTGCAGCGAGTCATGGCGGATGGTGAGGGTCTCGCCCTCGCCGCCGAGCAGGACCTCCTGGTGGGCGAGCAGGCCGCGCAGACGAACCGCGTGCACCGGGACGCCGTCGACATCCGCCCCGCGGGCGCCGTCCAGAGCCGTGACCGTGGCGTCGGGCTGCGGGGCGCTGCCCGCCTTCTCCCGCGCGGCGGCGATCAGCTGCGCGGTGCGCGTGGCGGTGCCGCTCGGGGCGTCCGCCTTGTTCGGGTGGTGCAGCTCGACGACCTCGACGGACTCGAAGTACGGGGCGGCCACCTCGGCGAACTTCATGGTCAGCACGGCGCCGATGGAGAAGTTCGGGGCGATGAGGACGCCTGTCTGCGGTGACTGGGCCAGCCGGGCCCTCAGCTGCGCGAGGCGCTCGTCGGTCCAGCCGGTCGTGCCCACCACGGCGTGGATGCCGTGCCGTACGCAGAAGTCGAGGTTACCCATCACCGAGTCCGGCGTGGTCAGCTCCACCGCCACCTGGGCGCCCGTGTCGACGAGGGTCTCCAGCTTGTCGCCCCGGCCGAGGGCGGCCACCAGCTCCATGTCCTCGGCGGCTTCGACGGCCCGTACCGCCTCGGCACCGATCCGGCCCTTGGCGCCCAGGACCGCCACGCGCAGCTTGCTCATCTCTCTTGCTTCCTTACCGGAGGGGATTAGGCGACCGCTTCGTGCAGACGGGACGCCTGCTTGTCCTTCAGCGGGCCGATGACCGACAGCGAGGGCCGCTGTCCGAGGAGGTCCCGGGCCACGGACCGGACGTCGTCCGGGGTGACCGCGGCAATCCGCGCCAGCATGTCGTCGACGGACATCTGGTCGCCCCAGCACAGCTCGCTCTTGCCGATACGGTTCATGAGCGCGCCGGTGTCCTCCAGGCCGAGGACCGTGGAGCCGCGCAGCTGACCGATGGCGCGGGCGATCTCGTCGTCGGACAGGCCGTGCTCGGCCACGTGGTCCAGCTCGTCACGGCAGATCTTGAGCACGTCGTGCACCTGGCTCGGGCGGCAGCCCGCGTACACGCCGAACAGGCCGCAGTCCGCGAAGCCGGACGTGTACGAGTACACGCTGTAGGCGAGGCCCCGCTTCTCCCGCACCTCCTGGAACAGGCGGGAGGACATGCCGCCGCCGAGTGCCGTGTTCAGCACCCCGAGTGCCCAGCGACGGTCGTCGGTGCGGGGCAGACCGGGCATGCCGAGGACGACATGCGCCTGCTCGGTCTTGCGGGCGAGCAGCTCGACCCGGCCGGCCGTGCGGATGGCGCGGCGGCCGTCACGCGGTCCGTGGGGCGCGGCGTCCGAGCGCGTGAGCGCGCCGGCCTTCTCGAAGGCTGCGCGCACCTGGCGTACGACCTTGTTGTGGTCGACGTTTCCGGCGCACGCGACCACCAGGTGGGTGGGGTCGTAGTGCTTGCGGTAAAAGCGGCGGATGCGCTCCGCGGACAGGGCGTTGACCGTGTCGACCGTGCCGAGGACCGGGCGGCCGAGGGGGGTGTCGCCGAGCATGGTGTGTGCGAAGAGGTCGTGCACACAGTCGCCCGGGTCGTCCTCCGTCATCGCGATCTCCTCGAGGATCGCGCCGCGCTCGACGTCGACGTCCTCCTCGCGGATCAGCGAGCCGGTGAGCATGTCGCAGACGACGTCGATCGCCAGCGGCAGGTCGGTGTCGAGTACGCGCGCGTAGTAGCACGTGTACTCCTTCGCCGTGAACGCGTTCATCTCGCCGCCGACCGCGTCGATCGCGGACGAGATGTCCAGCGCGCTGCGCCGCTGCGTGCCCTTGAACAGAAGGTGCTCGAGGTAGTGGGTGGCGCCGTTCAGGGACGGCGTCTCGTCGCGGGAGCCGACGTGCGCCCAGATGCCGAAGGTGGCGGAGCGCACGGAGGGCAGGGTCTCGGTGACGACGCGCAGCCCACCCGGAAGGGTGGTCTTGCGGACGGTGCCGATGCCGTTCGCGCCCTGGATGAGGGTTTGGGTACGGGCGACGGCCCGCGCCTCGGAGGAGGTGCGGGCCGTCGCCTTGGAGCCACGGGACGTCACTTGTCGGTGTCGTCCTTCGCCTCGTCGGCCGCTTCCTCGCCCTCGACCACGGGGATGAGGGAGAGCTTGCCGCGGGAGTCGATCTCGGCGATCTCGACCTGGACCTTCTGGCCGACGCCGACCACGTCCTCGACGCTCTCCACGCGCTTGCCGCCGGCGAGCTTGCGGATCTGCGAGATGTGCAGCAGACCGTCCTTGCCCGGGAGCAGCGAGACGAACGCGCCGAAGGTGGTCGTCTTCACGACCGTGCCCAGGTAGCGCTCGCCGACCTCCGGCATGGTCGGGTTGGCGATGGCGTTGATCGCCGCGCGGGCGGCCTCGGCGGACGGGCCGTCGGCGGCACCGATGTAGATCGTGCCGTCGTCCTCGATGGTGATCTCGGCGCCGGTGTCCTCCTGGATCTGGTTGATCATCTTGCCCTTGGGGCCGATGACCTCACCGATCTTGTCGACCGGGATCTTGACGGTGATGATCCGCGGGGCGGTCGGGGACATCTCGTCCGGCCGGTCGATGGCCTCGGTCATCACGTCGAGGATGTGCAGACGGGCGTCACGGGCCTGCTTGAGCGCCGCGGCCAGGACGGAGGCCGGGATGCCGTCCAGCTTGGTGTCGAGCTGGAGGGCGGTCACGAACTCCTTGGTGCCGGCGACCTTGAAGTCCATGTCGCCGAAGGCGTCCTCGGCGCCGAGGATGTCGGTCAGCGTCACGTAGTGCGTCTCGCCGTCGATCTCCTGGGAGATCAGACCCATGGCGATACCGGCGACCGGGGCCTTCAGCGGCACACCGGCGTTCAGCAGCGACATGGTGGAGGCGCACACCGAGCCCATGGACGTCGAGCCGTTGGAGCCGAGGGCCTCGGACACCTGACGGATCGCGTACGGGAACTCCTCGCGTGCCGGCAGGACCGGGACCAGGGCGCGCTCGGCGAGGGCGCCGTGGCCGATCTCGCGGCGCTTCGGGGAGCCGACGCGGCCGGTCTCACCCGTGGAGTACGGCGGGAAGTTGTAGTTGTGCATGTAGCGCTTGCGCGTCACCGGGGAGAGGGTGTCGAGCTGCTGCTCCATGCGCAGCATGTTCAGCGTGGTGACGCCCAGGATCTGCGTCTCGCCGCGCTCGAACAGCGCCGAGCCGTGCACCCGCGGGATGGCCTCGACCTCGGCGGCCAGGGTGCGGATGTCGGTGACACCGCGGCCGTCGATGCGCTTCTTCTCCTTGATGACGCGCTCGCGGACCAGCTGCTTGGTCAGCGCGCGGTACGCGGCGGAGATCTCCTTCTCGCGGCCCTCGAACTCCGGCAGGAGCTTCTCGGCGGCGAGCTGCTTGACGCGGTCCAGCTCGGCCTCGCGCTCCTGCTTGCCGGCGATGGTGAGCGCCTGGGCCAGCTCGGGGCGGACGGCGGCGGTCAGCGCCTCCAGGACGTCGTCCTGGTAGTCGAGGAAGATCGGGAACTCGGCGGTCGGCTTGGCGGCCTTCGCGGCGAGGTCCGCCTGGGCCTTGCACAGCACCTTGATGAAGGGCTTCGCGGCCTCAAGACCGGCGGCGACGACCTCCTCGGTGGGGGCCTCGGCGCCGCTCTGGGTGAGCTTGATGGTGTGCTCGGTGGCCTCGGCCTCGACCATCATGATGGCGACGTCGCCGTCCTCCAGGGCACGGCCCGCGACGACCATGTCGAAGACGGCGTTCTCGAGCTCGGAGTGCGTCGGGAAGGCGACCCACTGGCCGTTGATCAGCGCGACGCGGACGCCGCCGATCGGGCCGGAGAAGGGCAGACCGGCCAGCTGCGTGGACGCGGACGCGGCGTTGATCGCCACGACGTCGTACAGGTGGTCGGGGTTGAGCGCCATGACGGTGGCGACGACCTGGATCTCGTTGCGCAGGCCCTTCTTGAAGGACGGGCGCAGCGGGCGGTCGATGAGCCGGCAGGTGAGGATGGCGTCCTCGGAGGGACGGCCCTCACGGCGGAAGAAGGAACCGGGGATCTTCCCGGCCGCGTACATCCGCTCCTCGACGTCGACCGTCAGCGGGAAGAAGTCGAGCTGGTCCTTGGGGTTCTTGGACGCGGTGGTGGCCGACAGCACCATGGTGTCGTCGTCCAGGTACGCGACGGCGGACCCTGCGGCCTGCTTGGCCAGGCGGCCCGTCTCGAAGCGGATCGTGCGGGTGCCGAAAGAGCCGTTGTCGATGACGGCCTCGGCGTAGTGGGTCTCGTTCTCCACTAGCGTTTTCTCCTCGTCTTCGTCCCTGGCTGCCCGTGTGGCAGGGGGACGGTGGCGGAGAAGCGCTCCATCTGGTGCGGGCCGGTCTTCGATCGAAGCACCCGGGGCTCACTTCCCCCCGGGGGCCACTACCGAGGACCGGCGGCGGCGAGGTGCGCTTCTCCTCGTTCGGTGTATGGGGCCGCGTCCGGTTACTCCGGACGCCGCTCACACGGTGTCGTACGTCTGGTGTTGTGCTACCACACTACAAAGCGGCGGTGACAGTCCGCACGTACAGCAAAGGGAGCGGTCCCCTTCGTCTGGGAACCGCTCCCCTTCACGGCGTCTTACTTGGCGCCCGCCGCACCGCGGCGGATGCCGAGGCGGTCGACCAGCACACGGAAGCGCTGGATGTCCTTCTTGGCCAGGTACTGCAGCAGGCGGCGACGCTGACCGACCAGGATCAGCAGACCACGACGGGAGTGGTGGTCGTGCTTGTGGGTCTTGAGGTGCTCGGTCAGGTCGGAGATGCGGCGGGACAGCAGCGCGACCTGGACCTCGGGGGAGCCGGTGTCACCCTCCTTGGTACCGAACTCGGACATGATCTGCTTCTTCGTAGCGGCGTCGAGCGACACGCGTACTCCTCGTAGTCTTCATGAATGCCACCGAGCGCTCCTGGTCTTCTTCTCAGGAGAACTTCCACGACTCGGAAGGCGGGGATCCGCTGAGCGCGGCCTCCAGATCCCTACGGCCCCTGAGGGCTTCGGGCGGGGTCCGGGGGTGCGTACACGAACGGCCGTCACACAGGGTACCAGCCCGCGGTGGCCGGTTTTCCGCCCGTGGCCCGGCGGCCGGCGGGCGGACCTCAGACGCCGCCGCGGACCTTGCCGTAGACATCGAGGACGGCCAGGCACACCGGGACCAGGGAGAGCAGCACCAGGGAGTCCGCGAGATCCAGCATGCGCCCCCAGAAGGGGGAGAGCCCCTTCTGCGGCACGATCAGGGCGATCGCGATCAGGAGCAGCACGCCGGCGGCGACCGAGGCGCCGAGCCACAGGGTCCGTACGTCGACGGGTGCGGAGTTGCCCTTGACCAGTTCGAGGAGGATGTCGGCCGGGGGCGAGATGGCGAGGCCCAGGACCAGCAGACCGAGCGTGACGACACCGGCCACGAACAGGCACGTCACCTGGGCGGTGTACCGGAACAGGCGGGCCCTCAGCATGGCGGCGAGGCCGGTGCACAGGGCGAGCAGCTGGGCCCAGCCGCTGTCGCTGAAGCCGAGCACCGCGCCGCTCGCGCCGATGACGACGGCGGCGCAACCGCCGACCAGTCCGAGCAGCAGTTCGTGGCCCCGGCTGGTCTGGGCGACGATGCGCTGGACGTCGACGGCCTCCAGGTCGCCCTCCCGGCCCTCGCGACGGGCCCTGGCCAGGTCCTCCGGGTTGCGGAAACCGATCGGCAGCTTGGCGAAGCGGGCGGACCAGCCGGGCAGGAAGCCGACGACGGCCAGCGCGACGACCGAGGTGCCCGCGGCGATCTCCCGGGGCTTGGCGTCGGTGAGGACACCGCAGAACACCGCGAGCGTGCCGATCGCGGCGGCCAGCGCGGCGGCCACGAAGGGGGCGTCTCCCTGGGGCAGCAGCATGATCAGGACGATGGAGAAGAGCAGCACGGTGACACAGCCGACGAGGAACTGGATCCTGCCGGGGCCATCACCCGCGTCCTGGGGGATGACGCCGGAGCCCGCGATGAGTGCGTGCGGCAGGGCCGAGACGCCGAGCGCGACGGCGGAACCGCGGTCGTCGTACACCCGGGCCCGCACACCGGCGAGTGCCGTCAGGGCCAGTGCGACCACGCCGGCGAGGATGCCCTGGAGGCCGTGCATGTCGTGCCGGATCGGATCCGCGAACCAGAAGACGAAGCCGAGCATGACCAGCAGCAGCGCGCCGGAGACGAGACCGGCCACCCGCATCAGGTTGTCGTTCCAGCTGCGGATGTCCTGCTTGACCGCGGCGGCGATCGCGTCGACCACGTCGTCGTGAACGGCCGGCGGCAGCGAATCGGCGAACGTCCGCAACAGCAGCACCTCGCCGTCCCTGACCCGGTGCTCCAGCAACGACCGGCTCGCGTCGAGTACTTGGCCCTCACGCCGTACGAGGTGGTAGCCGGCGGGGCTGGTGTCCGACTGGACCAGACCCGAGAGCCTGACGATCTCGGGAAAGAGGTCCTGGATCGGCAGGTCCTCCGGCAGCGCGACATCGACACGGCTGTCCGGCGCTGCGATGGTGATTCGGCAGAAACCCGTCGAAGTCCCCGTGCTCACCTGGTAGTTCCCCCTGACAGACAAGGCTTCTTCACGTCTTTTTCACGTCTTCACGTCGCTCGTGCGACGCGGAGCGCCACCCTATCCGTTGCGGCCACAGGCACAGGTCGTGCCTACCTCTTTTCTCCCAGGACCCCCCAGCATCTCCATCGTCCTCGCGCTCTGGGGCACTTTCCGCATCAGTAGGATCGACGCCTGCGCGGACGACGCCTACGCGAACGAGAACAGGTCGCGGTACACGGGGGCGTCGGTGCCAAGACGTATCAATCGCGAAGGATGAGTGCATCGGTGAGCGTCGTCATCATCAAACGGCCGCCGCGAACAGCGCCCCCGGTCGTCCCGGACGGCGAGGTCAGACTCGAGACGCCGCCCGAGATTCCGCGAGAGGGCGAAGAGGGCATGCTGATGACCCTGCTGCCCATGATGGGCATGCTGGGTTCCGTCGGCTTCTTCTTCATGCCGGGCCTGCCCTCGTACATGAGGGTGGTCGGCGGGCTGATGCTGGCCTCGACCGTGGCCATGGCGATCGGTCAGTTCGCCAAGTCCCGGCAGGGCGGAGGCGCCGGGATGGCCCAGGACCGGCGTGACTACTTCCGCTATCTCGAGCAGGTGCGCAAGGATGTGCACAAGACCGCGGAGCTCCAGCGGAGCAGCCAGCTCTTCCAGCATCCCGACCCGGACCAGCTGTGGGCACTGGCGGCCGACGGCAGGCGGCTGTGGGAGCGGCGCCCGACCGACGCGGACTTCGCCTCCGTACGGATAGGCCGCGGCACCCAGCAGCTGAACACTCCGCTCGTCGCCCCGGAGACCGCGCCCAAGGAGGAGCTGGAGCCGCTGACGGCGGCGGCCATGAAGGCCTTCCTCGACGCTCACGGCAGTCTGTCCGACCTGCCCGTCTCCGTCTCGCTGCGCGCCTTCTACCACGTGACGATGTGCGGAGACACCGACACGGTCTACGGCAACGCCCGCGCGGCCCTGGCCCAGCTGGCGACGCTGCATTCGCCGGAGGATCTGATGGTCGCCGTGGTGGCGCACCCCTCCGCGGCGGCGGACTGGGACTGGATCAAGTGGCTTCCGCACAGCCAGCACCCCAAGGCCAAGGACGGAGCGGGCTCGGCCCGGCTCCTCTTCGACGACCTCGGTGAGCTGGAGGAGGCCCTGGCGGACCAGCTGGAGGACAGGCCTCGCTGGAACCGGGACGCGAACCCGGTGTACGACCAGCCGCACCTGATCGTGGTTCTCGACGGGGGCACGGTGCCGCCGGACTCCGAACTCGCCAGTGTGGAGGGCCTCCAGGGCGTCACCTTCCTCGAGATCGCCCCGGGAGAGCTGGAGGAAGAGCTGCGCGCCGGTCTGACGGTCTACGCCAAGCCCGACAGCATGCGGCTGTTCGTCGGACACGAGTCCGCGTACTCCGGAAAGCCCGATGTGCTGAACGCGGCGCAGGCCGAGTCCCTGGCCCGGCAGCTCGCCCCCTTCCGGGTCGGCACCGCGGAGGAGGGCGAACCCCTCCTGTCCAACCTGGACTTCACCGATCTCATGGGCATCGGCGACGCGGGTTCGGTCGATGTCTCGCGCACCTGGCGCCCGCGCACGCTTCACGAACGGCTGCGGGTGCCGATCGGTGTCGGCGAGAACGGCGAGCCGGTCATGCTCGACCTCAAGGAGGCCTCGCAGGAGGGCATGGGCCCGCACGGGCTGTGCGTCGGCGCGACCGGCTCCGGAAAGTCGGAGCTCCTGCGCACGCTGGTGCTCGGTCTCGCGGTGACGCACTCCTCGGAGACCCTGAACTTCATCCTCGCGGACTTCAAGGGCGGTGCGACCTTCGCGGGCATGGCGGACATGCCGCACACCGCCGCCGTCATCACCAACCTCGCGGACGACCTCACGCTCGTCGACCGCATGCGGGACGCGATCACGGGTGAGATGCAGCGCCGTCAGGAGCTGCTGCGCACGGCCGGCAACTACGCCAACCTGCACGACTACGAGAAGGCCCGTGCGGCGGGCGCCGCGCTGGAGCCGATGGCCTCGCTGGTGATCGTGCTCGACGAGTTCTCCGAACTCCTCACCGCCAAGCCGGACTTCATCGACATGTTCATCCAGATCGGCCGTATCGGCCGCTCGCTGGGTGTGCACCTGCTGCTGGCGTCGCAGCGCCTGGAGGAGGGCAAGCTGCGCGGACTGGACACCTACCTGTCCTACCGGATCGGTCTGCGCACCTTCTCCGCCGCCGAGTCCCGTACGGCGATCGGTGTCCCGGACGCCTACCACCTGCCGTCGATCCCCGGCTCGGGCTATCTGCGGTACGACACCGACACCATGGTCCGCTTCAAGGCCGCGTACGTGTCGGGGCCGTACCACGGCGAGGGCCCGTCCCGGGTGCACCGCTCCACCCAGCTGCGGCCCGCGCTGTTCACGGCGGCACACGTGGCGCTGCCCGCGCAGCCGGTGGTCGAGGAGCCGGAGGCCGACAGCGGGGTGGACGACGCGCTCGCCGACACCGTCCTGGACGTCATCGTGGGCAGGATGGTCAACCAGGGGCCGCCCGCCCACCAGGTGTGGCTGCCGCCGCTCGAGGAGGCGCCCTCGCTGGACCAGCTTCTCCCCCAGCTGGCCGTCACCCCGGACCGCGGCCTGACCGCGCCCGAGTACACGGCGCTCGGCCGGCTCAACGTGCCGGTCGGCCTGGTGGACAAGCCGTTCGAGCAGCGCCGCGACGTGTTGTACCGGGACTTCTCGGGCGGTGCGGGCCACGGTCTGTTCATCGGTGGTCCGCAGTCCGGCAAGTCGACTCTGCTGCGCACGCTCATCTCGTCGTTCGCCCTCACCCACACCCCCGCCGAAGTGCAGTTCTACTGCCTGGACTTCGGCGGTGGCGGTCTGATCTCGATGGAGGAGCTGGCCCACGTCGGCGGGGTCGCCAACCGGCTCGACGCGGAGAAGGTGCGCCGTACGGTCAGCGAGGTCGAGGGCATCCTGAACACGCGCGAGGAGTACTTCCGCGCGAACAACATCGACTCCATCCAGACGTACCGGCAGCGCAGGGCCTCGGGGCTGCTGCCCGACCAGCCCTGGGGTGATGTCTTCCTCGTCATCGACGGCTGGGCGACCTTCAAGATGGACTACGAGCTGCTGGAGGCCGCCGTCACCGACATCGCGACGCGCGGTCTCGGCTTCGGTGTGCACGTGATCCTGACCGCCAGCCGCTACACCGAGGTGCGGCCCGCGCTCAAGGACATGCTGCAGAACCGCATCGAGCTGCGGCTCGGTGACCCGACCGAGTCGGAGATCGACCGCAAGGTCGCCCAGAACGTTCCCAGCACCATGCCGGGCCGCGGCCTCAGTTTGGACAAGCTGCACTTCATGACGGCGCTGCCCCGGGTCGACGGTTCTTCGGAGACGAAGGACCTGTCGGAGGCGACGACGATCCTCGTCCGCGGCGTCAACGACAACTGGCAGGGCAGCCACGCCCCGGCCGTACGGCTGCTGCCCACCCTGCTGCCGGCGGACCGGCTGCCGCAGGGCTTCCAGCACCCGGAGCGCGGCGTCGCCATCGGCATCGACGAGTCGGCCCTCGCGCCGGTCTTCGTCGACTTCGAGACCGACCCGCACTTCATCGTGTTCGGTGAGAGCGAGTCCGGGAAGTCCGCGGTGCTCAGGCTGCTCATCAAGCAGATCACCGAGCGTTACGCGCCGGACAAGGCCAAGATCGTCATGGGTGACTACCGGCGCGCCCATCTGGAGGGTGTGCCGGAGTCACACCTGTCGCGCTACTGCGCGTCGGCGCCCGCCCTGACCGAGACGCTGGAAGGGCTGGCCGGCTCCATGAGCCGTCGCATGCCCGGTCCGGACGTCACACCGGAGCAGCTGCGCAACCGCAGCTGGTACAGCAGCCCGGACGCGTTCGTCATCATCGACGACTACGACCTGGTGGCCACGGGCATGAACCCGCTGGCCCCTCTGCTCGAGTATCTGCCCTTCGCGCGTGACATCGGCCTCCGCGTCATCATCGCGCGTTCGTCGGGCGGCGCCAGCCGGTCGCTGTACGAGCCGGTGATGCAGCGCCTGCGTGAGCTCGGCGCCCAGGGCATCGTGCTCTCCGGCGACCGGACCGAGGGTGCGCTGCTCGGCAACATCACTCCCTCGCAGCTGCCGCCCGGGCGCGGGTACTTCCACACGCGCCGGCGTGGGGGGCAGCTGATCCAGACCGGGTGGCTTCCGGCGCGGTTCTGAGCTCCCGTCAAGGCCGGTACGGCGATTCGGAGGGGCGGCACCTGCTGGTGCCGCCCCTGCGGCATGTGTGGGGTTGGAGGGGATGAGGGGCCGGGGGTGGGTCCGGGCCTGGTGCGCCCACTAGGGTTGTCCGTCGAACAAGTGCCGATTCACGGGGGGCAGTTGTGGCCAGCGACGGGCTGCGCGCCGATCCCTCGGTCCTCAAGGCCGAGGGTTTCAACATGTTCACGGTGGGCCAGGACTTCAGCAAGGCGGTGAAGAGCCTGCATGACGGGCTGTCCGCGCTGGAAGGCGGCAACGGCGCCACCCCGCCATGGGGCGACGACGACATCGGCGAGAAGTTCGGGGTCGCCTACGAGGGCCTGCGCGACGGCATGTACCAGTCGATGGGCAGCCTGGCGGAACGGCTCGCGGGGATGGGGCTGGCCTTCACCGAGATGGGCGTGCGGCACGAGCGGAACGAGGGCGACGAGGACGCCGCCTGGCGGGACATCACCGCTCAGTACGACGGGCAGGTGGACTTGCCTACGGGTCCGCACCATATGCGTCGTCGGCAAGAGCCCTGATCATCACTTGTCTTGAAGGCGGGGCTTGACCTTTTTCGCCGTCAAGCAGCCTGGCCTGCGACAGATTTGTGACAGCAATCCTCTGAAGTTGACTGCGATTGAGTCCGTAAGCTGTGCCCACGGCTGTTCGATGCGTGATTTCCCTTGATGGGTGAGGGAGTTGGACGCCGGTTGCCGACGGGGGTGTGTGTGCTGTGTCCATGATGCTGCCGGACGAGCTCGAATGGGTTCTCGAGATGCTCGGCTACCACTGGCCGACGGCGGACGAGGACAAGCTCAGAGAGTCCGCGGCCCTGTGGCGGAAGTTCGGCGACGACGTCACCGAACTGCACGCCTCGGCGAACGCCAGCGCCAGAACGGTGGTGGCCCACAACGCCGGCGAGTCGATCGACAAGTTCACCAAGGCCTACGCCAAGTTCGGCGGCGGCAACGGCTCCGACGGCTACCTCGCGAACGCGGCACAGGCCGCCTACACCATCGCAAACGTGATGGAAGCCTGCGCCTACCTCGTGGAATTCGCCAAATGGGCGGTGATCGCGCAGCTGATCGCCCTGGCCATCGAGATCGCCGCCGCGCAGGCCGCCGCGCCCTTCACCTTCGGCCTGTCCGAGGTCGGCGCGCTCGGCGCCACCCAGGTCACTCGACTGATCGTGCGCCGCCTCTTCGACGAGCTCAAAGAGGCGCTCATGGAAGCCATCGTCGAGGCGATGAAGGAACCCGCCATCTCGGCGATCGAGGCGATCATCACCGACCTCATCCGGCAGACGGTGAACGTCGGCTTCGGCGCCCAGCAGGGCTACGACCTCGGCCAGACCGTCAAGGCCGGCACCGACGCCGGCTGGGAGGCCATCAAGCAGACCCCGCAGACCCTGGCCGAGGGTGTGCGCGACAGCCTGGGGCACAAGGCCGGCGACCGCTTCCACCACGCCATCGACAGCCGCATCGACGGCTACCACGGGTCGGGTACGGGGGACGGTGACGGTGGGGACGGCGGACACGAGGGGTCCGACTCCTCGTCGAGGTCGTCGTCGGACTCGGACTCGGATTCGGGGTCCTCGTCCGACTCCTCGTCGTCGACGTCGTCCGACGACTCCGGCTCGTCGGGATCGGACTCGTCGTCGAGGCACTCGGACACGAATTCGGATTCGGGTTCGGGTTCGGGTTCGCGTTCGGACTCGAACTCGGGCCCAGGGAGGAACATAGGCAGCGGGATTTCCGCCGACACCGGGGGCGTCGGCGTTCACACGCCGGATGTGGGCGTGGGTCCGGACTCCCACTCCGGCACCGACTCGGGATCAGATTCCGGGTCCGGCTCCGGGCCGGGGCAGAATCCTTCCTCCTCGGATGTCCCGACCTCGAGGCATACGACGTCGCTGGCGGACTTCGACGACCCCACACCCGGTGGCGCCTCGCACAACGACTCGAACACCGACCCGTCGTCCAGTGCTCCGAGCACGTCCGGCCCCACCGGCACCGGCCACTCCTCCGTGTCCGGAATCTCCTCACCGACCCCGCACGCCGCACCCACCCACGCGTCGTCCGGCGGCACGGCGTCCCCGACGGGTGGCGGCAGAGGCGGCGGGATCGGCACGTCGATCGACAGCCTGGCCGCCAGTGCCCCCACCCAGTCCCACGCCGCCCCCACCCCCACCACGACGGACCACTCCCCCAGCGGAACCGGCGGGCGTCCGGACGGCAACTCGGGCATGCCGACCTCGCCCACGCCTCCTTCGACGACGAGCGGCGGGCCGGCCCCGCGCGCCGCTGCGAGCACGCCCGGCAGCACCTCCTCCACGCCGGGCCCCACCAGCCCGACCTCCAGCCCGGGTCCGACGAGGAATCCGTCCTCCGCCACACCCAGCACCCCCTCGCCGACGGGAACCGGTCCCGCGTCCACCCCCAGCCCTACGTCCTCAACGACGCCCCGGACACCCCAGGCCGCGACGCTGGACGGCCGCACATCCGGCGGGGGGGACGGCCGAATACCCGGCACCAGCGACCGACGGACCCCCGGCACGCCGGACGGCCGCATCCCGACGCAGCGCACCCCCGGCACCGCCCAGGACGGCCGGACGGCGCCCCGCGGCACGCCTGGCACGACACCAGGCGACCGGACTCCGCCCCGCACCACCCCCGACGACCGCACGGCACCGCGGAACACCCCGGATGACCGCACGGCGCCCCGCGACCGGACCACGCCTCGCACGGACGACCGGACGACACCCCGGGCGGACGACCGGACGACCCCCCGCAACGTCACGGACGACCGCGCAGCCCCCCGCAACACCCCCAGCACCACACCCGGCGACCGCACCGCCCCCCGTAACACTCCTGACGCAACCGACGCCCGGACAACACCCACCCGAGGCCAGAACCCGAACGCGAACTCGGACCCGAGTTCCAACTCGAACTCGAACCCGAACTCGTCTACGAGCCGCACCCCGAACCCCAGCTCGAACCCCAACTCGAACCCGGCCCAGAACCGAGCCACGAACCAGGGCACCCCGCCCCCCACCTCGTCCAGCACCGGGCCGGAGCGGACCTCGAACCCGAGCAACCAGGCCGCCAATGGATCCGGCACTCCCGGCACGCAGAATCCGCCGGGCACCCGCCCCACCCCCAACAGGTCACCGAACCAGCCGGCGGGCACGGCACCCGGCGCCCCTCCGCACCCGAACGCCCCGCAGCAGCCGGCCTCCCAGCACAACACGTCACAGACGCCGGAATCCGGGACGGACAAAACACACGACCCCCAGCACCACCAGGTGACGCCGGTCCCGATCCACACCGTCGTCCCCGGCGCGACACCTCCGCCACACGCGACAAGTGCCACACCGCAGCCACCGGGCGCGCCCCACGCCGACCCCGGCCCGTCCACTCAGCACCACCCGCACCAGGACAGCCTGGACGACATCCGCAACGACCTGGACCACTACCCCGGCGGTCTGACCGAACCACACCCCGACGACCAGCACGCGCTGGTCAACGCGGTGCCGCACAATCCCGACGGCACCCCGCAGCGCTTCCCGGACCCCTTCGCCCAGTGGTCCCAACTCCAGAACGACGGCGGCAACCAGGTCCCCGGCCGAAGCAACAACTGCGCCGACTGCTCCCGCTCCTTCCTCGAGACCTGGTACGGAAACCCCCAGGTCTCAGCCCCTCGTACCCTCGACCTGGACGAACACGCCAACCCCGACCTCTGGTCACCCGAGAACAACGCCAACGCGAACCAGATCCGGTGGTCGGGCGCGGAACACACATACGCCGGCACCGGCAGCGACCCCGACACCCCCGCCCGCATCGCCTGGGACCTCCACCAGGCCGGCCACGGCGCCGCGGCCATCGTCCAGGTCGACTGGCCGGGCGGAGGCGGCCACGCCTTCAACGCCGTCAACTACCACGGCAACATCATCTGGATCGACACCCAGAGCGGAGAGGTCAGCCACCAGCCCCTCCACATCCCCAACGCGGACCGCGTCTGGCACATCCCCCTCGACGCCAACCGCAACCCGATCCACCCCACCCCGACGGACACCACCACCTCGCACAACGAGTCGGACAACCCCCAAGAGGGAACCGGCACTCACCACCAGGAGTCCGACAACTCCCCCGATTCGAACGAGAACCACAAGGCCCCCGAACCGGACTCGTCAGACGAGACCTCGAAGCAGACCCCCGACGAGACCGACACCAACAGGCACACTGAGGACAGCTCACCAAAGGCCGAGCAGGGGCCGACTCACGCGGACACACCGAAGCCCGATGGGCCTTCAACACGCCATCCGTCCGAGCCCACACACGAGTCGGGCCCCAGGCCCACGCGCACCACCGCTGAGAGCAGCAACGGATACGAAGGCGACCACGCAACGCCCCCCACACGGCGCGACGAACGGGCGCCGGACAACGCCACCCGAACCGACGCGGCCGACACGCGCACCACCCCTGGCACCGCCGATCCGACCCGTGAGCATCAGGCGCCTTCGCCGACCGACCGCTCCACCAACACCGACACGCGCCCCGTCACGAACGACACGACACCTCCCGGGCCCCATGCGGCACCGACCGAGCCGACCACCGATCGCGGCCTTCCTCGGCAGCCTCCTGCCCCGGACCTGCGCACAAACGAGACAGCGCCCCACCGGCCGCCCAGTGGAAGCGCAAACAGCCCAGGTCCAGGTGCCACACCCTCAGCAGGTCATCACGCCACACCCAGCCAGCCATCGGCCGCACCCGCCGGCCCGCATCACGGAGCACCGCAAGAACCTGCGGGCGAGGGCTCCTCTAGATTCCATGCAGAAGAAGTGCGCGGGTCAGCCGAGTTCGGCGAGCGCCAAACAGCTACTCACACGCACTTCGATATGCCCCTAGAAGAGTCACAACGAATACTTCGGGAAACTCACCATGTATCACAAACAGACCTCGGGCCAGTCATCGACAACGTCCACCGATGGGCAAGAGACGGCTCACTGGCCCGCGTTGTGGAAGAAGCGCGCAGCAATGGACGCCTAAGCCAGTCGCAACTCAACAAGATTCTTGGCGAGAAGTTCAGGAAACTCAACCCTGAGCAGAAGATGGCCGTTGTCGCGGGTATCGCTCGCATCAGTAACACATTCCATGAAGCTCACGCTGCAGGCAACAGCCCCACAGCCGGCGACCCAGAACGACGCCGACCCAAAGGGGTCAAGAACGAAATAAACCCCCTCCCGGGTGTATCCATGCACGAAAATCACGACGTACGGCGCATGAAGGAGGGCGACAGCAAATCCCCAGCCGACGCGCGAGCTCGCGATTACGCCGTAACTCACGAGGCGGATAGTGCAGACCCTGCAGACAAGGAAAAGAAGGAGAACGAGTTCGAAAAACTCTGGAAACAAAACAAAGACAGCAACATGCGACCAGACATGTCAGGCAAGAACTACGCCGTACTCGAGGTTCACGAACAGGTCGGCGACAGAGTCGAAGTCAACTACGTAATCGACTCTTCGATCCCAGGGAGTGATCGCTACCACCACGATCACTCGGAACCACATCTGGGAGAATGGATGAGGAGCGTGGAAGCCAGTCACCCTGGCCGGTTCAAGACTGTGGCCTTGTTTACCGAATTCGAGCCGTGCGGTGACAGGACGGGAACCGGCGGGGCCAACTGCTCGGACTATCTCAGCCATGACATGGAGCGCGATCCTGGAGCCCCCCGCGCACGCACAAAGACAGCACGCGAGAACCGCCCCGAAGAAGTGCGAATGAATCCCCCTAAGAGTGATCTACGCATATCGTACGGGATCGGTTATCGAAAAGGGGCTATGGGGCACGAAGCAGCTGCCCAACAGGGCGAGTACGCGAGCCCTGCCGAGAAGCGGGAAGCGGTGAGGCAGGGCAAGGCCCTCGACAACGCCGAGCGTGAGCATGTGAAGGCACTCACCGACGAGCAAATGGTGAAGTATCGCGGCGAGTGGCTGAGGGCCTGGATGAACGCAGTAGGGCCAGTCCAGGGGAGCAGCTGATCTCCTGAAGCCATGAGTTACGTTAGGTAGTTACGAGGGCGCGGCAGGCGGAAGCGAGGACTGAGGGCCAAGTGCATCTGACACCTGAGCGAGCGGTTGAGCGGGTCGAGACCTGGCTGGCCGAGCCGCATCGCTTGTACGAAACCCTTGCAATCCGAGGAGAGGCGGGGGCCGGAAAAACTGGACTCCTGCAAGAGCTGTCCGGCCGTATGCCCGATGCCGTCTATGTGGACTGTCATGGGCTGACCGCAGAAGATGTGGCACGCCGTCTGCTGGTGGCATGGGGCGTCAATGCCGCTCCAACGTCCCTCGTCTCAGGCGCTCAGAGGATCACGAGCGGTGGGGTCGCCCTCCTTGCGAATGTTCAGTGGGCGGACGGGTTCG
This sequence comes from Streptomyces sp. NPDC047079, assembly GCF_040643755.1. NCBI lineage: Bacteria > Bacillati > Actinomycetota > Actinomycetes > Kitasatosporales > Streptomycetaceae > Streptomyces > Streptomyces sp. NPDC047079. The sequence goes on from NZ_JBEYUZ010000049.1 coordinate 18,668, forward strand.
TCACCTCCAACGAAGCCAGCAGGATCAGTCAGCTCGTGACCCGCACTCTCAAACGGTTCTCGCGGCCACCTGTACAGTTCATCGTAGAACGGTCCTCAGACAGGCCGTGGGTCCTCGCTCCTGGCCGAAATGACATTGTCCTCAGCCCGCCACCCAGCGATGAGGATCGATGCGCCGACTTGGCGAGGCTGCTTGAACTGCATCCTCCGCTCTGGGTACTGGCCGCAGCCGAACTTCGCGCCGTCTCGCTCCCTGTCTGGGCAGAGCTGTGCCGGTGCCTCGGCGTGCAGGCATCAGCTGGCCAACTGGAAGAGCTGACGGAAACACGCACGGAACTCCTGGCCACCTCGGAGGTTGCGGGAGCCGTAAGGGAGGTCGGTTTTCGGGCGGAGTCCGATCGCTACCGACTCAGGCGGCTCCATACCGTCGACCACGGATCGCTGCTCGCATCGCTCTTGCGACGGCTGCATACGCGGGGAGCATCGTCCAACAACGCAGCTGATCCCCTCGCCCGGTATGCAGCCCAAGCAGTGGGCCTCCATGCCGCTCAGGCCGGACTACTCGAGGATGTCTTGGCGGACGGGTCCGTGCTGGCGAACCTCGAGGCAGCTGGTCTTCTGCAAGGCATAGCCGCAACCTGGCCGAGTGCCGTCCCACAGATGAGCATCGCCACCGACATCCACTACCTGGAGCAGCTGGGGCTCGCCGCCGCACCCCACGAGGAGTGGGTCGCCTGGCTGCATCATTGCGCTCTCAATCGAGACGACGAAAGGCTGGCTCGTGCGATAGCAACTGAGTCAGGGGTCGCGCTCCCATGGAGGACTGTCTGGACCAACTGCCGGCCCTTCGGGACCTTCGGCCGGTTCCGGGAGCCAACGGCAGAGCGGTCCGATGCACCATCGGACCAGAGATTTGGAGCGCAAGAGCTGGTCAGTCTGCTGGCAGAGAGTCATTCCTGGCCTCTTCTCGAGACTGGGCCGCGCGTCCGGCACATCTTCGATGGACGCGAGGACGCCTTCCGTCCCTTCAGAAGCAAGAGGTTGGCAGAGTCAGAATGGTTCGTTGTCGGGCCGTCCGGCCCCTTCGTGGTAAATGTGAACTCCGCCGCCAGTCAACAACCACACCTCACAGCGCTCCCGGCCCCCTTTGTGGGCCCTATCACCCAGGCGGGCCTCTGGAACTGTCCTCCGCAGGCACTGGCCGAGGGCGCTCCTGACCGAGCTTGGCTCGAATCCACTTTTGGGATGGGCACATGCCGCCCGCTGTCACAGGAAGACTTGCCGCCCGGCCTCAGCGACTCAGACAGCCGGAACTTCCTCACCAGCGTCGGTCTGCCCGCATTGTCAGAGCAACTCCCCTTCTTCCGCACTGCTGACCTGGGCAAGACAGGTCTGGTTCAGGTTCAGTGGCCTGCTGACGCAGATCTATCCAATAGCGAAGGTCCCTTCTACTACCTGGGAGAATGGACCGGCGGCCGAGTACTTCTCGACGGATCCACAGGTGCTGTCGTCCAGGACTACAGCACCGGCTATTCGTCTGTGGCCGTTGCGACGGGTCTACGGCATTTCTGCATCCTCCTCCGTCTGTACCATGAGTTCCTGATCAGTGATTTCAGCACGCCCGACGAACGAAGGAACGCGCGTCACAGTCTGCGGCAGTGGGCGGAGGAGATCGACCCGGTGGTCATAGACGCCGATCATTGGGAACAGGTCTTGGATGGGGACTTGGACAACTGGGGTACCGAGTAGTACCCCGTCGTGTGGCCGACGAAGAATTGCTCGCGAAGTCGGCCGCCGGTGGCGTCCTGTAGTTTGATGGACCCACCGGCCGCATACTGCGCGCCTGCTGATCAGCCCGGACTGCGTCACCATCCCACGGTCGCCGACATGGATACGCGGGGCAGGGTCACTATTCACTCACTTGAGCATCTGTCGGACAGCTCGCTCATTCCTCCAGGCCTGACAGACGAAACCGCACTCCAAGTGCTTGCCGACATCGGCCTCCCCGCCATGAGAGAGAAGGGAATCGAATTTCAGTCAGGCGATGAGCGATTCCTGGAGGAGCTGCCATGGCTCAGCGAGGTGGAGCCACCCGAGGAGACCGGGCCTTTCTTCCGTATCGCTCTGTGGATGGGTGGCGTGGTCGTCATCGACGGCCCCAGCGGGCACGTACTGCGCATCCCTTACGACGCCGAAGAAAGCGGCCTCGACTGCGCCCTTCTCGCCAACGACTTGGACCGCTTTCTGAGAATGCTCACTCACTGGATCACGGGTGTCCGAATCCTGGAGCACTTGGACAACGAGGATGAGGCCCACCTACTGCGCCAGCACATCGACGATGCGCTCTGGGACATCGACGACGAAGGCGCCGACGCCGGCGCCTGGAAGTACGCGCTGTACAACGAATGACGATCGTCCAGGCACGTGGAGGACAGGAGCTCAGAATTCGATTCCGCCAAACCGATATCGTCACGCGGGGCGAGGCGGGGTTCCGCACCGCCCCGGGTGAGCACCTAACGCCGGATAGCCGACACGGCCAACGTCGCCCTATGTGGCACTAGGGCCTGTACGGAGTCGTGATCACCATGCTGGTACAACTTTCGTGTGGCGAGGCGTGAACTGAGTGACGACGATTGGGCGTTGGTCGA
>NZ_JBEYUZ010000050.1:0-18206 GCF_040643755.1 Streptomyces sp. NPDC047079
CGGGACACCTGGCGGTGACGGCCGCTGTCCACCACAGACGCACGACGAAGCCCCAGCTCGGTCCCCCCGGCTGGGGCTTCGCCGTGTCACAACCCGGCCACAGCCGCCACACAGCGCCCCTCGCGGCCCCATGATGCTCCCTCAGCATCCACGAACCATGGGGGGGACCATGAGAACCCGCACAGCCGCCTACACCGCCCTGCTCGCCCTCACCGCAGCCCTCACCGCCTGCAGCAGCTCCAGCGGCGCCACAGCAGACCCCGCCGCCTGCAAGGCAGCCATGACCAAGCAGATCAAGGCCGCCATCGCCGCCGGCAGCAACGCCACCCCCGGCACCCGCCCCACCGAGTGCGACGGCGTGGACGACAAGACCGTCCAGCGCTACGCAGGCCAGATCATGCAGGAACAGATCGGCGCCGCCGTCGACAAGAGCCTGAAGGACATGGAGACCGCCCAGCCGTAAGGAGGTGGCGCCCGTGGCCGGCAACCCCCGCAACGGGCGCCCCTACCGCAGGCTCTGTGCCTGGCTCCGCGCCCAGCGCCTCCCCTGCTGGTGGTGCGGCCACAACATCGGGTACGAGCTGGACGCCCGGCACCCGCTCTCCTTCACCCTCGACCACGAGGTGCCCCTGTCCAAGGGCGGCAGCCTCCTCGACCCGGCCAACGCCCGCGCCGCGCACCGCCGGTGCAACTCGTCGAGGGGAAACCGGACGGCGCCACGCCAGCCTGTACAGCCCTCACGGAGGTGGTGACCATGGCCAACCTGATGGACGCCGCCGCCCTCCGACGCCTCGCCGACGCCCTCGACCGCATGGCCGAGACCACCGCACAAACCGGCGTCACTCTCTGCGCCTACGGCACCGACCACATCGAGATCGACGACATCACGCTACGACTCCAGAGCGCACCCGACGGCGACACCACCCGGTACGCGGTCGACCTCTCGGGCGACTGACCATGCTGTACGTCGTCACCGGCCCGCCGGCCGCAGGCAAGTCCACGTGGATCGACGCGCACGCCAAACCCACCGACATCGTCATCGACCTCGACCGCATCACCCGCGCACTCACCGGACCCGGCGCCCCGGCCTGGAACCAGAACCCGCTGCAACTGCGCGTCGCCCACAAGGCCCGCTACGCAGCGATGCACGAGGCCTTCGAGCTACGCGACCAGGTCGACGTGTACCTCATCCACACCATGCCCAGCGCCAAGGCGAGGGCGAAGTACAAGCGCCTCGACGCCCGGATCGTGGCCGTCGATCCAGGCCGCGACATCGTGATGCAACGCATCAAGGCGATGCGTGATCCCGACATGGAACGGGTCGCGACCCGCTGGTACAACGCCCGCCGGGGGCAGCCACCAGGGGCGATGCCGCAGGCCTCGCGCACTTGGTGATCACGATCCCGCTCGACGGCCGACTGCTTTTTGAGGGCATTCCCGGGCGACCCAAACGCCCTTGTCGCCCGATTTTTTGCGCGGCCATTTTCACTTCCTATTTCGGCGAAGCGGACGTCAGCGATTTAGCGGCCGTCACCCTGCGTGATGTGACGCTCCGTCAACACCGGGGGTGATCATGGGCGCGGTCACCGACCGGATCACCGAAGAGATCGGCAGCCTGCGCGTCGACGAGATAGCGCCGGGCCTGGCTCAAGTCGCGATCAGCCTTGCCGAGTCGATCGACGAGCCGGGCGGTCCGACTGGCAAGGCGAACGCTGCTCGTGAGCTACGTGCCGTGATGGCTGACCTGCGCAAGCTCGCACCGGTCGCAGTGGAGGGGGACTCCGTCGATGACATTGCTGAGCAGCGAGCGAAGCGCCGGGCCGCTGCCCGCGAGCAGGCCAGCGGCTGACGGTCCTCCGCGCGGCTGGCAGGAGCCGCCGATTCAGACCGCGCCGCCGTCGGTGTCCAGTGCGGGCCAGGAGGCGATCGACCTTGCGGCCCGCGCTGGCCTGCGCCTGGACCCGTGGCAGCAGCACGTGCTGCGCGTCGGTATGGGTGAGAGGCCGGACGGTTCGTGGTCGTCGTTCGAGGTCGCGGTGAACGTGCCCCGCCAGAACGGCAAGGGCGGGATCATCGAGGCCCGCGAGTTGTGGGGCCTGTTCATCGGCGGCGAGGAGCTGATCCTCCACAGCGCCCACGAGTTCAAGACGGCGAAGAACGCCTTCAAGCGGATCGAGCGTCTCATCCGTGGGTGCCCTGACCTGCACAAACGCGTGAAGACGTATCGGCAGACCGTCGGTGAAGAGGGCATCGAGCTGTACACCGGGCAGGTGCTGCGGTTCATCGCCCGTTCGAAGGGGTCGGGCCGCGGCTTCACTGGGCACTGCAACATCCTCGACGAGGACATGATCCTTGGCGACCCCGAGATGGACGCCCTGCTGCCGACGATGGCGGCTGTCGAGGATCCGCAGATCTGGTATCTGGGTTCGGCTGGCATCGGCGCCCCCTCAGTCCAGCTTGGACGCCTGCGCCGTAGGGCCCTAGCGGCGCTTGAGGCCGGCGTGCCTGATCCGAGCCTGTCTTACTTCGAATGGTCGGCGAATCCGCACGTCGACGAGTGCCCGCAGGACTGCACGGAGCACGACGACCCCGCCTCCGACGAGGCGGTACTGAAGGCCAATCCGGCGGTCGGGTTCCGGCTGACGCTGGAGAAGGTGGCCAACGAGCGGTCCACGCTGTCCAAGGACGGCTATGCCCGTGAGCGGCTCGGTGTGGGCGACTATCCGTCCGACGAGGCGGACACGTGGCAGGTCATCGGGGAGGACGCGTGGCGGGCTCTGGCGGCCGCCGAGTCCGCGCCGTCCGACCCGGTGGCGTTCGCTATCGACATGACGCCGGAGCGGTCGCACGCGGCGATCGCGGTGGCCGGCGAGTGGCGGGGCGGCACGCACGTCGAGGTGGTCGACCACCGGCCCGGTACGGGCTGGATCCTCGACCGGGCAGCCGAGCTGCACGCGAAGTGGAAGCCGCGGTGCTGGGTCGTCGACGCCGGCGGCCCGGCCGGATCGCTCATCGCCGACCTGGCGGAGCGGCTCGACGTGGAGATCGTCTCGCCCAAAGCGCGGGAAGTCGCCGCGGCCTGCGGCCAGTTCTACGACGCGGTCACCGAGCAGAGCCTGTCCCACCTCGACCAGGCGCCGCTGTCGTCCGCGCTGGCGGGCGCGCAGAAGCGCCCGCTGGGCGATGCGTGGGCGTGGGCCCGCCGGGTCGTCTCCGTGGACATCAGCCCGCTGGTCGCCGCCACGCTCGCCAAGTGGGGCCTGGGCGCGGAGGTCGAAGAGGAATCGAACCCGATGGACAACATCTGGTGAAGGGGGCACTCATGCCCGGCAAGGAGTCGCTGACGGTGCGCCTCGCGGCACCCGTCGGCGCAGCTGTAGGCGCCCTGTGGCGTGCGCTGCCGGTCCTGCTGGGCTGGGTGCTGGTGTCGGTCGGGGCGTGGCTGGCGTGGCCGCCTGCGGGGTTCCTGACCGCCGGGGGGCTGCTGCTGGCCGACCAGGTCGCGGACCGTCTGACGATCCGTAGGAGGCCTGGATGAGTTTCCTGCTCGGGCGTGAGCGGCGGGTGGCTGCGCTGTTTCCCAGCCCGCCGATTCCGCCGAACTCGCAGGCGAACGGCATCGGTTCGAACTATGCGCGGGTCGACCTGTCGCGGACCGAGGCGAGCCTGCAGAAGGTCGCCGTCTGGTCGTGCGTGAACCTGGTCGCCACCGTCGCGGAGACGATGCCGCTGGACTACTTCCCGCGCCCGCGGGATCCGCAGCCGCTTCCGTCGTGGCTGGCCGACCTCGGCGGCGACGGGCACGGGCTGCCCGACTGGCTGTACCAGTACGTGTATTCGGCGATGCTCCGCGGCAACACCGTCGGCCTGATCGGGGCGCAGGACAGTCGGCGCGGGACGCCGACGCAGATCGTGCTGCAGCATCCGGACCTGGTGCACGTGGTGCCAGACCAGGACGGAAAGCCGCAGTGGACGGTGAATGGCAAGAAGGTGGAGACCGACCAGGTGTGGCACCGGCGGGTGCATCCGGCGCCGGGCAACCTGATGGGAATGTCACCGATTGCCCTGCAGGCCACGACGATCAGCACGGGCATCGCCGCGCTGCAGTTCGGCTACCAGTGGTTCACGGAGGGCGGGCACCCGTCCGGGATCCTGACGTCGGAGAAGGACCTCGACCAGAAGCAGGCCCGCACGGCGAAGGAGCGGTTCATTGCGGCCGTCCACGGCCGCAGGGAGCCCGCGGTGCTGGGCAACGGCTGGAAGTACCAGCAGATCCAGATCGCGCCCAACGAGAGCCAGTTCCTGGAGACGAACAACTTCACCGCGGCGGAGTGCTGCCGGATCTTCGGCCCCGGGTTCGCGGAGATCTTCGGGTACGAGACGGGCGGCTCGCTCACGTACAGCAACATCGAGCAGCGCTCCCTGGACCTGCTCACCTATGCGGTCGACCCGTGGCTGGTGCGCATCGAGCGGGCCCTGTCGGACCTGCTGCCGCGCCCGCAGAATGTCCGCTTCAACCGCAGCGCGCTGGTGCGCACGGACCTGCTGACCAGGTTCAAGGCCCACGCGATCGCCCTGCAGAACCAGTTCGAGACCGTCAACCAGGTCCGGGAGCACGAAGACTGGGCGCCGGTCGAGTGGGGCGACAAGCCCACCGCGCCTCCGCCGAGCCCCGCGATCGTCAGCCCGCTAGGAGGACACTGATGGCTGAGAAAAGCGAGCGCGCCTCCGTCACGGGCATCGTCCGGCGCGCCTTCCCCGTCCAGCTGGAGGTCCGCGCCAAGGCCGGCGCCTCCGGCCTCTCTACGATCTCCGGCTACGCCTCGGTGGTCGACGAGCCCTACGAGATGTGGGACTTCCTCGGTTCCTACTCCGAGGTGGTCCGTAGCGGTGCCTTCACCAAAACCCTGAGTGAGACCCCGCAGGTGCAGCTGCTGCTGAACCATGGCGGGCTGGCGATGGCGTACACGAAGGCGGGCAGCCTGCGCCTGGCGGAGGACTCGACGGGCCTGCACATGGAGGCCGACGTCACCGCCGCCCGCTCGGACGTGCAGGACATGCTGCTGGCCCTGCAGGACGGCAGCGTCGACGAGATGTCGTTTGCGTTCCGGGTGACCCGGCAGATGTGGAGCCCGGACTACGACCAGCGGGACATCATCGAGGTCGACCTGCACCGCGGCGACGTCTCGGTGGTCAATTTCGGCGCCAACCCTGCCACTTCCGTCGCCCCCGCGTTGCGGGCGGCCGACTTCGACAAGCTCGGCGATGACGACGCCCGCGCGCTCATGGAGCGCCTGCAGCGCCGATTCGCGCCGCCCGTGACGCCCGCGCAGCCGGCCGGGCATCCGCTGTCGCTGTACCAGGCTCAGGCTGCCGCTCTCAGCCTATGAGCTGCACGGTCTATCAGTACTTCGGTACCGGTGGCCATCTGCTGTACGTGGGCATCACGGAGCGCGGAGTGAAGCGCGCTCACGAGCACGCGGGCAGCAAGGCCTGGTGGAAGCTGGCGACGGGCTGCACCCTGGAGCACTTCGACACGCGTGAAGAGGCGCTGGAGCGCGAGGCGTACCTGATCCGCACGTACCGCCCGCCGTACAACCAGCAGCACAACCCGGAGAGGTCGTTGCCGATCGAGCAGCGCACCGGGATGAACAACCGGAATCGTCCCGCGCGCCCTTCTGCCCCTGGCATGAAGGAACGGATGCGGGCCTACTACAACGCCACGCCTACGGAACGCGCGTCCATGGCGTGTGCGATGTGCCAGGAGCGGCCCCCTGTCAATGGGCCGTGCTGCGTTGCCTGTCAGACGGCTCGACGGGAACGCACGACCGCCGCTTAGGCGGATGACGCCGCTGGACATTGCGCCGGCTCTCGCGCCGATCGCACGAGCTACACGCGATCACCCGAGGTAGTTACCACCCAACGTCGCTGCGGCGCGACCCCCTCCCATCCCCACCCCGAAAGGAGCGAGCCATGCTCGCATTCCTGCGCAAGCAGCTGCAGGACCTGCTCGAGCAGCGGGCCGCGCTGAAGACCGAACTCGACGAGGTCCTCAAGGCACCGACCGCTGAGAAGCGCAACCTGACCGCCGAGGAGGACAAGGCGTTCGCGGAGAAGCGGGACGCCATCAAGGCCAAGGACGCCGACATCGAGTCGGTGCAGGCCCGCATCACCGAGCTGGAAGAGGTCGAGGCCCGCGACGCCACGGCCGCCCAGCTGCGCGCCCAGTACGGCCAGAACACGCCGGAGGGCGGCCGCCCCAGTGTGCAGGTGCTGTCCGAGCCGCTGACCTACGAGCGCAGCGGCCCCAACAGCTACTTCCTGGACCTGGCCCGCGCCCAGCTCCGCAACGACGGCAAGGCGGCCGAGCGGCTGCAGCGCCACGCCCAGGAACTCGATGTCGAGATGCCCTCCCGGGAGCGGCGCCGGCGCGAGGCTGCGGAGCGAGAGATGCGCAGCCTGGACCGCGAACTCGGGCACGGCCGCGAGTCGGTGTTCGAGAAGCGCGTCAACCCCAACCGCACGGACGGGCAGGGCGGCTACTTCGTGCCGCCGCTGTGGCTGGTCGACCAGTACATCGACCTGCCGCGCTTCGGCCGTACCTTCGCCAACACGGTGCGCAACATGCCGCTGCCGTCCGGCACCGACTCGGTGAACGTGCCGAAGGTCGCCACCGGTACGGCGACGGGCGTGCAGACGGCGGACGCCGCCGCCGTGACGTCCACGGACATGACGGACACGTTCGTGTCCGCGCCGGTCCGCACCATCGCCGGTCAGCAGGACGTGGCGATCCAGCTCCTCGACCAGAGCCCGGTCGGGTTCGACGAAGTGGTCTTCGCGGACCTGATCGCGGACTACAACCAGCGGCTGGACACCCAGTGCTGGAGCGGATCCGGGTCGGCAGGCCAGCTCAAGGGCGTGCTCAACGTCTCTGGGATCAACGCGGTGACGTACACCGACGCCACCCCGACGCTGCCGGAGACCTACGCGCCGCTGATGCAGGCGCTGTCGCTGTCGGCGAAGAACCGCAAGATGATGCCGACGGCGATCTTCCTGACGCCGTCGCGCTGGTTCTGGATGGCCTCGCAGCTGGACTCGCAGAACCGGCCGTTCATCCTCCCGGAGACCAACGCCCCGTTCAACCCGCTGGCCCTGCAGACCGGCGGCGACGTGGAGGGCCCGGTCGGCCGGGTGCTGAACTTCCCGCTCCTGGCCGACGGCAACATCCCCTCCAACCTCGGCGCGGGCACGAACGAGGACCGCATCGCCACGATGCGCACCTCCGACCTGTACCTGTGGGAGGGGTCCATGCGGACCCGCGTTCTGCAGGAGGTGCTCTCGGGCACGCTGCAGGTCCGCTTCCAGGTGTTCAACTACGCCGCGTTCATGCCCGACCGCCGCCCGGAGACCATCTCCGTCATCTCGGGCACCGGTCTGGTCGCGCCCACCGGTTTCTGACCCACACCCCATCGCGGGCCTGCTGCCGGCTGGTGGCGGGCCCGCTCCGACTGGAACGGAGAGCGCGATGCACGACCGCATTGCCGAACTTCGCGGGCTCCGCAACGAGCTTGCGAACTGCGAGAACGGGCCGCGCCGGGAGTCCCGGGGGGCGGCCGCCAAGGACATTCGGGCAGAGATCGCCCGCGTCCGGAAAGAACTCGACGAGCACGCCGACCAGCTCGAGGGCCAGGCCAAGGAGCTCACCGAGCAGGGCCAGGACGGCCTGGCCGGCCAGGCGACCGAGGACGCCCGCGCTATCCGCGCCGCCTTGGCCGAGGACGAGGCGGCCGGCAGCCGTGGCGGCGCGCGGCCGAAGGAGACCGCCGCCGACTCCCGGCCGAAGCAGACCGCCTCCGGCCGCGGCAGCAAGAGCTGACAGGGGGTGAGCTGTGCCGTTCGATCTCGGCGACACCGCGCGTCTGACCGCGACCTGCACCGACGCGGGCGGTACGGCCACCAACGCCGCCGGCGTCACCCTGACCATCACGCTGCCGGACAACTCGACCGTCACCCCGGCCGTGACCAATCCGCCAGCGATCACCGGCCAGTACACGTGCGACTACGTCACCAGCCAGGCCGGGCGGCACTCGGTGCGCTGGGTGTTCACCTCCCCGGCGTCCGCGTACACCGACGTCCTCGACGTCCGTCCGGCCGCGCCGCCGCTGCTGTTCTCCCTGGCCGACGCCAAGAAGCAGCTGAACGTCCCGACGACGACCGACGACGATGAGCTGCGTACTTACGTGGAGGCCACGACCACCGCGGTCGAGTACTTCACCGGTCCGGTCGTTCCGCGCACGGTCACCGAGGTCACCCAGGGCGGCACCGAGCGGATGCTGCTGCACACCACCCCGGTGCTGTCGGTCACCTCGATCACCGGTATCGAGCCGTGGCAGCTGGCCATCCCCGTCTCTGCCCTCGACGTCGACGCGGATACCGGGGTGCTGCGCCGCAACGACTGGCTGGTGTTCTGGCCGGGCCCGTACCGCGTGGTCTACCAGGCGGGCCGTTCCTCGGTGTCCGCCAATATCGCGCTGGCCGGGAAGCTGATCCTGCAGCATCTGTGGCGTACCCAATACGGGGCGTCCCGCGGCCTGACCGGGATCGGCGGCGGCGACGACTTCCTCGCTACCGAGCAGGTGCCCGGGCTCGGCTACGCCATCCCGAACCGGGCTCTGCAGCTGCTGCAGGGCGACCGCGACATGGGAGGCATCGCATGATGACCTCCCGCGTGCCCGCGGCCGTCGACGCGCTCCTGGCGATCCTCCGGGCAGCACCCGGGCTGGCGAACGTGACGATCGTCGACGGGCCCCCGGTGGTGAACCTGACCGGTCTGCAGCACGTGTTCGTCGGCTGGCAGCCCGGAGACAGCGCTGCGGTGTCCCTCACTCAGGACTTCAACTCGGCCGGCGCCCGGACGCGTGACGAGGCGTTCACGATCGCCTGCTACGCCGAGTCCCGCGCCGGCGACACCGATATGCAGGCCCGCCGTAGCGAGGTGTTCACCCTCGTCGCTGAGGTGGAGACGGCGCTGCGCGCCACGAACTCCGCGCCGACGGCGCCCACGCTGAACGGCACCGTCCTGTGGTCACACCTGACCGCGGGCGACTTGACCCAAGTGCAGGCGGAGGGCAGCCTCGCCGGGCTCGCCTTCACGGTGACCTGCCAGGCCCGCATCTGATCCACACGACAAGGAGAACGTCATGGCGCGTGTGCGCTTTCTGGGGCCGGAGCCGGTGACCGTGCCCGAACTCGACAGCCGGGTCGTCCAGCCGGACGAGGTGGTCGAGGTCCCCGACGAGAGGTTCGAGGCCTACGTCTGCCAGGTCACGAACTGGGAGCCGATCGAGGAGCCCGGCGCCAAGGGCAGCCGGAAAAGCGCGGCTCGGCCGCAGAAGGAGGACTGATCCATGGCGATCGGATCCGGTCTCGGCGCCCAGCTGGGCATCGCCGCCGAGACCACCTACGGAACCTACGTGGCGCCCGCGCGGTTCGTCGAGTTCACCAAGGAATCGCTGGTCCTGAAGAAGACGACGGCGCAGTCCGCGGGGATCGCTGCCGGCCGTCTGCTGCCCATGTCGTCCCGCCGCGTACTGACGCGTAAGGAGGTCTCCGGCTCGATCGATCTGGAGGTCGCCAACAAGGGCATGGGCCTGTTCTTTCAGGCCCTCATGGGGACGACCGTCACGCCAGTCCAGCAGACGTCCACGACTGCCTACCTGCAGACGCACACGCTCGCGTCCGTGGCCGGCAAGAGCCTGACGATCCAGAAGGGCGTGCCCCTCACCACCGGTACGGTCACCGACAAGACGTTCCTCGGCTGCAAGGTCACCTCGGGTGAGTTCGCGTGCGAGGTCGGCGGCATGCTGACCTCGGCCTACGAGGTGGACGGCCGGGACTGTGACGAGGGCCAGACCCTGGCCGTGGCCAGCTACGCCAACCAGTCGCCGTTCCACTTCGGGCAGATGGCGCTGAAGACGGGCACGTTCGGTGCGGAGACGGCGCTGGACGGCATCCGCAAGGTCAGCGTGAAGATCGAGCGGCCGCAGGACGTGGAGCGGTTCTACGCGAACGCGTCGGCTCTGAAGAAGGAGCCGATCGAGAACGACCAGGTTAAGATCACGGGGACGCTGGAGACGGACTACGTCGCGACCACCCTGGACGACCTGTACACCTCGGACGCTGCGACGTCGCTGGTGTGGGAGTTCGTCGGCCCGATCATCGCGAGCACCTTCGCCGAGACGTTCCGGATCACCCTGCCCGCGGTGAAGCTGGACGAGGGGCCGCCGACCGTGGACGGTTTCGGCGTCGTGAAGCCGACCTTCAACTTCACCGGCCTGTACGACGGCACCAACCTGCCGAAGATCGAGTACATGTCGACCGACACCACGGTGTAGTCGTCATGACGCGTGACGTGCGGATCCTCAACACCGGCAGCCTGCTCGAGCTGTCCAGGCGCCTGCGCGCTGCCGGTGGCGAGAACATCCGCCAGTCCATGCACCGCCGGATCCGGCGGGCAGCCGAGCCGCTGCGCGACGACCTGCAGGATTCGATCCGCGGCCTGAACATCCGGGCGCCCGGGCGCAGCGGCCGGCCGGGCGGACCGTCGCCGACGACGCGCCCGTTGCGCGCGACGATCGCCGACGCCATCCGCATCTCGGTCCGGACCGGTGCCAGCCCGGGCGCGACCGTGTGGGTCGACAAGGGCCGCCTGCCGCCGGACCTGAAGCGGATGCCCGCCGTCATCAACGAGGGCCGCATCCGGCACCCCGTCTTCGGCAACCGGCGCCGCTGGGTGACCCAGTGGGCGCAACCCCCCTGGTGGGACAGCACCGTCCGCCGCCACCAGCCACGCATCGAGCGCGAGGTCGCCCGGGTCCTCGACGACGTCCGGCGCCGCCTCGAATAGGAGCATCAGTGATCATCCAGTACACGCCGGAAGGCGCCTCCTCCCAGCGCTTCGACGCCGGCCGTCTGCGCGCCTCCGAGATCCAGATCGTCGAGCGGACCGCGGACGGGCAGTGGCCCGCCATCAGGGCGGCGATGACGGAGGGCGACGTCAATGCCCTGCGCGTCGTCGCGTGGGTCGTCAAGAAGCGTGCCGAGCCCGCCCTGCGGTTCTCCGACTTCGACCCGTTCGAGGACGAGCTGCGCGTGCTCCTGGACGCGAAGGAGACCCGCGCCTACGCGGAGCGGATCTTCGAGAAGTACGGCGACAACCCCGAGGACCTGGCCGCGGCGTTCGCCGAGCTGCGCGACGTGTCTGCGGACCGTGAGGCGTGCGAGGCCGCGATCGCCGACGTGACGGCCCCAAAAGACCTGGCCCTCGCCAAGGAGGCGGCGCCGCTGCCGGACGTGGCGGAGCCGCTGATGGCGGCAGCTTCACCGAGCGGCGCCTGAGCTACCTGCCGCTGTTCGCGTTCTACCTGCACCTGTCGCCGCGGGACGTGGACGACCTCACCGAGGAAGAGTTCGACCTGCTCACCGCCTGGATCGACCAGCACCAGGCCAAGCTCCAGGGAGGTGAGTGATGTCCGCGCAGCGCCTGCGGTTCATCCTCGACGGCGACGACCAGCTCTCCCGCGTCCTCAACCACGCCGGCGACTCATCCGCCCGCCTGCACCGCCGCCTGAACGACGACATGGACGGCAACTCCCGGGCGGTAAACCGGTTCTTCCAATCCGCGGACGGACGCCTGCGCGACCTGCGCGGACGGTTCATCTCCGTCGCCGACGCGCAGCGCCTCATGGGCGACGGCCTGCCCAACCTCACCCGCCACCTCGGCGACGTCGCCTCCGCTTCCAGCTCGGCAAGCGGGTCCGGCCTCGAGTTCATGACCGTGCTCAAGGGCGCGGCCGTCGTCCTCGGCACCACACTGCTGCCCGCGATCGGCGCGCTGGTGCCGATGGCTGTAGGGGCCGGGGCGGCCCTGGGCACCCTGAAGCTGGGATTCGCCGGGGTCTCCGACGCGATGGCGGCCGCGGGCCAGGGGAAGAAGGAGTACGCCAAAGCCCTCAAGCACCTAAGCCCGCCCGCCAGGGACTTCACCCGGGCGCTGGTGTCGCTGAAGAAGGAATTCGGGCCGATCGGCCGCGAGATCCAGAAGGCGATGCTGCCCGGCTTCACCGCGGCGGTGAAGGCCGCCGGGCCCGTGGTGAAGATCCTGGGCCGGGCGATGACCGACATGGGCGGCGCCTTCGGTCATGCGGCCGAGGGCGTGGCCCGCATGCTGAAGGACTCCGGCTTCCAGGACGCGCTGCAGAAGAACCTGCAGCTGGGTGCCGGGTTCGTCCGCGACATGACCTCCGCGATGGGCCCGTTCATCCGCAGCCTGCTCGACTTCGGCGCGGCCTCCGGCCCCACACTGAAGGCGTTCTCCGACGGCCTCGGCGGGCTACTGACCCGCGGACTGCCCGGCTTCTTCCAGGGACTGACCCCCGGTATCGGCGGCGCCGCGAAGATGCTCGACGGCCTGTTCGATTCGATCAACACCATCCTGCCCGCGCTGGGCCGCCTGGCGGGCGAGATGGGCAAGGTCCTGGGGCCGCTGTTCGGAGAGACGTTCCGGCTGCTGGGCGACGTCGTCGCGGGCGCCCTGGACGGACTGGCCGGCGGGCTGGAGCTGCTGGCCCCGTTCTTCCGGGATCTGACGTTCGGGCTGAAGACGATCCGGGACCTGGGCGCGATCATCGGCCCCACCATGGCCGACACCGGGCGGGCCATCATCGGCGCGTTCGCGCCCGCGGCCGACAAGATCCGCGAGACGGCCGGGCCGTTGCAGCGCCTCAACGGGTGGATCAACGACAACAAGATCGGGATCATGGAGTACTCCCGGCAGTTCGCCGACATGTCCCTGCTCCTGGTCTCGACCGCCATCCAGGCGGCGCCGCAGGTCATCAAGGCGTTCAGCTTCATGTCGTCGGCGATCATCCTCGCGATCAGCACCATCGCCCACGGTGCGGCCATGGCGTTCGGCTGGATCCCCGGCATCGGCCCAAAGCTGCGCAAGGCGAGCGGCGAGTTCGACAAGTTCTCCGGCGCCTGGCTCAAGGGCCTGGACGTGGCCCAGCACAAAGCCGACGAGTTCGCGGCCAGCACCCAGACGAAACTGGCCGCGGGCCAGTTGAAGATGAACATCGACAACTGGTCGAGTCAGCTGGCGGAGGCCAAACGAAAGCTGGCCACGCTGCCGCCGTCGAAGCGGGCTGACCTCAAGGCCACCATCAAGGACCTTGAGGACAAGGTCGCGCGGGCCCGCCGGGACCTGCAAACCCTCGACGGCAAGACCGCGATGACCTACGTCGTCACCACCTACAAGATTGTCGGCAGCGGGGCGGCTCGAGCCGCGCAGAGCACCGGCGGCGGCAGGATCTTCGAGCGGGCGCGCGGCGGTATCGTCCGGCTCGCCGGGGGTGGCGCGCCAGGGCTCGTGCGTGGCCCGGGCACCGGCACGTCGGACAGCATCCCCGCGATGCTCTCCGACGGTGAGTACGTCGTGCGTGCGTCCTCTGTGGCGAAGTACGGGCTGTCGTTCCTGAACGCGGTCAACGCGGGCACGTACAGCGCCCGCACCGGGGCAGCCGGTATCGCCGCCGGGCAGGGCCTGGCTTCCGGCCTGTCCGGGTCGCTGGGCTTGGTCCTGGCGGCTGCGCGTTCCATGGCGGGCGGGGTCGTCACGGGCATCAAGACGGAGCTCGAGATCGCCTCGCCGTCGAAGAAGACCAAGGCGCTCGCCCACGACGTGGCGCGCGGTTTCCTCGAGGGCCTGACCCGCTCCCGCGACAAGATCAAGTCGACGGCCGCCGACCTGGTCAAGGACATCAAGACGGCTTTTTCCGGGCGCAAGGAGTCCAGCCTCATCCGGATGGTCGACCGGCAGACCAAGCGGCTGATGGACCTTGCGGCCAAGCGGGACAAGATCGCGGCCACGATCGCCGCCGCGAAGCAGTACGCCAGCGACGTCACCCGCAACGCCCGCGAGGGCGCGTCCCTGTCCAACCTCGGCATGGACGCCGACCAGGTGACCGCGGGCGGCATCAAGGCCGGGCTCGCCGGGAAGCTCGCGCAGATCAAGCACTTCACGAGGTACATCGACATCCTCGCGAAGAAGGGCCTGAACAAGGGGCTGCTGCGGCAGATCCTCAACATGGGCCCGGAGGCGGGCTACGCCTACGCCTCGGCCCTGGTCGGCGCCGACAAGAACACCTTCAAGTCCATCAACAGCCTGCAGTCGCAGCTGGACAAGTCGACCACCACGCTCGGGCAGGTAGGCGCCGACCGGCTGTACGACGCCGGGCGCAACGCGGGCCGTGGCTTCCTGAAGGGGCTGGAGGGCCAGCAGAAGGACATCGAGCGGCTGATGATGTCCATCGCCAAGTCGATGCAGAAGAGCATCAAGCGGGCCCTGGGGATCAAGAGCCCGTCCACGGTGATGGCCCGGCTCGGCTCCTACTCCACGCAGGGCCTGGCGCGCGGCCTGGTCGACGGCATGCCCGCCCTCGACCGCGCCCTGGACGCCGTGTCCGGGCGGGTCGCCGCCACCCAGCCGGTCATGGGCAGGCCCGCCGTGGCGGGCGCCGGAGGGGGCGGCACGTTCGTGCAGATCGACGTGCACGGAGCCATGGACCCGGTCGCCACCGCGCGGGAGATCCGGCGGACGCTGCTGGAACTGAAGCGCGTACACGGTCTCAACGTGACTCTGGGGGTGGCGTAGTGGCTCTGCTGGTGGAGATGGGCTGGGGCGGCCTCGTGCAGCTGCCCGCGACCATCACCTGGACCGACGTCAGCCAGTACGTCGACGGCATCACGAAGGGCATCACGGTCAGCCGGGGCGCCTCGGACGAGCTGTCCGAGACGCAGCCCGGCACCGCCACCCTGACCCTGGACAACGCCGACGGGCGCTTCACCCCGGGCAACGCGGCATCGCCGTACTACCCCTACGTGCGGCGCAATGCGCCGATCCGGGTCGCTGTCGCGATCATCCCGAGCAAGTCCGGGGCCGGGCCGGTGTACCCGCTCGAGCAGCTCGGCGACGACTTCGACGACGGGCGGATCAGCCCCACGCTGTGGCCGGCCACCGCCGGCGGACCCACCGAAGCGGGCGGCCGCCTCCGGGTCCCGGTCAGTACCGTCGCCGACGCGAGCGTCCTGTCCGCACGGGAGTGGACCCTGGTCGGCAGCAAGCTCACCGCGAAGCTCGCCACCGTCCCCGCGGCGAGCACCTCCACCAACGCGGCCGCGTCGATGTGGGTCAACTCGACCACTTCGGGCACGCGGATCGGGTGGCGGTTCGACGCGCTGGCCGGCGTCATCGCCGCGATGTCCCAGACCGGGTTCTCCGACGCGAGCCCGACCAACCTGACGTACTCGGCGATCGACCACGCCTGGCTGCGGGTGCGGGAGTCCTCGGGCACGGTCTACTGGGAGACGTCCGGTGACGGCGTCACCTGGGTGGTGCGCCGCACGCTCGCCACCCCGGCCTGGGTCACGAGCCAGACGCACGCGGTGGAGTTCCCCGCCACCCGCACCGGCGGCACCAACGACTACATCGAGTGGGACCTGGTCGGCGCGACCGTCAAGCCCCGCTACTACGGCATGGTCAACGAGTTCCCCGTGGACTGGGAAGGCCTCAACTCGACCGTCACGATCACGTGCACGGATCTGTTCAAGCGGCTCAACCGGCTCCCGTCTCTGCGCTCGATGGTGATCGAGGAGACCGTCGAGTCGGGGCCGGTCGCGCTCTACCCGCTCACCGAGCCCTCCGACTCCACCAGCGCGGGCGACGTGTCCGGCACCGGCGCGGGATCCCTCACGATCCAGCAGGCCGGTGCCGGCGGCACCCTCACCATGGCCGCAGCGTCCGGCCCGGCCGCCACCGGAGACAGCGTCCCCACCTTCACGCCGTCCTCCGCGACGGCCGGGAAGTGGCTGTCTGGCGACATGGGCGACACCGTCCGCCAGGCGCTCACCCAGAACTGGCCCGTGTTCGAGGCGTGGTTCCAGACCACGACCGGCGGCCGCGCCATCCTCGGCCTGGCCTCCGCCGACCTGACGTATGTGCACGTGCTGTCCCTGTCCGCCGGCGGCCAGCTGCAGATCGAGTGGACCAACTCGGGCGCGAGCACGCTGACCGTCGTGCCGGTCAGCGGGGCGACCGGCCTCGCGGACGGGAACTGGCACCACGTCGTCTACGACCAGTACACGAACAACGTGTACGTCGACGGCAGCCTGGTCGTCAGCGGCGTCGCCGTCACCTACGGCTACGACCAGCGGACCCTCCACATCGGCGGATACCGCGGCACCCGCCTGTGGTCCGGGCAGATCGGCTACGTCGCCCTGTACGGGGTGACCGGGCCTGCGGGTGCGACCCTCGCCCAGCACTACGCCGCCGGCGCCACCGGCTACGCGGGCGAGGAATCGGACGTGCGGATCCAGCGGCTGGCCCGGTACGCGGGCCTGTCGTCCGTGGCCGTCACCGGAACGACGTTCGACCCGATCGCCTCCCAGGGTCAGGGCGGCAGCCAGGTCGTGGCCCGGATGCGGGAGGTCGAGTCCACCGAGTCCGCGAAATTGTTCTCCCGGCGGGATACCTACGGGCTCGCCTACCAGTCCCGGGATGTGCGCTACAACCCGACCACGGCCGCCGAAGCGTTCCAGATTGCCTACGCCGATCTGGAGCCGGGCACGTCCCTGGCCGACGACGACCAGAAGCTGGTGAACCAGGTCGACGCTTCCCGGCCGGGCGGTGCCACCCAGAAGGTCACCGCGCCCTCGTCGATCCTGGCGTTCGGCGCGTACCCGCAGACCCTCGACATCCTCAAGACGTCCGACAACTCGGTGCTGGACGCCGCGTACTGGCTGGTGTCCCGCTACGCCAACCCGGGCCCGGAGCTGCGCGAGGTCGCGATCGAGGCGTACACGATGGCCACCTACCAGGCCATCCTCGACGCCGACATCTCCAGCTACTTCACCGTCACCAGCCTGCCGTCCCAGGCACCGGTGTCCTCGATGCGGGTCACCGTCGAGGGCTACACCGAGACGATCAAAGAGCGGTCGCACCGCATCCAGTTCCACACCAGCGCATCGACCACCGACTCCGTGTGGGTCCTGGACGATCCCGTGTACTCCGTCCTCGACTCCACCACCCGACTCGCCTACTAGGAGCCCGCATGCCCATCGCCGTCGTGCGCGCCGAGACGTTCTACCTCCCGCCGCCCGGCACGGACCCCCACGCCTGGGACGACGTGCCCGTGGCCGAGCGGGTCTGGCGCTGGTACGAAACCCGCATGGGCCGGCGCATCGTCCCGCCCGACGGCACGGTCAGCGACACGTACTTCGCGCGGATCAACCAGAACCGGTGGATCGCCGACTGCTCGTCCTGCAGGTCCGCACAGGTCGTCTCTCCGGCCGATCCCCGCTACGCGTGCACCGAGTGCGGCTGGGGCTGGTGCACGCTCATCTTCCCCGCCGACGTCGCCGCGGTGGAGACGGCCCTCGCGCCGCTCAAGCCCTACCTGCGGAACTGGTGGAACGACCTCGATCCCGCCAACCCTGACAAGCCGGTCGCCGGTGGTGGCGACCCTGGACCCCTGACGAGTAGCTGATGTTCGCACCGCGTACCTGGGTCGTCGGCGAAGTGGTCTCCGCCGCGATCATGAACCAGGAGATCCGAGACCAGCTCAACACCCTGCTCGCCGCCTGGACCCCGTACACCCCGACGTGGACTGCGTCCACCAACCCGAACATCGGAAACGGGACCCTCACGGGCCGGTACATGAAGATCGGCCGCACCGTCATTGTCCACATCAACCTGACTGCCGGATCTACCACCACGTTCGGGTCGGGCTCCTACAACTGGTCCTTGCCCTTCGCTGCGGCCAACGCTGGCGCATCCCTCGTCGGCACCGTGCAGATCCTCGCCAGCAGCCGCTGGGCCGGGCAGGTCGTCATCAGCCCCAACGCCACCACCTTCAGCATCTTCGCCCCCATCTCCTCCGCCAACCCCCGGAACATCGATTTCGTCACCGGCACCGCGCCCGAGACACTCGCGTCCACCCACCAGATCCGCATCACGTTCGTGTACGAATCCGCCACCTGAGCCACCCCGCTCCCGCTCGCCCCGCGCCACCGGCCGGGGCTTTCTTCATGCCCAGAAAGGGGCCCGCCTTGAAGCTCGTCACCCGCGGCCAGTGGGGCGCCCGGCCGTCCCG
>NZ_JBEYUZ010000051.1:0-16456 GCF_040643755.1 Streptomyces sp. NPDC047079
CGGGACACCTGGCGGTGACGGCCGCTGTCCACCACAGACGCACGACGAAGCCCCAGCTCGGTCCCCCCGGCTGGGGCTTCGCCGTGTCACAACCCTGTCGCATCACTCGCCCGACGGTCCTCGCAGCGCCACACTGAGCCCCTCACCACCAAGTCCAAGGGGGGACCATGGGGTTCATCAACGACGCAAAGGCCAACGTCGCAGGCGACGCAGCCCGCAAGGCCAGAGAACGAGGGCAGGCCGTCCTCGTCTACAAGTTCATCGAGGCCAACACCAACAGCAAGAGCACAGCGCCCATGACCGGCATGGCCGACCAGATCCAAGCCGTAGAGGCCGAGGGTTGGAGGCTGGACCAGATGGCCGCTGCCGAGGGCAAGGCCCTCACCGGGGAACGCGTCGCGCTCGTCTGCCTGTTCCGCAGAGCCTGACCCCACGAACCCAGGCCCGGCCGTATCCATGAGCGGCCGGGCCTCGCCATGTCCAGGAGGTGCGCGTGGCCACCGGCAGCGACCTCACCACCTACCAGTACCGCAAGCTGCGCGCCCAGATCCTGCGCGAGTCCGACGTGTGCATCGTCTGCGGCCACGGCGCAGCAGACGCCGTCGACCACATCCACGCTCGCAGCAAGGGGGGCGCCAAACTCGACCCCGACAACCTCGCACCCATCCACGGCGTCAACGGCTGCCCCGTCTGCCTACGCAAGTGCAACAGCGAGAAGAGCAACCGACCCTTGGCCGACGTGGTGCAGATGGTCACCTCGGTCGACTGGTTCGCAGGCCCCTGACCTGCCCATAAGCCCCTGACCTGCGAAAACGTAACGGACAAAGCCGCAGGTCAGCGCCGTGATTTTTTAGGGAAGATCGTCTTCTCAACCCCGCGCCCAGCTTTTATTTTTCTCCCCCCGGGTCGAATTCGGCCGGACGATCATGGAAGGGGGCGGCATGGGCCCCGTCGAGAAGGCCGTCCGGGACGACGTCGAGCAGCTCGGCGACCTCGTCGGCGTCGAGCCCTCACTGTCCGAGCTGGCGTACACGCTGGCCGGCCGGATCGACGCTGCGGCGACCGGCCAGTGCGAGACGTGCGGGGAGCCCGTCGCCCAGGACGACAAGCTGCTGCCCCAGTTGACCCGCGAGCTCCGGCAGACGCTCGCCCAGCTGTTGGAGGGGCGGACGGCTGACGATGACGACGACCTCGGAGACCTGGGCTCCCCCGACTGAGTTCGCCGAGGACCTCAAGGAGCGGTACGGGCTGGAGTGTCCGCCGCGCTGGGGTACGCCGCGGCATCCGGACCGGCCGTCGCTAGGCCCGAAGCTGTGGAAGGTCATGGCCAAGCTCGGCGCGCCGCCGATGCCGTGGCAGAAGTACGTGTCCGACGTGGCCCTGGAGATCGACCCTGCGACCGGGCTGTTCGCGCACCGTGAGGTCGGCCTGTCGGTGTCCCGGCAGCAGGGCAAGACGGAGCTGTGTCTGGGCGCGCAGGTGCACCGGGCGCTGGCGTGGCCGCGGCAGAACATCGTGTACGCGGCGCAGACCCGCGGCATGGCCCGGCAGCGCTGGGAAGACGAGTTCTGGGAGAAGATCGTCGCCTCGGAGCTGGCCCGGATGGCGCGCATCCGGAAGTCGAACGGCAACGAGGCGATCCTGTGGGGCAAGACGCGCTCCAAGATGGGCATCACCGCCAACACGGAGAAGGCCGGCCACGGCCCGCCGCTCGACCTGGGCTTCATCGATGAGGCGTTCGCGCACGAGGACGACCGCCTCGAGCAGGCGTTCTCCCCGGCGATGCTGACGCGGAAGATGGCGCAGCTGTGGTGGGCGTCCGCCGGCGGCACGACGAAGTCTGCGTGGCTGAACAAGAAGCGCGAGATCGGCCGGAAGCTGATCGAAGCCCTGTGGGCTGCGCTGGCCGAGGATCCGGCAGCATTGCGGCCGCGGGCCGCCTACTTCGAGTGGTTCGCCCCCGAGGACATGCCGCGGGATGATCCGGCGACCTGGTACGCGACGCTTCCTGCGCTCGGGCACACGGTCACGGAGGACGTGATCCGGGCGGAGCTGGAGAAGATGGACCCGGCCGAGTTCGACCGGGCCTATCTGAACCGCACCAGGAAGCCGACACCGCCCACGGACCCGAACGTGCCCAAGGGGAAGTGGCCTGGGCTGGTCGACGCCAGCAGCAAGCCGAACCCGGCCAGCGTGGCGCTCGCCATCGACGTCTCGCAGGACCGCTCTTACGCGTCCATCGCGGCCGCCTCCAGGCGGGGCGACGGGCGGGTGCACCTCGAGGTCGTGGCGCGCCGCCCGGGCACGGACTGGGTGGTGCCCGCCATGGTGAAGCTGCGGGCGCTGTGGAAGCCGGTCGCGGTCGCCATCGCATCCTCGGGGGCGCCGGCCGGGTCGCTCATCGATGACCTGATCGCCGCCGGGATCGACGTACCGAAGGACAAGGACCATCCGGAGCGCGGCGACCTGGCGGTGATGCGCTCGGGGGACATCACCGAGGCGTGCGGGCAGATGGCCGACGCCATGAACCAGGGCACCGTCCGCCACACCGATCAGGTGCCGCTCACCGCGGCCGTGAACGGGGCCAGGACGCGCCGCAACGGGGACGCCTGGACGCTGGATCGGACCAGCTCGCTGGTGGACATCAGCCCGCTGTGTGCCGTCACCTTTGCCCGCTGGGCGCTGCTCATCCGGGGCCCGCAGGTCGAAGAGGACTACGACATCAGCGACTCGTTCGCGTGAGGAGGCAGCATGGGCGCCTGGTCGAAGGTGCGGCGCATCTTCACCCGCGACGCGAACGTCCTCACCGCCGAGGACCTGCTGAACCTGCAGCGTGAGGGCCGCCTCGGCGGCAACGTGCACGTCACCAACGACACGGCGCTGCGGCACTCCGCGGTGTGGGGGGCGCTGCGGCTGCGCGCGGATCTGGTGTCGATGATGCCGATCGACGTGTATCGCAAGGTGCAGGGCCTGCAGGTGGAAGTGCCTAAGCCGCCCGTCCTGGTCAGCCCGGGCGGGCAGGAGGTCGGCATCAAGGAGTGGATGTATTCCACCGAGTTCGACCTGGACCGGGCTGGGAACTGCTTCGGCCTGATCACCGAGCGGACTGGGGTCATCGGGCCGGACGGGCGGGGCCTGCCCGGGCGCATCGACCTCGTGCCGCTTGGCGACGTCACCGTCCGCGCCAACGGCTCGCAGATCAAGAAGTTCAGGATCTGCGGCACCGAGTACGACCCGTGGGACGTCTGGCACGAGAAGCAGTACACCGTCGGCGGGTTCCCGCTGGGCCTGTCGCCGGTGGCGTATGCGGCATGGACGATCGAGGAGTCCCTGAACGCCCAGCAGTTCGCCCGGGACTGGTTCGGCGCCGGCATCGTCCCGTCGGGCACCTTGAAGAACACCGCCAAGACGATCGACAAGAAGGCGGCCAGGGAAGCGAAGGAGGCATTCCGGGCGGCCGTGTCGAACGGTGACGTGTTCGTGCATGGCGCCGACTGGGAGTACCAGCCGATCCAGGCGGTCGCCCAGCAGGCGCAGTTCATCGAGGCCCGCCAGTTCGGGATGGGCGACATTGCCCGGTTCTTCGGCGTGCCCAGCGACCTGATCGACGCGGCTGTCTCCGGCAGCAGCGTCACCTACGCCAACATCAGCCAGCGCAACCTGCAGTTCCTCATCATGCAGCTGGGGCCGGCCATCGGCCGTCGCGAGGACACGTTCAGCCGGAAGCTGGTGTCCGGTCCGCGGTACGTGAAGCTCAACACGGACTCGCTGCTGCGGATGGATCCGGCGGCCCGCGCGCAGACGATCAAGACGCAGATCGATTCGCGCACGCTCGCCCCGTCCGAGGCGCGGGCCCTCGAGGAGCGGCCGCCGTTCACCGAGGACCAGCTCGCCGAGTTCGACCGGCTGTTCGGCTCGCGCACCGCCGCTCCGACTGTCACGCCCCCTCCGACCGCCGTACCGGGAGCTACGCCATGACCGCATCCACGCTCGCCGCCGCAGCGGCGGAGCGCGCCCAGCACGTCCGGCAGCGCGCCGACCGACCCTCGCAGCGCCGCTCCGCCGAGCAGCCCGGGTCCCGGGCCACGGTCCGGGCCGCCCTGACCGGTGTGCAGATCCGCGAGATCGGGCCCGACGAGGGAGGAACGTTGGAGTTCCGCGGGCACGCCTCCGTGTACGAGCAGGCCTACGAGATGTGGGACATGTTCGGCCCCTACACCGAGATCGTCTCGGCGGGCGCCGGCGCCGACTCCCTCGCCCGCGCCGACCTGGACGTGCCACTGGTGCTGGGGCACGACCAGATGCGCCGCCTCGCACGGACGACGACGGGCACGCTGGTGCTGGCCGAGGACGACACCGGCCTGTCCGTGTACGCGCCCGCACTGGACCCGAACGACTACGACGTGGCGTACATCGCGCCGAAGCTGCGGTCCGGGCTGATCGACGAGATGTCGTTCGCTTTCCGCATCGAGTCGGGCCAGTGGTCCCCGGACTACACCGAGTACCGGATCAACCGGTACGACATCCACCGCGGCGACGTCGCCATCGTCGGCTACGGCGCCAACCCCTACACCGGCGCCAGCATGCGCAAGCCCGCGGCCGCGCCGACGAACAGCCGGGCCCGCGCGCTCCTGGAGATCGCGCTCGCCCGCTGACCCCCTGAACTTCCTGCCGTCCGGCGGGATCTGCCCTGCGCTCTGCGCGCACGAGCCCACCCGGCGCCATGGCCTCGGGTGGCCGTCTGACCTGGACACGGGGCGTCTGGAAATCACATCGAGCAAGGAGACGAGCATGACGCTCGAGCAGCTGATCGCCCAGGCGCGCACTGCCCTGGAGACGGCGATCGCCACCCGACAGAGGGAGCAGGACGCGCTGATGGCGCTCCGCTCCGACGAGAACCTGACCGAGGAGGCCGTCCAGCAACAGGTCGCTGCCCGCGACGCGGCCGACGTCGAGGTCACCCGCCGCCAGACGGCCCTCGACCAGCTGGAGGCGGAGCAGGCCCGCGAGGAGGAGCTCGCGCAGCTGCAGGCGCGCACCGTCCCGGCCGCGACCCGCGCCCCGGCCTACGACCAGGTCGCCCGGGTCGGCGCCGAGGAGCGCACCTACCGGCCCGACCAGGACCGGCGCGGCCGCCAGTTCGAGCGGGACGTCGCCGCGGCGTTCCTGGGCGACTACGAGGCCCGTGACCGGCTCGCCCGGCACATGGCCGAGGAGCGCACCCTGCGCGGAGACCAGCTGGAGCGCGCGGCCGGCACCGGCGCCTTCTCCGGTCTCGTGGTGCCGCAGTACCTCACCGATCTGTACGCCCCGGCCGCGGCCGCCCGGCGCCCGTTCGCGGACGCCTGCCGCCACCACGACCTGCCCGCCCAGGGCATGACCGTGAACATCTCGCGGATCACCACGTCGTCCAGCACCGCCATCCAGGCCTCGGAGAACACGGGCGTGGCGAACCAGGACGTCGACGACACGCTGCTGTCCATCCCGGTGCAGACGATCGCGGGCCAGCAGACGCTGTCCCGGCAGGCGATCGAGCGGGGCGCCGGCGTGGAGCCGATCGTCCTCGACGACCTGTTCCGCCGCTACGCGACCACGCTGGACTCGACGCTGCTCAACCAGGCGACGACCGGCCTGGCGGCCTCGGCGACCACCATCACGTACACCTCCGGCACCCCGAAGGTGACCGAGGCGTACCCGCAGGTCGTCGCAGGCCTGGCCGGTGTCGAGAGCGCCATGCTCGACCAGGCGTCCGGCGAGAACATCGTCGTGATGCACTCCCGCCGCTGGTACTGGCTCCAGAACGGCCTGTCCTCGACGTGGCCGCTCATCAGCCAGCCGGGCATCGCCGCACAGATGGGCGGCACGAACCTGGGCGCCTCCTACGGATCCGGCGTGCGTGGCGTCCTGCCGAACGGCACCCCGGTCATCGTCGACAACAACATCGTCACGAACCTCGGTGCGAGCACCAACCAGGACGAGATCTACGTCGCCGACCGCAACGAGTGCCACCTGTGGGAGGACCCGTCCGCCCCGATGTACATCCGGGCGGAGCAGCCGGCCGTGGCCAGCCTCGGCGTGCTGATGGTCGTGTACGGCTACGCCGCGTACACCCACTCGCGGTACGCACACGCCCAGAAGATCACGGGCACCGGTCTGGTCGCGCCCGCCTTCACCGGCGTCTGATCCCTCGCCATGCAGGGCCCGCCCTACGCCAGGGCGGGCCCTCGCGGTCCACCCTCTGAACACTCCCGGGAGCAAGCAATGGCTACCGAAGACCCGATGGTCGCCGCCCTGCTGCGCGAGCGCGAGGGCCTGGTGCAGTCCGGCCTCACCGACAGGGTCGCCGACGTCGACGAGCAGCTGCGTCAGCACGGCGTCGAGCCGCCCACCGACAAGAAGACCGAGCCCACCAAGCCGTCGAACAGGTCGACTCCGCCCAAGGGCCGTCAGCCGCGCGCCACCGACAAGGCCTGACATGGCCAGCGAGTACGCCACCCGCGACGAGCTCAAGGCGCAGCTCGGCATCGAGACGGGCGACACCAGCCGGGACGCACTGCTGGACAAGGCGCTCACCGCCGCATCCCGCGGTATCGACCGGACGACCGGCCGCCGGTTCTGGCTGGACGCCACCCCGACGGCGCGCACCTACCGGCTGCACCAACGGGTCGTCCGTGAGGAAGACGGTGACGTGCTCCTGGTCGACGACATCGGTGACACCACCGGCATGACGGTGGAGAGCTCATCGACCGGAGGCGGCACGTACACGGCCGTCACCGGCTACGAGACGACCCCCGACAACGCCCTGGCCGACGGATACGCCATCACCGGCCTGCTGCGGCCTCTGAGCATCTGGGGCACCGCCTTCACCCGCATCCGGGTCACCGCGAAGTTCGGGTGGCCGGCCATCCCGAACGACATCGCCCAAGCCTGCCTGATCCAGGCCACCCGCCTGTACAAGCGCAAGGACTCCCCCGAGGGCATCATCGGCTCGGCCGAGTGGGGCGTGCGGAACCTGTCCCGCCGCGACCCGGACGTGTGGGCGCTGATCGAGCCGTACATCCTGCCTGGCTTCGGATAGGGGGCGGCCGTGCAAATCTCCCAGGTGCGCGACGCCCTGGCGGACGCGGCCCGCGTGGTCGTTCTGCCCGACGGCATCGGCAAGCTGACGTGCACAGGGTTCGTCCCGGACTCCGTGGTCACCCCGTGCTTCTTCGTCGGCGAGGTTGACATCAACTACGACCAGACCATGGGCCGCGGCACGGACGAGCTGCTGTTCACGTGCCGCGTGCTGGCCGGCCGTGCGGACGACCGGTCCTCCCAACGCGTCCTGGACGCGCTTCTCTCCGGCGCCGGCGTGGCCTCGCTCAAGCAGGCCATCGAAGCGGCCCGCGGCGCGCCCGGGCAGATGGCGCTGGGGGGCGTGGCTGACGACCTGCACCTCGAGCGGGTGCAGGGCTACCGCTGGTACGAGCACGCGGGATCCAGCTACGTCGGCGCTGAGCTCGCCGTCAAGGTCATCGGTCCGGGAGGCACCTGATGAAGATCCGCATCACGCAGGCGATGCCCGAGGGCGCCCAGCTCAACGGCGCGCCGTGGCCCGCAGAGGGCGACGAAACCGACGTGCCCACCGCGCAGGGCGCGCACCTGGTCGCGTCGGGTGTCGCAGAGGAAGTCACCGACGAGGCCAAGCCGCGCGGCCGCAAGCCCCGGAGGGGAGGCACCGGTGAGTAAGACGATCCTGACCAACGTGCGGTGCTTCGCGGTCGGTGTCGACCTGACGGGCAACAGCAACAAGATCGAGCTGTCGTCCGAGGTGGAGGCCAAGGAGTCCACGAACTACGCCTCGCAGGGCTACAAGGAGGTCATGGGCGGCCTAGCCTCGGCGGAGATCTCCGGCGAGGGCCAGTGGGAGGCCTTCGACGTGACCAAGGTGGACGATGCGTCCTGGGCGGGCCTGGGCGGGACCGGCCCGTGGTCGATCAGCGCCAACAACGCCGCCAACGTGGGCGACCTGGCGTACTTCACCCAAGCGCTGCGAGTCGACTACAAGTTCGGCGACGCGGTCGGGGAGGTCGCTCCGTGGACGTCGACCGCCAAGAGCAGCTGGCCCCTGGTACGCGGCCAGTTCGCCCACCCGCCCGGCACCGCCCGCACCGCCACCGGCACGGGTACCGGCCTCAACGTCGGCGCCGTCGCCGCGAACAAACGGATGTACGCATCGCTGCACGTGCTGTCCGTGGCCGGCACCACCCCGAGCATCACCGCGCGCGTGGAGTCCAGCGTGGACAACACCTTCGCCAGCCCGACCACCCGCCTGACGTTCACCGCGGCGACCGCGGTGGGCGGGCAGATCCTGCGCACCGCAGGCACGGCCATCACGGATCCGTGGTGGCGCGTGGCGTGGACGATCAGCGGCACCTCGCCGTCGCTCCTGTTCGCCGCCGCTCTCGGCATCCAGTAGCCCGTCCGATCACCCCCGGCCCGCCTGTGGGCCTGTGTGTCATGCCCTGAAAGGAGGGCTCGTCATGCCCAAGATGGTCCTGCTCGCCGAGTACCTGTCCATCAACTCCAACGTCCTGAACACCTTCACGAAGAAGGCGGAACTCACCGTCGAGGTCGAGGAGAAGGACGTCACCAACTACGCGTCGCTGGGCTGGAAAGAGGTCCTCGGCGGTCTGAAGTCCGGTGAACTGGGGTGCGAGTTCCTCCAGGACTTCGCCGCCACCCAGCTGGACTCCATCATGTGGCCGCTGCTGGGCACGGTCGTGCCGTTCGAGGTCCGCGCCGACCAGGGCGCGGTTTCCACCAGCAACCCGAAGTACACCGGGAACATCCTGATCAACGGATGGAACCCGATCAACGGGTCGGTCGGCGATGAGGCCACGGTGTCGCTGGGCTTCCCGACGTCGGGGGCTGTGACCCGCGGGACAACCTGATGGCCGGCAGCGGAGGCCCGCCGTTCAGCCTCGGCGTGGAGACCCACGACGGCCTGGCGTCGCTGGTGCGCGCGCTCCGCGCCGAGGAGGACGGCAAGCAGCTGCGCAAGGAACTCGCCCAGAACATGCGCGAGGCCCTCAAGCCCGGAGCGCAGCAGGCCAAGGACTCCATCATGGGCATGGTCTCGCTGCACGGCGCCTCCCCGGCCCTGCGCACGTCCATCGCCCGGAAGATCCGGCCCGAGGTCAAGCTCGGCGGCCGCTGGTCCGGCGCCCGGGTGAAGGCGTTCAAGACGAAGAACATCCGCGGCTTCGCCAACGCCCCCAAGCGCACCAACCGCGCCTCCGGCTGGCGCCACCCTGTGTGGGGCAACCGAGACGTCTGGACGCACCAGCGCGGAAAGCTGGAGTGGTTCGACCGGGCGTTCCGCGGCCGCGAGGGGCTCTACAAGCAGGCCGTCGAACAGGCCATGGAAGACATGGCCCGGCGCATCGCGTCCCGGGCCCGATAAGGGGGGACCCTCATGTATCTGGTCTACACGCCCGAGGGCAGCGAAGAGCCCAAGCGCTGGAAGTACCAGCCCAAGAAGCTCATGAGCGCCGAACGGGAGATGCTCGAGCGGTACACCGGCCGCAACTTCTCCGAGTTCACCGTCGACGTGCAGAAGGGCAACAGCCGCTGCCGGCGGGCGCTGCTGTACCTGTACCTCAAGCGGGAGCACCCGACCCTGAAGTTCGACGACGTGGACTTCGCGTGGGACGAGCTCACCCTCGAGCACTCCAAGGGCGAGCTACTGCTGATGCGGGAGAACGTCGTCGACACCGTACCCGCCGACCAGTTGCCAGCCGTCCTGGAGAAGCTGGACGAGGAGATCGCGGCGGCCTACGAGGACCCCGACGAAGAGGGAAAAGCGCAGCTGCCGATCGCCGACTAAGGCGCCTCGGCGACGCCGCGCACCTGCTGCACATGCGCCCCCGGGACTGGGAGGCGTGCACTGTTGAGGAGACCGACGCCCTCCTGGACTGGCTGGACGCCTACGAGAAGGCCCAGCAGGAAGCCAACGACAAGTTGAGAGCGGGGCGCTGAGCGCTCCCTGACGACAGGGGGCGAGATGAGCGACACCTCGCTTGTGTTCAACCTGGTCGCCCGCGAACGGGTCTCGGAGACCCTCGGCAAGGTCAAAGAGAAGTTCAACCAGGCGGCCACCGGCATCGCCGAACGCGTGGGCGGCGCCCTCGGTGCCGGGGTCGCGCAGGCCATGGACATGTCCGCCGCCAACGCCAAGCTGGCCGCGCAGCTCGGCGTCGGACCAGCCGAGGCGGCGCAGCTGTCCAAGGTGTCCGCGGACGTGTACGCGCACGCGTGGGGCGACTCCGCCGAGTCCGTCAACGAGGCCATCCGCGGCGTCTACCAGAACATCGGGGACGTCTCCAAGGCCAAGGGCGGCCTGGAAGGCATCACCACCAAGGCCCTCGCCCTGGCCGAGACGTTCGACCAGGACGTCGGCCCGACCACCGCGGCCGTCGGGCAGATGCTCAAGACGGGCCTGGCCGCCAACGCCGACGAGGCATTCGACATCCTCACCCGCGGTCTCCAGTCCGGCGCCAACAAGGCCGACGACCTGCTGGACACCGTGAACGAATACGGAACCCAGTGGCGCAAGTTCGGCCTGGACGGCAAGACCGCCATGGGTCTGCTGTCGCAGGGCCTCAAGGGCGGTGCCCGCGACGCCGACCTGGTCGCCGACGCGATCAAGGAATTCAGCATCAGGGCCATCGACGGCTCGAAGACGACCGCTCAGGGCTTCCAGGCGCTCGGGCTGAACGCGGACCAGATGGCCGCCCGGATCGGCAAGGGCGGCAAGGGCGCCACGCAGGCCCTGGACGAGACCCTGGACCGGCTCCGGAACATCAAGGACCCCGTCAAACAGTCCCAGCTCGCGGTCCAGCTGTTCGGTACCCAGGCAGAGGACCTGGGGAAGGCGCTCTACTCCCTGGACCCGTCCTCGGCCGTCAGCGCCCTGGGCCAGGTCGGGGGCGCCGCCGACAAGATGACGAAGACCGTCTCGGAGTCCCCAGCGAAGACGCTGGAACGGTTCAAGCGGGAGGCGACCACCAAGCTGGCCGACGTGGCCGGGTCGTTCATCCAGTTCGCCAACGACAACAAGGGGGTAATGGAGCCGCTGGCGTACACGCTCGGTGTCGTCGCGGGCGCTGTCCTGGTCATCAAGGCGGGCATGGTGGTGTGGACCGCGGCCCAGACCGCATGGTCGGCGGCGACCACGATCGCCACCGGCGCCCAGTGGCTGTGGAACGCGGCACTGGCCGCCTCCCCCGTCACGTGGATCATCGTGGGCATCGTCGCCCTGATCGCCGTGATCGTGCTGATCGCCACCAAGACGACGTGGTTCCAGCAGATCTGGTCGGTCGTCTGGGGCGCCATCAAGACGGCTTTCAACGCCACCGTCTCCTGGCTGTCCAGCGCGTTCGCCTGGTTCGGAACGCTTCCGGGCAAGTTCGCAGGCTGGTTCGGGTCCGCGAAAGACTGGGCCGTCCGGAAGCTGCTGGCCCTGGTCTCCTGGGCGACCGGCCTGCCCGGCCGCATCGGCTCGGCGATCGCCGGCCTGGTCGGCACCCTGCGCGACAAGGCCTCGTCAGCGTTCATCGCCATGCGCAACGCGGCCGCCAGCAAGGCGGTCACATTCGTCTCGTGGGTCCGCGGCATCCCGGGGCGTGTTGCGGGCGCCGTCGGCAGCGTCAGCCACCTGCTGTACAGCAAGGGCGCCGACTTCATCCGCGGCCTGTGGAACGGCATCACCGGCATGGGCGGCTGGCTCTGGTCGAAGGTGACCAGCTTCGTGAAGAACAACATCGTCGACGCCGCCAAGAGCTTCCTGCACATCGGCTCGCCCTCCAAGCTGGCCGCGGACGAGATCGGCCACTGGATCCCGGCCGGCGTCGCCATGGGCGTGGAGAACAACGCCGGCGTCGTCGACCGGGCGATGCGCGGCCTGGTCAAGCCCGAACTGGCCCGCCCTGCCCCCGCTCCCCTCACGACCGGAATGGCGCCCCTCATGGGCGCGTCCGCAGGAGGCGGCGCGGTCCTGGTCCGCTTCGAGATGACCGGCGCCGAGGACGACTGGCACCGCCTCATGCGCAAGATCACCCGCGTCAAGGGGCGCGGAAACGTACAGGTCGCCTTCGGGCAGTAAGGAGGGAGCACGGTGGCGTTTCCTCAGACCCCGCTGGACGTGCGCATCGATCTCCAGGTCAACGGCATCTGGACGGACATCACTTCGGACGTCTACACCGCCGAGAAGATCACCATTACTCGGGGGCGGGCCGACGAGGGCGCCCGAGTGGACCCGGGCAAGTGCACGCTCACGCTGAACAACCGGCTCGGCAAGTACTCGCCCAGGAACCCGCTCAGCCCCTACTACCAGCTGATCGGACGCAACACCCCCATCCGTGTCAGCGTCATGACGGGCGGCCCGTTCCTCGACCTGCCCACCGCCACCCCCGACCAGGCCACCACCCCGGACACCGCCGCCCTGGACATCACCGGCGACCTCGACCTGCGGTGGGAGGGCGAGGCCGACTGGTACGCGCCCGGCGCCCAGATCCTCATCGGGAAGTGGGGCGCGGCCGGTAACCGGTCGTACCACATGCGCCTGGAAGCAGAGCAGCTCGTCTTGCACACCTCGCAAGACGGCACGGTCGGATACCGCTCCCTGTTCCCCTTGCCCGCGCAGCTTCCGCGACGCGCTGCGCTGCGCGTCACGGTCGACGTCGACAACGGGTCGGGCGGCGCCACCTGGCGCGCCTACCAGGCGCCGACCCTTGACGGGCCATGGACGCAGTTCGGTAGCACCACCACCACGACCCCCGCGTTCACGTTCTACGTCAGCACCGCGCCACTGTCCATCGCCCCGGAGCAACTCGACCTGGTCACCCCCGTCCGGCGCGCCGTGACGGGCAAGTGCTACCGCGCCGAGGTGCGGTCCGGCATCGACGGCACGGTCGTGGCCGCCCCGGACTTCCGGGCCCAGCCGATCGGCACGACCAGCTTCACCGACAGCGCAGGCCGCACCTGGACCGTGGGCGCAAGCGCGTCCATCACCAACCGGCAGACCCGCTTCACCGGCGAGGTGTCCTCCTGGCCGTCCCGCTGGGACGTGTCCGGCAAGGACATCCGGGTGCCCATCGAGGCCGCGGGCATCCTGCGCCGCCTCGGGCAGGGCGCCAAGGCCCTGGACTCCTCCCTGCGCCGCCGCATCCCCTCGTTCGCGCCGCTGGCCTACTGGCCGCTGGAAGAGGGGCAGAACGCCACCCAGGCCTACAGCCCCATCGACGGCGTGGCCCCGCTGACCCTCACCCAGGTCAGCTGGGCCGCCAACGACAGCCTGGCCAGCAGCAAGCCGCTCCCCGTGCTCGGCTCCAGCGTGGGCACGGACCCGATCACGCTGAACGGCGTCGTCCCGCCGCCGTCAACCACACTCACCCAGTGGGGGGTGCAGTGGATGTACCGCATCGATACCGCCCCCGCAGCACGGCGCACGTTCCTGCGCATCCTGGCCACGGGCACGGTGGCAGAGTGGTACCTCCAGACCGGCGCCGACGGCACGAACGTCATCGGCAAGGACAGCGACGGCACAACGCTCTTCACGCAGGGCATTGCCACCGGCAGTGACCTGTTCGGCCAGTGGATCAAGGTGGAGTTCAGCGTCACCCAGAGCGGCAGCAATATCGCCTGGCACATCAACTGGCAGAAACTGGACGGCAAGTTCGGCACCTTCGACGGGACCTTCGCCGGCACGATCGGCCGCCCGAAAGGGGTCGCCTCTCCCGCGGACGGCTTCAGCTCCGAACTCAACGGCATGGCCATCGGGCACATCAGCGTGTGGCCCAGCGCCGACACGGCCGCCTTCGATAACGCCATCAACGCGTGGACGGGTGAGACAGCCGGAGCCCGCATGACCCGGCTGACCTCCGAGGAGGGCGTGCCGTTCGTCCACGGCAGCACCTCTTCCCAGGAGCAGGTCGGCGCACAGGGCGCGGACACGCTGCTGGCGATGCTGGAGGAGGCCGCCGACGTCGACGGCGGCATCCTGTGCGAGCGGCGGGACACCATCAGCCTCGCCTACCGAGAGCGCAGCTCGCTGTACAGCCAGCCCGTCGCCCTTGCCCTGGACTACAACGCCCCCGGGCATGTGGCGCCGCCGCTGGAGCCGGTCGACGACGACCAGAAGGTCCGCAACGACGTCACCGTCACCCGCAACGGGGGCGCCTCAGGCCGGGCTATCCTCGACGAGGGCGCCCTGTCCGTCCAGGCCCCGCCGGCTGGGGTCGGCATCTACGACGAGTCGGTC
This sequence comes from Streptomyces sp. NPDC047079, assembly GCF_040643755.1. Lineage (NCBI taxonomy): Bacteria > Bacillati > Actinomycetota > Actinomycetes > Kitasatosporales > Streptomycetaceae > Streptomyces > Streptomyces sp. NPDC047079. Next base: position 14,306 of record NZ_JBEYUZ010000051.1, read on the forward strand.
ACGCTCAACCTGTTCAACGACGGCCAGCCCGAGCCGCACGCCTACTGGCGCATGCACCTGGGCACCGTCGACGAGGCCCGCTACCCGGTCGTCAACCTGGACCTGGCGGCCGCGCCGAGCCTGATCAACCAGGTGATCGCGCTGGAGTCCGGGGACCGGGTGCAGATCGCCAACCCGCCCGCATGGCTGCCGCCCGGCCCGATCGACCTACTCATGCAGGGCTACCAAGAGGTCATCGGCCACCCCGTCGACTGGGACGTGCAGCTCAACTGCACGCCGGCCGGGCCGTGGACGGTCGCGCAGAGCGCCATCACGGAGGACTTCGAGGACGCCACCTTCGACGTCACCCTCACCAATGGCGGAAACCTGCCGTGGGCGCGGACACAGGTCCACTTCAACAGCGGCTCGTGGTCACTGGGCTCGGGCGCGATCACCAACAACCAGACCTCGGACGCGATCGTGACCGTGCCCGACGGAATGACCGCGCTGACGTTCGCCTACCGGACCAGCAGCGAGCCGTCGGGCCCCGGCTTCGAAGGCGACCGGCTGCTGGTCCTGGTCGACGGCGTGCAGGCGCTGCGCGCGCAGGGCGAGACACCGTGGACGCAGGCCACCATCAGCGTCGCCGGCGCGAAGCAGGTGACGTTCCGCTACATCAAGGACAACAGCTCCACTTCCGGGGAGGACGGCGCGTGGATCGACGACCTGACGTTCACGGGCCCTGGCCCGGTCTGGGTGGACACCGACGGCAGCCAGCTCGCCGCCGCCGCCACCTCCAGCGCGACCAGCCTGACGGTGGCCACCACCGTCGGCCCGCAATGGGTGACGACCGCCGCCTACCCCGGCGAGTTCCCCTTCGACGTCGTCTGCGGCGGGGAGAAGATGGCCGTCACCGCGATCAGCTCCGTGGTGCTGGACGCGTTCGGCCGGACGTCCACCGACACCTGGGGCAACGCCGACAGCGGCCAGGCCTGGACGAACACCGGCGGCGTGGCCGCGGACTATGACGTGCTGTCCGGCTACGGACGCCACATCAACCAGGCGGTATCGACCGGCCACCACTCCGTGATCACAGCCGTGCAGCCGGACTTCGACCTGTACTGCGACATCGCGACGGGGGCTCTGTCGACCGGGGCCTCGCAGTTCGCGGGCGTCATCGCCCGGTACACCGACGCGAACAACCTGTACGAGGCCCGCGTCGAGTTCACCACAGCGGCCACGATCCTCCTGACGATCCGCAAGCGCGTGGCAGGCGTGGAAACCCAGCTCGGGACGTTCACCACGTCGTTCACCCACGTGGCGGGCACCTTCGTCCGGGTGCGTTTCCAGGGCTTCGGGAGCGCGCTGAAGGCCAGGATCTGGCAGCCGGGAACGGTCGAACCCGTCGGCTCCTGGGCGATCGAGGTCACCGACACGGCGATCACCGGCGCCGGAAGCCTCGGCGTCAAATCCGTGCGGAACGCCGGCAACACCAACGCCAACGCGGACATCCGCTTCGAGAACTTCGAGCTGGTCAACCCGCAGACGTTCACCGTCGTCCGGAGCCGCAACGGCATCACCAAGGCGCAGACCTCCGGCACGGACCTCCGGCTGGCCAACCCCGCCATCGTCGCCCTGTAGGAGGAGCAGATGACCACCTGGCAGCCCGGCATGCGGATCACTGCGGCCCGGCTCAACGACGGCCTCAACCCGGTGACCACCAGCTCCGGGTTGACGGCCGCAACCGGTTTCAGCATCAACTCCTTCAGCGGCTACAAGCAGGGCCGCACGACCATGCTCGACATTTACCTCACCCGTACCGGCGCAGACCTGGTCCTCGCCTCGGGCAATCTGCCCGACACCCAGTGCGCCACCGCGCCCGTGGGCTGGCGCCCTACTAACGGCACTATCAACGGCGCGTGGGACAACGGCATCGTCGGCGGGGGGTTCGTCATCGGGACCGACGGCATCTGCACCCTGCGCACGTCAAGCGGAACCATCTCTAGCACTACGACTCTTCGGCTCCATATCGGCTTCATCCAGGACTGACGAGTCACCTGACCCCGTCCGCCCCGCCCGCCCCGCGCCACCGGCCGGGGCTTTCTTCATGCCCAGAAAGGGGCCCGCCTTGAAGCTCGTCACCCGCGGCCAGTGGGGCGCCCGGCCGTCCCG
>NZ_JBEYUZ010000052.1:0-14679 GCF_040643755.1 Streptomyces sp. NPDC047079
CTCGAAGCGTGGAGAACGGCCGCCTCCGCTGTCCCGTGAAGAACCGCAGGTCAGCAGGACGAGTGACCCGCGAGGTTAAACGCCAAGCTCAGACACGGCAGCTGTAGTTCTTGATCGTCGGCCTGTCCGTGCTGGTCAGGGCGGCTGCCGGGGCGCCGCGGGCAGGGGAACGGCCACCGTGATCATGAATGATTGTGACGACGATCAAGGACCAGGTGGCCGCGGAGGCCGCGATAGCCGAGCGTGCGTGGACGGACGTCATAGGGGCGGCGATGGCCGCGGTGGCGGACTGCTTCACTCGGCGTGAACCCCGCCTGCTGGCAGGGGAGATGTGCGAGGCGATGCTGATGGAGCTGGACACCCGCAACTGCTGGACGCTCGCCGAGGCTCTGGGTCACTGCGGTCCGCACCGCCTGCAGCACTTCCTCGCCCGCGCCCGCGTCGACCACGATCTGGCCCGCGACCGCCTCGCCGCGTGGATCACCAGCGAACTCGCCGATGACCAGGCCGTGCTGGTGGTGGATGAGACGGGCGACGAGAAGTCTTGCACCGACGCCGTCGGAGCGGCCCACCAGTACTCCGGAGCCCTGGGCGGCGTGGGCCTGTGCCAGGTCGCCGTCCACCTCACCTACGCCTCCCGACGCGGCCACGCGATGATCGACCGGGAACTGTACCTGACCGCCGCCTGGGCCGCCGACGAAGAGCGGCGCCTGCTCACCCACGTCCCCGACGAACGGGAGTTCGCCACCAAGCCACAGCTGTCCGCCGGCATGCTCGAACGCGCCAGCACCCTGGGCATCCACGCCCGCTGGATGGCCGCCGACGAGGTGTACGGCGGACGCGAACTGCGCCTGGCCGCCCGCCGCCTGGGCTTCGACTACACCGTGGCCGTCAAGACGGACCACCGCGTGGCCACCTCCGCCGGCACCTTCACCGCCGCCGAACTCGCCGGCCAGGTCCCCAAGAACGCCTGGGCACGCATGCGCACCGGCCACGGACTCAAGGGCGACCGCCACTACGACTGGGCCCTGATCGACGTGCCCGCCGACGACACCCCCACCGGACACGCAGCCGGCCACTCCCACCTGGTCATCCGCCGTCACCGCTACACCGGCGAACTCTCCTTCTACCGCTGCTATTGCGCCACCCTCGTCGCCCTGGCCACACTGGTCGAGGTGATCTGCTGCCGCTGGAAGATCGAAGAGGACTTCCAACTCGGCAAGAGTGCCTGCGGCCTCGACCAGGGCCAGACCACCTGCTGGAACTCCTGGATGCGCTGGAGCCTAATCAGCATGCTCGCCGCCGCCGTCCTCGCCGTCACCCGCCTGCGCACCACCGCCCACGCCACCCGCGGCCGACTCGTCCCGGTCAGCGCCCGCGAACTGCTCCGCCTCCTGCGGGCCACCGTGCTGCCCCGCCCGCGTCGAGACCTGGACCATCTCCTGCACTGGTCCGCCTGGCGCCGCCAACACCAGCGTCGGGCCGCCGCAGCCCACCGCCTCTGGAACAACATCACCGCAGACGCGACGACCTGGCCCCACCGTGAAGATCAAGAACCACAGCTGCCGTGAACGAGCTGTTCCGTGACCGTTGTCGATCACATCGTCTGGCATTCATGGTCTGCGCATAGGTTCGCCGCGTCCTGGGGCAAACCGCAGCAAGAGGTTCATCATGAAGAACACGAAGATCGCAATCACCCGGCGCGCGACGATAGCGGCCGCGTCACTGGTGCTCGTCGCCGGGGGCGCGGCGACCGCCGCCGCCACTGCCGCCGCTCCGAGCACGCCCGCCGCCGGCGTGGCGGCCGACTTCTCCGCGGTGACCCGAAGCACCGCTTGGAACCTGGTCGACAAACTCCAGCTGAAGTTCCATACGTACCACCCGGAGGGCATCGCGTTCGCCGGTGACCGCATCTTCCTGTCCTCCGTGCAGATCATCGAGCCGACCGTCAAGTACCCGGTCCCGCAAGGCCGTTACGACCGCACGCCGGGCAAGGGCATCGGGCACCTCTTCGTGATGGACCGCAAGGGGAACCTGCAGAAGGACATCGTCCTCGGCGAGGGCAACATGTACCACCCCTCCGGCATCGACTTCGACGGCACCTCGGTGTGGGTGCCGGTGGCCGAGTACCGGCCCAATAGCGCGGCCACCATGTACCGCGTCGACGCGAAGACCCTGGAGGTCCACAAGCAGTTCACGTTCGACGACCACGTCGGCGGTGTCGTCCGCGACAAGGCCACCGGGCACCTGATCGGCCAGACCTGGGGCTCGCGCCGCTTCATCGAGTGGAACCTGGACGGCAAGCAGCTCGCCTCCTGGGACAACCCTGGCCACTTCATCGACTACCAGGACTGCCAGAGCCTGCCCGCCCACAAGATGATCTGCGGCGGCATCACAAACCTTCCCCAGACCCCCGCCGCCGGCGGCGCCTCCGCCACGTACGAACTCGGCGGTATCGGCCTGCTCGACGTGCACGCCCACGAGCTGCTGCACGAGGTCCCCTTCCAGCAGTGGTCCACTGCCGGACACGTGGCCACCCGCAACCCCTTCAAGATCGCAGCCGACGGCAACAAGCTGACGATGTGGGTGGCGCCGGACAACGGTGACGAGGGCGACGGGACGGAGATCCTCACCTACCAGGCAACAGTGCCAGCGCAGTAGCAGTCGGCCGCTGTGACGGCCGCTGGGCGGGGGCCGTCACAGCGGGGTAACGGCACCTTGACGCGGCGGAGGCCGCGCACCCCCATTCCTGCACGATGCCGTCCTTGTCGAGGCTGCCTCTCCCCCTGGGCGGGCGCCACGGCCTACTGCGCCATCGGCCTACCGGTGCGTAGCTGTCCCCGGGGATGTGGCTGCTGGGCACTGAACGGGCCCTCGTGCCCCGTTGGGCTGCTCGTGGTCGACTCGCAGCCCGCGGGGCAGGCAGGGCCGCGCTCGTCCCAACGCAGCCTGGGTCACAGCTGAGGTCGGTGCGCAGCGACTGGAGCGTGCAGACCAGCCATCGGGTGCCCCTGGTAGACAGGTGGGCGTCGTCGGATGCACCTGCCCGCCCGACGACATGCATCAAGTGTTCGTACTACCTCCTCGGTTCACCCGCTCCAGCCCCATCAACATCGCCCAGGTGATCTCCCGGGCAAGCATCCGCGGCTCCCGGCGCGGGGGCAGTCCGCCACCTCGGCCATCAGCGACCCGAACGCGTCGGCCCACTCCTGCCCGGCTATCGCGGCCTCCACGGCCACCGCGTCACGGTTCGTCCTCACAAACGATCATCGTCGCTGTGACCGTTCCCACGTCCACAGCCACCTCGCCCCCATTGCCCCAGCGCGAACAGTTGGACGATCAAGAACTACAGCTGCCGTGTCAGACCGCCCTCATCCGTACGGGGAAGCACAGCCTGAGCCGGATCATCCATTCCATTGGCCGGGATCGACCCCCACGGCACGTGGGGAGTGTTCCTGGATTCATCGAGATCATATCCATCAGCCGGGAAGACCCCCACACGTGTAGGGACGCCGAGCGCAACTTCGGCAGCGTCAACACGCTCGACCGACCCCGCGCGTGTGGGAGTACCGGTGACAGCCCATCACCGGCCGCGGCATCCGCGACACACCCCCACGTGTGTGGGGAAGACGCCGAGCGGACCTTCGGCAGTATCAACACCCTGGACAGACCCCCACGGCACGTGGGGAAGAGACCGCTGGCCCAGGAAAATCTGTTCGACGACGGGGGGCAGACCCCCACGCGTGTTGGGAAGAGTGTCGGCGCGTCAGTGCGGTGCGTCTGGGCCGGACAGACCCCCATGTGAGTGGGGAGGATTCCCTTGGGCGGTCAGGCGCGCCCAGCCCCGGAACGATGAACCCCCACGAGTGTGGGGAAGACGCAGCTTGATGCTCCGCAGCGGCGATGAAGTGAGGCAGACCCCCACGCGTGTAGGGAAAACAGCATGGGCCGGTTCTCGTCCAGAGCGATCCGCGACAGACCCCCACGTGTGTGGGGAGGACGGATACAGTGCGTCCGTCATCACGGAAGTCAGGGAACAACAACCCACACACGTGGGGAGGGCACCCCGCTGGTATCCCGCCTTTCCCCGCGTGCTGGACAGACCCCCATGTGTGGGGAAGACAAGGGCGGTCGATGGCGTCCAGGGCGGTGTCCAGGACAGACCCCCACGTGTGTGGGGAGACGATGGACCGATCAAGGTCTGCGGCCCACAAGGGGGACAATCCCCACGTCCGTGGGGATAGGCGTGATCCATCGCAACCACGTCCAGCAGTTGGGTTGACCCCAACGCGAGTGTGGACGGCGAAGCCCTGCAAGCGTGCGACCACTACACGCTGGACAGACCCCCGCGTGCATGGGGAGGGCCGCGTATCGCCCAGCTGGCCGCCCTGCTGTACGGCTGATCCCCACGCGTGTGGGGAAGGAGTAGGTCCCTGAGTGGTTCACGATGACCAGCAGGGGCGCACCCTCACAGGATGAGGAAACCGGTGAGCTCCGGATCGCAGGCTACACCCTGCCCTCCCAGGGACGCGTGCCGGGGGAGACGTCTCTGCATGCGGCAGGATAGGCGCAACGCCCCTGATTCGAGGGTGGGTTGACGTAGAGCGGGAGCTTTCGGTGGGGGTGCGGGAGGATGCCCGGCGCGGCGGGATCGATCTGACGCCGTGGGGCAAGTTCGACCGTGGCGCGTGGGCGGTGTATCCGTTGCTGTTTCATCTGTTGGATGTCGCGGCGCTCGCGGGCGTGGTCTGGGACCGGTATCTGACCCGCGGTCAGCGTCGGCTGATCGCCGCCGGGCTGGGGCTCACCCGGGCCGAGACGCGCTGTCTGGTGATGTTCATCGCCGGCCTGCACGATCTAGGCAAGTTGTCGGCTTTCCAGGAACAGGAGGCGTATCCCTGGGCCCGGGTCAGCGACATCCTGCGCGCGGACATCCGTGACTGGCAGCGTATGCCGCACGAACGGGCGTCCATGCACAGTGTGCTGCACCTGCTGGCCGAGGCCGGCTATCCGGCGGACACCTCCGACAGCCCCGGAGTGCTCGTTGCCCAGATTCTGGGCGGCCACCACGGCCGGTTCCTGCAGGTCGACATCGACGGTGCGGCCAAAGCCTCCCGGGTCAACCTCGCCCTGGGCGGGCCGGCCTGGCAGGATCTGCGCCGCCGCTACTTCGCCCTGCTGCGCCATCTGACCGCCGCCACCGCGGTGCCCGCGGACGTGTCGGTGCCGGCGGCCGTGCTGATCACCGGAATCGGCATCATCGCGGACCGGCTGGCCAGCCAGCGCCACTACTGGCTGCCCAAAGCCCAGGCGCCCGCCTTCGGCGCCGGCGAGCACTTTGCCCAGGCCGTCCGGGACGCCCCCGCTGTGGTCGAGGAGTCCGGGCTGGGCCGCATCACCCTGCCGCAGGTGCCGTTCACCCAGGCCCACGGCGGTCTGGAGAGGCCGAACGCCCTGCAGGCCTCGGTGATCGGGCAACTCACTGCCGCGGTGGGCGAGAAGGGGCCCGGCATCCTGGTGGTCACCGACGCCACCGGCGGCGGAAAGAGCGTCACCGCGCTGGAAGCAGCACGTATCTTCAATGCCTGCGGGGACACGGCCGGCATCCTGTGGCTGCTGCCGACCATGGCCACCACCGACGCCGCCTACGACATGCTCGAGGCCTACGTCGCGGCCCACCATCCCGAGCACGCCCCGGTCTCCCTGGTCCACAGCCACAGCTACGACAACACCGCCTACACCGACCACCGCCTGGCCGCCCACGAACCCTCCACCAGCGACGCCTACTGGCCCGACAGCGACAGCGACAGCGACGACGGCGACGATGACGAGGGCAGGCCAGCTGCGGGGGAGCGGCCCGAAGAACGCGTGACGGTGCCCGACGGCTGGCTGCGCGGCTGGGACAGGGCCCTGCTGGCCCAGTTCACCGTCGCCACCCACGACCAGGCCCTCATGGCCGTCCTGCCGGTCCGCTTCAGCGCCCTGCGCATGCTGGCCCTGTGCGGGCGGACGGTCATCGTCGACGAAGTCCATGCCCTGCCTCCGTTCATGCGGCAGACACTGTCCCGGCTGCTGCACTGGCTCGGCGCCCTGGGCTGTCCCGTGGTGCTGCTGTCCGCGACCCTGCCCGGCCACATCAGCAGCCAGCTCGTCCGCAGCTATCTCGACGGCGCCGGCCACCCGCACCCCGCAACAGCCCACCTGGACTGCCGGCCCCCCTACCCGGGCTGGCTCTACGCCGCCGCCTCGGACGCCTCCCTCACCCGCATCGACCCGGCCGCGGCCGAAGCCCACGCCGACCGCCACCGCCGCCGCGCCGACCTTCGTCTCCACTCGGTGCGCCACTCCTCCTGCGCCGACCCCGAAGACACACCTGCCCGGGAGAGCCGCCTGGAGCGGATCACTCAGGAGATCGCCCCTGTCGCCCGCTCGGGCGGCTGCGCGGCGGTGTATTGCGCCACCATGGCCGACGCCCAGACCACCTACACGCATCTGCGTACCGCCCTCGACTGGCCGGACGGCGGCCCTGACGGCCAGCTGCTCCTGCTGCACGCCCGCCTGCCCGGCCACCAACGCGAGGCTCTCACCCGCCGTATCCGCACCGCCCTGGCCTCAGCCGGCGAGCGCCCCGGGCGGCTGGTGGTCGTCACGACCAGTCTGCTGGATATGAGCCTCAATATCGACGTCGACGTCATGGTCAGCGACCTGGCGCCCCTGCACACCCTCCTGCAACGCCTGGGCCGCCTGTGGCGCTTTGACCACATCAAGCGGCCCGACTGGCTGTGCGGCGGGCGCCCCCGCCTGATCGTCCTGGAGCCCACCGACCATCGCGGCCGCACCCTTTTGCCGCCCGCCTGCCGCCCGTTGGACTCCCCGTTCCTGCCGCTCGCCACCGCCGCCTATCTCGCCCGACGGCCCGAGCAGCCGCTCACCCTGCCCGACGATGTGCAGCAGCTCGTGGAAGCCGTACACGGAGACGCCGACGCCCTGGCCCGCACCGATGCCGCCCTGCGCCGCAGCCACACCCTGCACCAGGCCCGCATCCGCACCGAGGAACACCACAGCCTGCTGCACCTGGTCCCGGCGTGGCACGACACCCTCTTGCTGTCCGATCTGCACCGCCAGAACCTGCACCCCCGCGAGGCCGCCACCCGCCTGGGCGCTATGCCCCGCGGCCTCCTGCCCGTCTACCGAATGTCATGCGGCCGCCTCACTCTGGACGCGGCCGGCACCCGGCCGCTGCCCGAGCACCGCAAACCGACCACCGCCCAGATCCGCACGATCCTCCAGCACACCCTGCCCGTCCCCGCCGCCTGGGTCGCCGGACGCACAAGAGACCACCACATCCCCGCCTCCTGGCGCAGCCACGCCCTCCTCGCCGACCTCGTCCTGCTCCCGCAGGACGCCGGCGATCCCTCCCGGCCGGTGCGCTTTGGCCGGCACCGTCTGCACCTCGACGGCGCCCTGGGACTGGTCCACACCGAAGACTGAACCGCTTCCCGCTTCCCGCCTCACGCCGCCCGCCCGAACCCCTTCACGGGCATCGCCGTTGCAGGAAGGCCGGACCTTCCTGCCCGGGGCACGCAGCTGCCGGGTGCCAGAAGAGAGAAGGCCGCGAATTCTCATCCCAGGCCGCCAGGGCTTCTCATCCGATGCCCCCTGCCGCGGCTGGGACCAGACAGGAATGCCTGACATCTGAGCGAGAACCGGCAGTGACATCGAAATGAGAAGTGACAGCCGTCGCACCGTCGGCACGGATTGAGGAGTGCGGTCCGGAAATGACTTACGTTCAAAAAAGGGGCACCGACCGGTAATTGTCGGCTGGACTATGTGGTTCGGAAGCTGCTCGTCTATGGCTAATATGGAAACGCGGAGCCGGACTGACGTTCGAGTCCGGTCTCGCGCGCCCTGCCTGCTGCGCTGTGTGCACCGCACCCTTGGTGCCCCCGTGGTGCAGGGGCGGCACGTCGGCATGGCCTGACCCGGCCCGCGCCCTGACCGTCTGCCCCTTCCCTTCCTGCCGCCCTGGTGCGCCCTGGTGTCCTGGCGTGCGCAGAATTCCCGCTCCGGCGCGCGAATCTTCCCGGAAGTCCCTCTTTTGTTCGCACCCGGCAATGGATCCTGTGTGTCTTCCCCGATTTTTGAAACCGACAAAGAACCGTGTATTCCTGTCCTCTTCCCGGACGAGCGCCAGGAGGAGCTGGGATGGCGGGACGTGCTGCTGCGCGCACACCTCATCAAGGACCTGGCACTTCCCGTCCCGCCGGCGGCATCTGCCGTCTTGCGCCTGCTCGTGGTGATGGCCGCACGGGTCAGCGGCCTGGACGCACGAGGACAGCGGCGCATGACGGCACGTCAGTGAGCCGCACAGCGAAGGGAGTTACTGGCGCATCCCGCCGGGTTCGACCCCGACGCCGTTCATGCCTACTTCGACGCCTACATCTGGGACCTGTTCCACCCGGAGCGGCCGTTCCTGCAAGACCCGAGACTGGCCAGCCAGTGCCCGCAACGCGCCGGCGTCAACAAGCTGGTCTTCGGCCGCCCCGAGGGCAACAACCTTTCCTGGCTCAGCCCGCACTCCAACAGCGACCCGCAGCCGGTGCCCAGCGCCCAGGCGCTGTGGCACATGCTCATCCACCACTACTACGGCGCGGCCGGACAATGGTCTGTGCGCACCGTAGGCGGCCGCTCCCTCAACCGGGCCAAAGCTGGCCCACTGCGCTCGAGTCTGTCCTTCCACCCCCTGGGCCGGACCCTGTACGAGACCCTCCTGGCCGGCATCCCCAAGCCCGACCCGTCCTGGCCGGACCAAGTGGACCACTGCCCGTGGGAGGAACCGCTGCCCCACCCCGACCCCGACGACGGTGACCCCGTCGAGGGCCCGGACCCCGATGCCGCGCCGCCGCCGGTGTCCTCACCGGGCCGTCTGCTGACCGGCCGCTCGCGTCACGCCGTCCTTCTCATCCCGGCACCGGACGGACGCCACGTGACCGACGCCTACCTGACCTGGTAGGACTCCGTTACGTCTGCCTCTCGGGGGTCTGTCCAGCCGACGGTGTAACTCGGGTGGTGTGAGTTAGCGGCGGCCGACGGAGAGTCGGCCGTCGAAGGCGATATCGAAAGCCTGCAGGGCGGGCTTCCAACGCATGGTCCAGCGTTTGCGTCCCTGGCCGGTGGGGTCCAGACTCATGACGGCCATGTAGACACATTTGAGGGCTGCGGCCTCGTTCGAGAAGTGCCCCCGGGCCCGGACGGCTTTCCGTATGCGAGCGTTGACCGACTCGATCGCGTTGGTGGTGCAGACGACGCGGCGGATCTCGGCGTCGAACTGAAGGAAGGGCACGAACTCGGCCCAGGCGTTCTCCCAAAGTCGCACGATCGCCGGATACTTGGCGCCCCACTCCTCCTGGAACTCCAGGAACCGGTCTTCCGCCGCGCTCGCGGTCGGAGCCGTGTAGACCGGCTTGAGCGCGCGGGAGATCTTGTCCCAGTCCTGGCGGCCTGCGTAGCGGAACGAGGCCCGGATCAGGTGGACGACACAGGTCTGGGTGACCGCCTGGGGCCAGACCGCCGAGATCGAGTCGGGCAGGCCCTTGAGCCCGTCGCAGACGACCATGCACACGTCCTCGACGCCGCGATTCTTGATCTCGGTCAGGACCTGGAGCCAGTACTTGGCACCCTCGCCGCCGTCGCCGGCCCACAGGCCGAGGATGTCGCGGGTGCCGTCCACCGTGACCGCCAGGGCGACGTAGATCGGCCGGTTCGCCACCTGCCCGTCGCGTACCTTCACGTGCACGCAGTCGATGAAGATCACCGGATAGACCGGGTCCAGCGGCCGGTTCTGCCACTCGGCCATCCCGTCCATGACCTTGTCGGTGATGGTCGAGATGGTCTGCTTGGACACGCTCGCGCCGTAGACCTCGGCCAGGTGGGCGGAGATGTCACCGTGCGTCAGGCCACGCGCGGACAGCGACAGGACCATCTCGTCGACGCCGGTCAGCCGCCGCTGCCGCTTCTTGACGATCTGCGGCTCGAAGCTGCCGTCGCGGTCACGTGGCACCGTGATCTCCACCGGCCCGACGTCGGTCAGCACGGTCTTGGACCGGGTCCCGTTGCGGCTGTTGCCACTGCCGGCACCGGCCGGGTCGTGTTTCTCGTAGCCGAGGTGGTCCGTGATCTCCCCTTCGAGCGCGGACTCCAGCACGCGCTTGGTCAGCTGCTGCAGCAGGCCGCCCTCACCGGTCAGCTGGAGGCCGCTCGCGCGGGCCCGGTCGACCAACTGCCCGATCAGTTGCTCGTCCAGCACGTCCGCCGACAACTCAGCAGGCCGGACCTCTTCAACCGCCTCGGAAGAGACAGTCACGTCGCTCATCAGGTGCTACTTCCATGATCGGGAGTTACACCGAAGACCGTACAGACCCTCTCCTGGGGCGGTCGGCGCCACCGCTGACTAACGAAGAGGCGCGGCCGATTGCCGCTGTACGCGGCGGTGGGTGCTGAGCGTTGAACAGCGGCATCAGGGGGTGGAGTGACGGCGGTATCGCTGCCACCCCACCCCTCGGCCGGGTACGAAGCCAGCCGCGTTGCCGCAAGGCGTAAACCCGGCCGAGCGCCGGCCGGCGCTGGGGTGAGCGTTCGCCCCGATCCTGAAACACTGGACGGTCGAGCGGACCTACAGCTGGCTCATGCTCCACCGGCGTCTCGCCCGCGACTGCGAAACCCTCCCCGTCCGCTCCGAAGCCATGACTCACATCGCCATGACCGACCTCAGGGCCCACCGCCTCACAGGGGAGAACGCCACCTCCTGACGCGACCCCAAGACCGTCATGAAGCAGTCAATCTCGGGATGAAACACCGGAAGAAAACGACCTCTAACCCCCGATGTGGTACCGGTCCGTGAGGGAACTCACGGTCACCGAACGGATCTTTGCCCCGACTTTGCGTGACGTCATCAATCGGCGGCTAGGGTCGAATGCCCGGGCGATCGGCGGAAGGGGAAGACGCCAACTCATGGGCGGCAAGGACAAGTTAATCGACATCAAGGTCGACGACATCAAGACCGCGGCGCCCGCGTTCCACCGCGAAAGCGTCGCGCTCGCACACGCGCTGACCACGCTGAAGCAAGGTCTGGCCGCGGCGGGCGCCCCGTGGGGCGACGACGAGCAGGGACAGAAGTTCCACACCGCCTACGCCCCGCACGTCACGCAGATCGAGCACTCCGCGCAGATCCTCGTCGAAGGCCTGGCCAGCATCCACGCGGGCCTGGTGGACATGGCCGACAAGCACATCGACAACGAGGAACGCATCCGGGGCATGTTCGGCCGCCACGCCACAGGTGACGGCACGTGAGTGTCGCGGACAAGGCACGCAAGGTCGTCCAGGACCTGACGGGCATGTGGTGGCCCGCCGCCGACGAGGACGGACTGCGGGACGCGGCCCGGGCATGGCGGTCCTTCGCCGACGATGTCGACGACATCACGGCGGCGGCGAACAAGGCGGCCCGTGCGCTGATCGCCGACAAAAAGGGCGAGTCGATCGACGCCTTCGACACCTTCTGGCGCCGCTACTACGACGGCGGCCGGGGCTGGCTCAAGGACCTGGCGGACGCGGCCCGGGACATGGCCAAGGCGCTGGACTCCTACGCGGATGCGGTGCACGGCGCGAAGAAGCACCTCGAACACGAGCTGGAGATCGTCGGCGCGACGCTCGTCGCGGGCACCGCTCTGGCGGTCTTCACCGCCGGCATGTCCGAGGGCGCCGCGGCGGCAGCGGCGGCGGGCGTTACCGAACTCGCCGCATCCTTGGGCGTGGCGGTGACCGAGGAGGTCGCCGCGATCGCCGGCACCACCCTGGCCACGGCCGCCTTCGGCGGGGTGGAGTCCATCACGGTGGACCTGGCCGTCGCCCAGCCCACGGCCATCGCCCTGGGCGAGCAGAAGACCGGCATCAACCTCGACGAGGCCCGGCAGGCCGGGGTCTACGGCGCGCTCCTGGGCGGCGCCCTGGGCGGAGGAGGATCAGCGGTCCGCGCGGCAGGCGACGCGGGCGGCTGGACCGAGCTTCTCGGAGGCGTCCGCATACCCTCATTCGGCCCCGAGCTCGCGGTACCCGGCGGCACGCCCACCAGCCTCGAAGACCTCGGACTGCTCATCAAGGGCGACGGTGAGCCCAACGCCTGGCCACGCAGCAAACGCAAGGGCGCGGTCAAGCCGAAGTACCGAGCGGATCTGGCCGGTGACGAAGGAAAGGGAACCCCCAAGTCCTATTCCCACACGCTGGAAAGGCACATCGAAAAGACCGACCGCGAGCTGCGGGCCCGGCTGCGAGCGGATGAGACCATCGACGGGAGCTCGAGTTTCATCGACGAGGCGTCGGCGCAGGATTTCACGGACCGCGCGCTTCTGGCCCGCCAGCAACAGGTGAAACGCTGGATCGAGAAGACGACGAGCAGGCAGTTGGTGATCAAGGTTGACTTCGCTGGCGAAGTCACTGGTCGTGGCATGACCAGGGAGGACTTCATCCGAGGCACTGGCCCTCATAATGTGGACAAGGTGAAGCTGATTCTGCGCCGTGATCCCAACATGCCGAGTGGTTTCCGTATCCATACTTCTTACCCCGTCGCCTGAGAACAAGAGTCAGTCCATGGATCTTCCTGACGATTACCTGCTGAGAGAAGCGCGCTTTCCAGAGCTTCAGGAGCTGCTCGATTCCTATGCCTCCGCTGGCTGGACCTTCACGGACACCCCTGAGAAGGCCGGGCCTGCGCTTCAGGCGTATGTACGCTATGCCGTAAATGTGCCTGGACTCCTGGACGGGGTCATCAGCGAGATCGACGATCTCCTGCAGTTTGGATTGTTCAGTGACGAGATCGCTGACGACGTGGACCTTCTACCGCACATCAACCCTCCGGCCGGACGCAGCGTGGAGGAGTGCCTGGCCTTGATCCGCAACCACCTCGACCGGATCAGGGACGGCGGCCCCTACGAGGAGTCGGCTCTCCCACAGACCGACTGGGAATGGAACAAACGTTTCTACGAGCTGGGCCAGTTGCTCGGTGCTTACTTTCACCAGTACTTCAGTCAGGAGTACGAGTCTCACAAGGATGCTCTTGATGATTACCTCTCAGGTAACCCCAGTGAGGCACATTTGCAAGCGGCACGGGATATTGGTCGCCTCCTCTCCCTAGTGCAGGACGACAGTGAACTCAACCGCGTGACGAAGATCCTCGGCCTTTGGGTCTACCCCCCTGAGGGCGTCTCCCTGCGCCAGTGGCTCACCGAAATGCAGGGCACCATCAAAGATCATCTGCGCGCCGGCGCATCCTGACGAAGGGACTGGCTCGGTACGTCGGCGCTACTGTGCGTCTGCGCAGGAGATCTAACCGCCCCCACGACAAGGTCACCCCATCACCCCCATGCCCGTAGTTGTGCATCACCGGAACGCCTGCTCGGTGATCCACCTCGCCCCGGACCTCCGACCGCCTCAACCGGGCGTCCACCCGATGCTCGGTTCTTGCCCCTCATGCACGGCGTGTGCCGTCGCCTTCCGGTGCAGCCCTGAGGGATCAGCGACCGGGAATCACCTCGTTCGAGCGCTGGACACCGTCAGCGTCCAGTGCGTCAAGAGCCGCGGCGGCCGCCCGGCAGCCCATGGCCGCGCTCCCGAAGATCTGCAGCCCGTTGCACGTGTGTTCTTCGACCAGGCCCGGGCGAACCGGCGAAGCCGGCGCGATCCTCCTCAATAGCTGAGTTTGACCCGGGGCGCTCCGAGGAGGATCAGAGGGTGGCCAGCGGTGACACCGACGAAGTGCATCTACATGGCGATCGTGTCGCTCGACCCTACCGGCAAAGGCCAGGCCCGCTGGACCAGTCGCTGGAAGACGGCGTTGGACGCCTTTGACATCACCTTTGATAGACGCTCCTCAGCAGCCACCAGTAACCCAACCACCCTGGTACACCGTTCCTTCATTTGACAGACCCCGCCCGGATGGTTGATGGCCGTTGATGCCACCGCATCTCGAGGTCGGACGGCTGTTCGATCCGTTCGGGGGCGAGCCGTGATTCGCGCGACGCTGGGGGCAGAGACACCTGCGGGTTGCAAGTCTCTTCTGCTGGACCGTGTTGTGCGGTACGCCCACTGCTGTGAGTGACACCCAAGAGCAGGCCCAAGGCGTGCGCGCAGCACTCGTCCGCGGCCGCACCGCCGTCGACACGTTCACGACCAAGTGGCTTTCCCAGGGCAACGTCACGTGGTCCGAGGAGACGGCCACGGATCTTCTGCTCATGGCGGTGCACCCAGAGCTGTCGTATGTCTCTTTCACCCGGTACGAGGAGTCCCGGGTCGGGGCTGACTGGCTGTGGTGGTTCGTGGATTCGGCGTCCCACGAGGCGTTCGGAGTGCTCGTACAGGCGAAGAATTTAAAGAAAAAGGGGCAGCGCTGGCACATCGACTACAACTACAACAACGGTAACCAGCTCGGGTCTCTGATACGAGCCTCGGATCTGCTGCAGGTCCCTGCGGTGTATGCCCTGTACTGCGGCGACGCCGTCTACCGGCGAGAGTTGCGGTGCGATCAGGACCATGATGCACCTCCCCTCCTACTGTGGAGACCGTGACCGGAGGGATGGTTGGGGGTCATGGCATCCAGGAAGCGCATCTACGACGCCGAGTTCCGTGAGG
>NZ_JBEYUZ010000053.1:0-12490 GCF_040643755.1 Streptomyces sp. NPDC047079
TGCACGGCGGCGGAGCTCAAGCGGGTAACGGGAAGGTCGTGCCATGACTCGATCCTTTCATGAAATCGAGTCTCTATTCGAACCGGGGCGGTTCAGACACAGGCTGCGCTGCTCGGTGATCCGATCGCGGTGTTGCCGACGGTGTTCCACCTGCTCTGGCTGGGACGGCTGACAGCGGATCTGTCGCACCCCCTGTCGGATGCCACGCTGGTGTCACGTGCGGAGACCCGGTGAGCGGGCACCCAGGGGCACGGGCAGCGTTGAGGGTCGGGGATCGGGTGCGCATGGACGACCGGCTGCACACGGTCGTGGGCCTGTCCGGGACGACCGTGCGGCTCCTCGACGAAGCCGGGTCGGCGAGCCTGGTGTTGCTGTCGCATCTACTGGTCTCGGAAGGCTTTGAGCTCATCGGCCAGGAAATTGTTCAGGGCCGCATGCCACCAATTCGCCCGATTCCTCGGCATCCCGCTGGAGCACCGCATGAGCCAGGTCCAGATCACCAACGCCGTCTGTGACCTGCTCGGCAAGCTCGGCACCACGCTCGTCCTGGTCGACGAGATCCACAACCTCGACCTGACGACCCGCCACGGAGCCGAGGCATCCGACCAGCTGAAGTACCTCTCGGAACGGATCGCGGCCACCTTCGTGCTTGCTGGTCTCGACGTCGAGACCAGCAGCCTGTTCCAAGGCACCCGCGGGCAACAGATCGCCGGCCGCTACACGGTCATCCCCTCTCGGCCCTTCGGCCCTTCGGCCCTTCGGCCACAAGAATCGCGCGGACAAGGAGCACTGGCAGGCCCTGGTGGCGACCATGGAGGACTCCCTGCGACTACACGCTCATCGCCCCGGCACCTTGGTCGCCATGACCGGTTACCTCCACGAACGCACCGGCGGGCTGATCGGCAGCCTTTCCCAGCTCATCCGCGAAGCCGCCGTCGATGCCATCGACGCCGGCACAGAAAAGATCACCAAGCGCATGCTTGACGAGATCGAGCTCGACCACGCCGTCCAGCAGTCCCAGCCTGATCACCGCCGCGCCAAGCGCACTCGCAGACCGAAGGCAGCCTGAGCAATGGAGCCGTGGGAAACCCCGGTCCGACTCCTGCCGATTCCTCTGCCACCGGTCCACGGGGAGGTCTTCGGCTGGTATCTGCACCGCCTCGCGGCCGCCAACCAAGTGACGGCGGGCCAACTGGCGAAAACCCTTACACCGTTCAAAAACGCGCAGGTCGGCAAGCGGACAGACACACTATGGCGCTGGACTCCGATGGTTCTGCCACGGCTGGCCATCCTGACGGGTCTTGCGCCCGAGACCCTCCGGATGCTGCTACCAGCGATCGCCAGGATTGAGGCGCGCACCGCTGGTGACGTCGTCCGCTACCGTCGGCGTCTCTACGTCGCCTGTTCACACTGCATGCATCGACGCGGGATCACCGGGCCCGTACTCGCCCACCGCCCCGCCGATCTCCAGCTCTGCCGCCGACACGGCATCTGAGCCGACGGCAATCGCCACTACCCCGTCGGCCACCTCCCAGAGCTCGTCACCGCTCAGCACCGCCACCGACGAATCGCCCGCCGCTTCCCCGACACCCTGGAAGCAGGAACGAAGGAAGCGCAGCACTTGGTCCGCTCCTGGCTCCTGAACAAGAACCAACCCCATCTGCTGTCACGCTGGAACGACCGCCTCGCCCGGCTCCCTCCCAAGGAAGCCGTCTACGGGAACATCATCAGGAGACGCGTCGACGAGCGTGAGTACATCGCCACCTACCCAGAGTTCGTCACGCTGCTCGGCATGGTGGCCGACCCTGCTTGGCGAGCACGACGGGCGCCTCGCCGATGGGCCAACCTCAGCCAGCACCGGCGCACCATCAACGCCGCCTACGTAGAGGCCGAGCACCGGCTGAACGTCCCCACCCTCCGCGAAAAGCTCCGATCCCACGCCTTCTCCAACGACGCCCTCTTTCGCTGGACCGACTCCCTGGGACGATCACTGATGCTGGTGACGACGCCGGACGACTACGACGCCCTACGGGATGAGTCCCACCAGAACTGAAAGACTCCAGGCCACAGACCCACCGTCCGACAGAACAAATGGGACCACCCCGGCTCGCCCACAAGCAGGCTCACCACCGTTCAGATCCACTGGGCCGCCCGGCTTCGGAACCGTCCCAGCAGAACTGACAAGGCCCAGCTCGGAGACACCTCATCCACTCAGATCTTTTGGGAACGGACACCCGCGACGCGGAACAGCGTCAGACGTCCGCCGTGGCACTCGCCGTGCGCTCGCCGCCGTGCGGGAGTGCCCGGACGAGGTACGGGTTCACCGCGGACCTGTCCGGCAGGCCCAGCGCGGCCGTGGCCTCCACCAGCGTCATCGCGTAGGTGTCGACGGCGCGGCGTACGTTCGGGGCCTCCAGGCTGTCGCCCGTCACCAGGCGGTCGAGGTCCACGTACGCGGAGCGGATGATCTCGATCCACCGGTAGACACGCCAGTCCTCCTGCCAGCCCTTCGTGCAGTCGTCCGGTAACCGGCGCGACCAGCGGCTCAGCAACCGCCGGCGGATGTCGGGGCGGGTGGGCGTCAGATGCATATGGCGGACCAGGTCGTAAAGCGGGTCCCCGATCATGGCCATCTCCCAGTCGATCAGGGTGAGGCCGCCGTCCGCACGGCGTACGAGGTTCCACGGGTTGAGGTCGCCGTGCAGGAGCACCGACCGGCGCGGCGCCAGGATGTGGCGGGTGAGGATCTCGGCCAGCCGGACACTGCCGGGGAGGCCCAGTTCCCGGGCGAGGTCCCTGGTGGCCTTGGGCAGCTCGCCGACCATGCGGACCAGCTCGGCCCGCAGCCAGGAGTAGAAGTCGACCCCCCTGAATATGGGGTCGACCTGGTCGCAGGGGACGGCCGTGAGTTCGGCGAGCTGGTCGACGAGGTCGTCCGCCTCGTGGGGCAGCAGCCCGTACGCGGGATGGGCGGGCGGGCGGATGCCGTCCGCGGGCCCCTCGTAGGTGTGGATGGTGAACTGCTCGCGCAGCCCGCTGGTGCCCAGGGCCAGTACCCGCGGGGCACGCACCCGGACCCCGGTCCGTTCGATCGCGCCCAGCACGACGTGCTCGTTGAGGAAGCGCCGCTCCAAGGGGTTCGACGACCCCGCCTTCCTGCGCACCATGACCGGGAAGCCGACACCCTCGACCCGCACGGCCGTGTTGAGGTGAGCCGTGCCCTTGAACACCCGGTCCGCCGACGCGGCCCCTTCCTCGAACAGTGCGCGGCTCACCGCCCAGAGGGGGAAGTCCGGGCGGATGGGTACCCGGCGGTCGCGCTGCCAGACGATCTGGGACAGGGTGCGCTCGCGGCTGGGCCTGACGCCGTGGGACTCGTTCCAGCGGAAGAGGATGCGCTCGATCTCCCGCTCGTCCGGCACGTGCTTCAGGCACAGCGGCTCCTCCGCCGCCAACAGCGCCCGGTGCACCGCCCGGGTCGCCGCGTCCAGGTCCCGCTGGTCGAAGGAGTCGCCGAGCGACTCGGCGGCGCGCATCACGTCCGGATAGACGGACTGGGCGCGCTCGAAGGCCAGATAGTGCCTCAGGTCCCGGTCGAGTCCGTGGACCGCCTTGCTGCGCCGCTCCCCCATGACCACGCTCCACGCCTCCACGACCTCGTCCCACTGGCGTTGGGGGTACTGCATGCGCACCAGATGGGTGGCGAGGTCGTGCAGGGGATCGCCGTACGTCGCCAGCTCCCAGTCGACGCAGATCAGCGGCGGATGGCCGTGGTAGGACACGATGACGTTGTCCCGGTGCAGGTCCGTGTGCAGCAGGCTGAAGGGGCGGCTGATGAGCGCGGGAACCCGTTCCGCGAAGCGGACCATGGCGTCCTCGGGAATGCCCAGCATCGCGAACAGACCGCCGAACTGGGCCCAGTTGCGCGCTCTGATCTGGTCCTCCGCCGCGAAGGCGAGGGCACGCAGAAAGGCCCTGCCGTCCCGGCTCGACCGCGGCCAGTACAGGGGCAGCGGCGGCAGGTGCCGTCGTCGTACCTGGGTCATGTCCGCGAGCAGGCCCGTCAGAGCGGTGATGACGCCGGAGTCCAGCGGGGTGCCGTTGGGGCAGATGCTCGAGAGGGACACGCCCTCCACGAAACTCAGGACGACGATGTCCTGGTGCCGGGCCAGACAGCGGGGAACGTGCGGCAGGACGCCCCGGATCGCGTTGAGGATCTCAGACTCGTCCTGCCAGGTCCTGATGACCACGGGCAGCGCCGACGGGATCCGCTGGCGCACCGTGACCGCCGCACCGTCGTCACAGGCCACCAGACGGCGGTCCCGCTCCGTCAGGGGCCTCACCATGTAGTTCAGGTTGTGATGGCCGCGGTCGAAGGAGCCCAGCGCCCGGGCGTAGCGCAGAAACCGTCCGTAGGCGTCGTCCGCCGGCCGCTCCGGAGCGCGGTGGTCAGGCACTGGCGGAACGCCCAACGGTGACTCCTGCATGACTGTGCGCCGCACTCGATGTTCATGCGCCGCGAACGAGGTGGGCACACCCTAGGGCATGGCAGGCCGTGCCGAGAGGCGGACTCGGCATCCGGCCACGGATCCGGGTGCCCTGGGCACTCGGAAGGGTCACCCGCCGCGCGGCCCGCGGAGGCGGGGACGCAGGTCAGGCCTCCTCCGCCAGGAGTGTCCAGCAGGAGTCGAACCACGCCTGCATGCTCTCCATGAACACGGAGCCCGGCGCGTCCGGGTCGCCCTCGTCGTTGACATGGCGGGTGAGGGTCGATCCCAGCCCCAGCACGTCCAGGGCTTCGACCTCCGTCGCGTCCTCCATGAGGATGGGCCGCTCCACCACCTCGTAGGGCCCGAACAAGGCCTCGGCCCCCCGGCGCAGATAGAGCTTGAAGGCCGGCGTCAGGGGCACATGGCGGATCTGCACGTCGGCGTACGGGACCAGGCCCTCCGTGCGCAGGTTGCGCAGGGCGGAGAGCAACGAGATCGTGTGCCGCTGCGTGATGGCCCGGAGCCTTTCCTGCACCTTCTGCTGCAACGCGCCGGTCCGTGCCGGTGCGCCTTCCCCGGCGCTCTCCGCCCTCGCCCGGGGGTAGGGCAGTTCGAGCGACTCGGAGGGCAGCAGCATGCGCAGTTCGATGCGTTCGGGCTGGACCTCTCCCAGCCGGATGCGCTCGGCCTGGAGCCGGACGTGGGCGTCCAGGCTCTCCGACGTGAGGGTGAACACGTCCAGCCGTACGGTCGGCTGGGCGAACGCGCGGGCGATGAAGGGGCCGAGGGCGGCTCGTACCCGGGGCGCCTGCTGAGGGGTGCCCGAGTGGATCGGGCTCTTCACCACACGGGAGCCGCTGCCCTGCCGCGACTCGATCCACCCCTCGTTCCTCAGCTCCCGCAGCACGCGCTGCACGGTGTCGCGCGAGACCGTGAACTCCTCGGCGAGTTCCCGCTGCGGAGGCAGCGTCGAGTAGAGCGCATACGTGCCGTCGGCCATGCGGGCGCGCAGCTTCTCGAGGACACGCTCGAACTCCTTGCCGCCTCCTTCGCCGCGTTCCGTGGTCACATCGCGACCGTACCTCTTCCGACTCACGGGCAAACCGCATCCCGTTCCTTTCACAGCCCAACTGGCCTGCTCGGGAAGACGAAAAGCTGCCCGGCGCTTAGGGATCTAGCCCACAGGGGACAACCAAAATACGGCAACCAGTCCAATTGGACGGGTAGTTGATCGGTCTTCCACAGGGGACGGGGTGGGCACATGGTGTACGCACAACTGGTCGGGGCGGCCCTGCAACTCTGGGCCACGGAGCTGGTTCAGCGGGAGACGGGACTTGCGGGCGTGCTGCTCCTGAGCCTGGCGGCGGTAGGCATACGGGCCCGCAAGACGGCACTGACCGGCTCGGCGGCCGCCCTCTTCTTCTTCGTCGTGCTGATGGCCCAGGCGTGATCGACACCGGGGTCAGGGCGCGGACGGGGCGCTCACCCCTCGCCAAGGCGCCCGAGCACCGCCATGACGTCCTCGTGGCTCGGCACGGGATCGAGCCCCAGCGGCTCCGCGCCGGCGACCAGCACCCGCCGTACCCGCGTGGCCTGTTGCGGAAGGAGGCGCTCGCCGAACTCCGGCCGGGCGTCGAGGGTCTGGGTCGCCCGGACGAGGTCGGTGAAGACCGACTGAGCGCGCTTTAAGTCGAGGAGCCTTGGGAGGTCCTCCTCCAAGCCCCTGGAACTCCCCGGCCTCTCCTCCTCCGCCACTTCGCGCCACCGGCTGACCATCAGGGCCGCCTGGGCGCTCGGGTAGCGCATCAGATGGAGGTGGGTGGCCAGGTCGTAGAGCGGGTCGCCGATCATGGCCAGCTCCCAGTCGATGGTCCACAGCCGGCCCTCGTCGTCGACGACGAAGTTCTCCCGGTGCAGGTCCGCGTGCAGCAGGCAGAAGGGCCGCTCGGTCAGGCCGGCGACATGCTTCCTCAGTCTTCTGAAGGAGTCGTCGTCGAGTCCGAGCGAGGCGAACAGACCGGGGAACCGCGGCAGGTTCTCCTGGTACACCCGCTCCTCGGCGAAGCAGATGAGGCGCTCCAGGAATCCGGCGGTGTCGCCGTCGTCAGGCCGGTCGTGCGGGGCGCATTGGCGCTCCACCGTGAGTCCCTCCGGCGCGATCCCCACCATATGGCGGAACAGACCCAGGATCTGCGCGGCGATGCCGTCCGGTATCGCCCGGCCGGACGCGTGGAGGGAGCCCAGCGTCCGCCCTTCCACGAACCTCTGCAACCGCATGCCGGCCACCTCGATGAGGTCCGGGATGCCCGGGATGCGGCCGTGCAGGGCGTGGAGCAGATCTTCCTCCGAGGCGAAGCACCGGCGGTCGAACCACAGCAGGTTGCTCCGCGGTTCCCGGACCTTGCCGCGCACCGGGGTCGAGCCCGCCGTGGGCCGGCCGACGACCGTGTCCGGCAACGGGATCACGTACGTCTCGTGGTGGTAGCCCGCGAGCGGGCCCTCGACGTACGCCAGTTCGCCGCTCATCTCAGCGGCCCGCTGACGGGCCTTCGAAGGTTTCGGTGACATGGCCCCTGTTTCCTTTTCGCCCACGCCGACGGGTGAAGGTCAGGCACGGTATCCCTGCTGCGAACGCGGGTTGACATGAAGCCGGAGTGTCGTGCCCGACACGGTGACGGCTTCAGGGCGCGCGGAACCAATCAGTCCAATTGGACGGGACGGTGGTACGTGGTGTTGTCAGGGCCGCTCGCGCACCGTCCGCAGTACCGGCTCGAGCGAGGTCACCACGCACTCGGCTCCCGCCTCCCGCAGTGCCTTCTCCTGGCGGCCGCTGCCCGCGTAGCCGAGGAACGGCACCCCGGCCCGGCGGGCCGCTTGGAGGTCGGAGGGCGTGTCGCCGATCATCAGGGCGGAGGACAGCGAGGCGCCCATCGCGCCGAGGGCACGGTTGAGGCAGTGCGGGTCCGGCTTCAGACGGTGCAGATCACGGGTGCGGCCATAGACATGGGGGGCGAAGCAGCCGGTCAGATCGCGGTCGTCGAGGTAGCTCACCGCGGTCCGCGCCGAGTTGTTCGTCGTGATGGCGAGCCTCGCCCCGCGGGCGGTCCAGGTCCGTATCAGCGGATCGGCGTATGCGGTGGGCCAGGCGGAGACCACCGCCTTGAGTTCCTGCCGGGTGAGCCGCTCCTCCAGCTCGGCCACCAGGTCGCTGCGTGGGCGCCGGCGGTTCACCGCGTACAGGACGACCATGGGATCCGGGTGGACGCGCTCCTCCTCTGTCAGCAGGCCCTGGAGTCCCTGTCCCTCCAGCCACTCGACCAGATCCTTCGCCACGCCCTCCGCCGAGTGCCCCGCGAACAGGCGGCAGATCGGACCGTCGAAATCGAAGAGCACACAACGCGCGGGTCCGATCAGTTCCCGCAACTGCCCGGTCTCTTTCTCGTTTTGATCAGTCTGTGTCGTATCAGAGGTCACTAGGAGAGTGTCAGGTCCGTGGTGATGGTTTCCCAGAGGGCGTCGAACCACTTCTGGGACTGTTCCACGAACGCGGCGTCCCGTGTCCCCGCCCGCTGCTCGAAGGAGAACAGGAGCGACTCGGCGCCCAGGGTGTCGTACATCTCCAGGGTCTCGCTCTCCACCTCCTCCTCCCGCCTGGTGAGCATGTAGTACGCGATCAGGGCCTCGGCCCCGTTGAGGAGGTAGAGCTTCACCGGTGGGGTGAAGGGCAGTGCGCGGAAGGTCACACGGACGTCGATGCGGTGCGTCGCGCGCAGGGCCAGGAGGTTGTGGCGCAGGACGTGCCCCTGGGCGTTCCGTTGCTCGAGCCAGCGCCTGTGGACCGGGTCCTCGTCGCCGGGGCTGTTGACGGAGATCGGGAACGCGAGGTTGATGTCCCGGGAGGGCAGGAGAATCCGCACGTCGATCGACTGGGGGCGGATCCGGCCCTCGTGGATCAGCCGCACCGGTTCGCCGAGGGCGAGCATCAGCGTCTCGGCGGTCAGGCAGGCCGCGTCGATGCGGACGTGCGAGGCCGCGAACGCCTCCGCGAGTCTCGGCGTCAGTCCGACCATCGTCGGCTGCGGCTGGTCGCTGACGAGCTGGGGTTCGGCGACCCGGGGCGGGCTGCCCTTGGTGACGTTGCTGAGCAGGCCGTCCTCGTGGAGGGCGCGCAGGGCCTGGCGGACCGCGCCCCGCTCCACCCCGAACTCCTGAGCCAGTTCGGCCTGGGTGGGCAGCCGGTCGCCCGCCTTCAGCTCGCCGGCGCGGATGCGGGCCCGCAGTGTGTCGGCGATCTCCTGGGGCGAGGACCTTCTGCTGCCGTTCACCGCGGCGTTCTCCTGGGTCACGACCAAACGTTACAACCTGGCCCTATCTACGGGGAGTTGTTTGACACTTGCTTGTCACTGGCGACCAACTGAGGGCGATTCCGTCAAGTTGGCAGTGAGATGAGCGAAGTTGGCGAAAACGGCTGTCTCCTCTCGCCCACCACCCGCAGCCCGTCATTCCCGCAGGATGCGCAGCACCGAGTCCAGTGAGCGCACGATCACCTCGGCGCCCACCTGGCGCAGGCGGCTCTCCTTGTCCTCGTTGCGCGCGTAGCCGAGGAACGGCACCCCGGCCAGTTCCGCGGCCTGGAGATCGGACGGGGCGTCCCCGATCATCAGGGTGTGCCCGGGGGCCGCTCCCATCGCCCGCAGGGCCCGGTTCAGGTGATACGGGTCCGGCTTGAGCCGGTGCAGTTCGTGCGTACGGCCGTAGATGTGCGGGGCGAAGCAGCCGAGAAGCCCCCGGCCCGCCAGGTACGCGGAAACGGAGCGCGCCGAGTTGTTGCTGGTGATCGCGAGCCGCGCGCCGAGCGCGGTCCAGGTGCGGACGAGGGGGTCGGCGTACGGGGTGGGCATGGCGCTGCGGACGGCCCTCAGCTCATGCCGGGTGAGCAGCTCCTCCAGCTCGGCCACGAGGTCGCTCCCCGGGTGCCGCCGGTCCACCGCGCGCAACGCCATCTGGGGGTCGGACTGTCCTTTCTCCGCCTCGGTCAGCGGCACGGGCAGCCCCTGCCCCTCCAGCCACTCCTCCAGTCTCCGGGCGACGTCCGTCGCGCTGTGGCCCGCGAACAGCCGGCAGATCGGCCCGTCGAAGTCGAAGAGCACGAAGCGTGCGCCCTCGACCAGCTCGCGCAGTCTCTCGGTCTCCGCTGTCACCGGTACGGTCCGCGTCATATCAGAGGTCACTAGGAGAGTGTCAGGTCCGTGGTGATCGTTTCCCAGAGGGCGTCGAACCACAGCCCTGACTGCTCCACGAACGTCGTGTCCCGCAAGCCGGCCCCTCGCGCGAAGGAGAACAGCATGGACTGCGTGCCCTGGGCGTCGTACACGTCCAGGTGCTCGTGATCGATCTCCTCGCCGCGGCGCGCCAGCGTGTAGTAGGCGAACAGCGCCTCCGACCCGTTGAGGAGATAGAGCTTGACGGGCGGGGTGAAGGGCAGCGCGCGGAAGGAGACGTGCACGTCGATGCCGTGGGTGCTGCGCAGCGCCAGCAGATTGTGCCGCAGGACATGGCCCTGCGCGTTGCGCTGCGCCAGCCAGCGGCTGTGCAGCCGGTCATCGTCCGGGCCTTCGACCGGGGTGGGGAACGCCAGGTCGATCCGGCCGCTCGGCAGCAGCACACGCACATCGACTCTGGCCGGTTTTATGCGCCCCGCGTGAATCTCGCGCAACGGCTCGCCCATCGCGAGCGTGAGCGACACCGAGGTCAGACACAGGGCGTCGATCTCCACGTGCGGTGCGGCGAACGCGGCGGATATCCGCGGGGCGAGCGCCACCGTCGTGGGCTGCGGCGGGGCCCCGGGCCCGGTCGGTGCCTGGCCCGCATGCGACGCCACGGTCGCCGGGCTTCCCTTGGAGACATTGGTGAGCAGATGCTCCGACTGCAGGATGCGCAGTGCCTGGCGTACGGCTCCCCGCTCCACTCCGAACTCGTCCGCCAGCTTGGCCTGGGTGGGCATGCGCTGGCCCGGTCGCAGCACCCCGGATCTGATACGGCTGCGCAGTTCGTCGGCCACGTCGCGGTGGGATCTCTGTGGCCGTTGTGACCTAGTCCGCCCGTTGACGGCGGTGTGTTCCGCCTCCACGGCCAAACAGTACAACTTCACGCCATCTTTGGGCAGTTCGGCGAAGGGTGGTTATGAGACGACCCCAAATGGAGATAACTAAGGGGGAGTTGGTCGCCAACTTCGGCAGAAGTTGAGCAAGCTTGAGCGTTCTTGAACGACATGGTCACACTTCGGAAAGGTTGGTCACCGTGTCCTCGTGACGCTGCTGACCGGGCTTCCTTCCGGAGGGGAGCCGGGAGCCCGGTCGGTCCGCACCGTCAGCACCACCGCAATCAGAGTCACATGCACCATCACAACCGAACAGCCGCAAGGCACGCACCACCGCACAGCTACGGATGCGCAGCAGCACGGCACGGCAGCCACCACCGCACGGAAGGAGCGCCATCCGGGGAGCCCGCGAAGCGGCTCAGAAGATGTCCGGGCACCACGGCCGCCTGGACGTCCGCAGCAGGGCGTCGGCCACGGAGGCGGCGCCCTTTTGCTGTTCCCGTAGGCGCCCGAGCGCCGCGAGCCGCACGGCGGACTCGTCGCCCAGCCACAAGGTGGCCAACCCGCCCACCGGCAGCGTCAGCTGGGGGTCCCGGTCGGTGGGCGTGCACTGCGCACCGTCCGGTCCGGCCTCCAGCCGGTAGCGGCCGCCGGCCAGACCGGCCTCGTCCACGACCTCCAGGACGAGCGTGCCGGCGGTGTCGTACGTCCGTGCCTCCAGGGCCCGTACGACGTCCAGGATCCGCACCCACAGCCAGTCCGCATGCATGACGAGGCGGGCGGCTCGCGGGTCGGGCAGGAGGTGCGGCAGCAGGTCGTCCGGGGCGCGGTGGCCCGTCCGTACCGTCGTGACCAGGTCGAGCGAGCAGAGGTAGTGCCACAGGGCGCGCTCGGCGGCCGGCGCCGTGGCGATGAGGCTCTTGACGGTCACCTCGGTGCAGGGCCGCTTGTCGTCCCCCCACCGGTTCTCGCACACGTAGGTGGCCAGGCCCTCGACCTCGCCGGAGGGCCCGCGGTAGACGGCGTGGAACGGCTCGGTCCAGGGCCGGGCGTCCATACGGATCGCACCCGTGGTGACCCGCCACCAGCGCTCGGGGCGGCTGACGGCACCGGCCTGACCGCGGCGCAGGCGCTCATGCAGTGCGGGGCCCAGCGTGCGGACGTCGGCGCCGTCGACGAGGTCGATGCGGCCACCGTCGTCCAGGACGGGGCGGTGGCGGTCGAGGCCGGTGCGGGGCACGTCGACGGCCCACTGGGCGGTGTGGGTGGCGGGGCCGAAACCGAAACGGCCGTAGATCGGGTACTCGGCGGCGATGAGCGTGGCGACGACGTCACCGCGCTCCTTCGCCGCGGCGAGGTCGAGGGCCATCATGCGGCTCAGGAGGCCACGGCGGCGGTGGGTGGCCGTCACCGTGACGTTGGTGATCGCGTCGGCGGGGACTGGGGTGCCGCCGACCGCGGTCAGCTCCTGGGGGAAGGAGCGGAAGGTCGCGACGATTGGGGTCCCCTCGCTCGAGCGGAGCCGGGAGCGGGAGACGCCGTCGTCGAAGGCGCCGAGGGTGCGCGAGGGGACGAGGTGCGTGGCGAGGTCCGCGACATCGTGGTCCGACATCCCCGGGGGAAGGAGGAAGCCGGTGGTGAGGGCGCGGCTCCACTCCTTGGTCTCGAACTCGGTGATGGCTCGTACGTCGATGTCCTCAGTGCCGCTCATGCGCACACGCTAGGGCGGGGCGGCCGGGGTGTCGTGTGAATTTACGGCTGGTCCGGGGCTGCCCGCGGCCGGGCCCGGTCGTCCGGCGACGAGGACTAGTAGGACTCCGTTACGTCTGCCTCTCGGTCCTGTTTGGGGGCATGTTGAAGGTATGGACGCACATGAAGTGAACCGTGCTCGGGCGAAGTT
>NZ_JBEYUZ010000054.1:0-12475 GCF_040643755.1 Streptomyces sp. NPDC047079
CGTTGTCCGCACCCGCGCCCGGCACCGGCGCCAGATCCCCCGCCTCATACGCCTCCAGCACCTCACGCTGCGCGTCCACCACCACCAGCACCCCGTCGAACACCCCGTCCAGCAGAGCCACCTGGGCACCACCGGTCACGACGACGGACGCCCCGGCGTCCGCGAGCATGTACCCCAGCCGGTCCGCCGGGTTGACCGGGTCCAGCGGCAGATACGCTCCCCCCGCCTTCAGTACGCCCAGCAGTGCGGGGATCAGTTCCGCGTCCCGTTCCAGGCACACACCGACCAGGGACTCCGGGCCCACGCCCAACGACCGCAGATGCCGCGCCAGCCGGTTCGCCCGCTCGTTCACCTCCCGGTACGTCAGCGCCACCTCACCGGCCACCACCGCCACCGCGTCCGGCGTCCGCGCCACCTGATCCTCGAACAGCTCGTGGACGCAGGCGGAGACGGCCGCGGCCGGGGCGGTGCCCCGCAGGGCACGCTCCAGGAGCATTTCCCGCTCCCCCGCGGGCAGGCGGGTCGTCCGGGCGTCGCCGTCCGGGTCCGCCGCCATCGCCTCCAGCACCGCGCGGAACATCCCCGCCAGCCGTTCGGCGTGCGCCAGGGTCATGACGTCGGCGCGGGTGTTGACGTGAAGTCGGTTGCCGCGGTTGAAGACGATCAGGTCGAACTCGTTGGCCGCGCTCGTCATGCGCGTCCCGGTGGCGACCCGTTCGGTGTCGACCTGGTGGAAGTCGATGTAGTTGAAGTAGGCGTTGATGAGCCTTCCGCCGCCCCAGTCGTGCTGGACCGCGGGCATCGGGTAGCGGCGGTGCGGCCACAGCTCGACCTCCCGCTCGAAGACCTGCGTCACCAGCTCCCGCCACGTCCGGGCGGTCCGGTCGGCGGGGAAGGGAAGGGTGTTGAGATACATGCCGAGAACGCGCTCGGCGCCCAGCGCCTCGGGCCGGGTGTCGCACACCAGCCCCGCGTGGTAGGCGGGCTCGTCCGTGATCTGCCCCATCACCTTCAGGAAGGCGGCGAGCAGCACGCTCTTGAACGACACCCCCGCACCGGTGGCCAGATCGCGCAGCCGGTCGGCGAGATCGTCGAAGGGCACCTCCTGGTAGACGGGCTCGTCGGTCGCTCCGGCCCACTCGGCGGGCAGCGTCAGGGGGGTGTGCTCGGAGGTGACCCGGCGCCAGTAGGCGCGGTCCTCCGCCGAGTCCAGCGAGGCGAGTTCGGCGGCGATCGTGTCGGCGAACCGCACCGCCGGCGCCTCGGGGGTCTCCGGCTCCCCGCCGTCGCGGATCGCGCGGTAGCAGTCGAGCAGTTCCACCAGGAGCTGGTGATAGCTCCAGCCCTCGGTGATCGCGTGGGACTGGGTGAAGGTGACCCACCAGGCCGTGTCGCTCTCCTCGTGGGCGAGGATCCGCATCAGCGGGGCGCTCTCTACCGGGAACGGCTCGGCCCGCTGCCCGGCATGCAGCTCGAAGCGTGCGGCGGTCAGCTCCTCCTCGGTCAGTCCGCGCAGACTGTGCACGCGCACCGGGATCTCGGCCGAGGCGTACACCAGTTGCAGCGGGGTGGAGTAGCCCGTCAGGTGGAAGGAGGTCCGCAGGACCTCATGCCGGTCCGTGAGCAGGCGCGCCGCCGCCCGGAGGGCGTCCGGGTCGAGCGGCCGCTCGTCGACGACCCGGAAGGTGTTGATGATGTGGTACGGGTTGCGGTCGCCACCGGTCATCTCGATGAGCATGCCGAGCTGCGTCCGGCCCAGGGGGTAGGCGTCCACGACGTCCTGCGGCAGCCTGGCCCGGTCCTCGGCGGAGATCAACGCGAATGGCGCCACGAACCGCTCGTCGGCGGCGGTGAGTTCGTCCCGTCCGGAGACCAGCTCGACGAGCCGTTCCACGGTCCGGGCCTCGAAGACGTCCCGCACCGCGAGGTCGACGCCCTGGGCGCGGAGCGCGCCCACGAGGGCGACGGCCCGGATCGAGTCGCCGCCCAGGTCGAAGAAGCCGTCGCGGACGCCGACGCGTTCCACGCCCAGGGCCTGGCACCAGACCTCGGCCATCCGGCGTTCGGCGTCGTCCCGCGGTGCCAGGTACTCGCCGCGGGCGAAGGCGGCGTCGTCGGGGGCGGGCAGGGCGCGCCGGTCGACCTTCCCGTTGGGAGTCAGCGGGATAGCGTCCAGCACCACGTACGCGGCGGGGAGCATGTACTCCGGGAGGGTCCGCGCCAGCCGGTCCCGCAGCGCCTCGGGGGAGGCGTGTTCCTCGCGGCGGGGGGTGACATAGGCGACGAGCCGCTCCTCGCGGACGACCACGACGGCCTGGCGGACCAGCGGGTGGGTGCTCAGCGCGGTCTCGATCTCGCCGAGTTCTATGCGGTGCCCCCGCACCTTCACCTGGTCGTCGACGCGCCCCAGGAAGTCCAGGCTGCCGTCGCCCCGCCACGCGGCCAGGTCGCCGGTGCGGTACAGGCGGGCGCCGGCCGGTCCGTACGGGTCGGGCACGAAGCGTTCCGCGGTCAGCTCCGGCCGGCCCAGGTAACCGCGGCCGACGCCGGCTCCGCCGACGTACAGCTCGCCCGGGACGCCGACCGGCACCGGCCGCAGCCATGCGTCGAGCACGTACAGCCGGGTGTTCCTGATGGGTTCGCCGATCGGTACGCGACGGTCGGCGGCGGCGTCGGTCAGGACGGCGTGCGTGACGTCGTCGGAGCACTCGGTGGGCCCATAGGCGTTCACCAGCGCAATGCCCGGGTACCGTGCCAGCCAGCGGACGCACAGCTCGGCGGGGAGCGTCTCGCCCGTGACCACCAGCCGGCGCAGCCGGGGCAGGTCGGGTGCCGCGCCCCCCGCGTCCCAGTCGTCCAGGGCGGTGCGCAGCAGGGACGGCACGACCTCGAGGACGGAGACCTCCTCGTCGGCCACCCGCGCGAACAGCTCCCTCGGGTCCAGGGCGGTGGCGCCGTCGACCGTGCGGACCCGGCCGCCGGTCACCAGCGGGGCGAGCATCTGCCACACCGAGATGTCGAAGGCCGGGGAGGCGTTCTGCACCACGGTGTCGGTGGCGTCGAGGCCGAGGTCCTCGATCTTCGCCAGCAGGTGGTTGCCCATGCCGTCGCGGCGCACCATGGCGCCCTTGGGGCGGCCCGTCGAGCCGGAGGTGTAGATGACGTACGCGAGGTTGTCCTGCGCGGTGAGCGGCTCGGGGTCCGTACCGGGGCATCCGCTGAAGGCGCCGGGTTCGTCGACGAGGACGCGGGTCACCCCGTCGGACGGGGGTACCGTGTCGGCCGCCCCGCTGCGGGTGAGCAGATAGCGTGCGTCGGCGTCCTCGACCATGAAGCGCAGCCGTTCGGCGGGCGCGTCCGGGTCGAGCGGCAGGTAGGCGCCGCCGGCCTTGAGGACCGCGAGGACGGCTAGGACCAGCTCCGGCGAGCGTTCCAGGCAGAGGGCGACCAGTGTCTCCGGGCCCACTCCGAGCCCGCGCAGATGGTGGGCGAGCCGGTTGGCCCGGGTGTTGAGTTCGGCATACGTCAGGAGCGTCTCGTCGCTGACGACGGCCACCGCGTCCGGCGCGAGCGAGGCCCGGCGCTCGAACTCCTCCGGCACGCGGAGGTCGGCCGGCCGCCGCGCGGTGTCGGTCAGCGTGTCGAGCAGCAGTCGGCGCTCGGCCTCGGGAAGGCAGTCGGCGCGGGCGTCCGCGTCGACGTCGGCGACGATGGCTTCGAGCACCGCGCGGTACATCGCGCGGAGCCGTTCGCCGTCGGCCCTGCTGAGGACGGCCGTGCTGGTCGACAGGTTCAGCCGGTCGGGCCGGCAGTGCACGGTGAGGTCGAACTCGGTCCGGTTGGTGCCGAACCGGGCGTCGGCCCGCGTCCCGTCGGCACCGCCCGAGGTCTCCTCCATGGGCGGCAGATCGACGTAGTTGAACGCGACGCTGACCAGCCGTCCGCCGCGCCGCGCCCGCTGGAGGGCGGGCAAGGGGTGGCGCCGGTGCGGCCACAGCTCTACCTCGCGGTCGAAGACCTGGGTGATCAGCTGCCGCCAGGTGCGTGCGGAGCGGTCCACGGGGAACGGCACGGTGTTGAGGTGCATGCCGTAGACCCGGTCGGCGCCCAGCACCTCGGGCCGTGCGTCGACGACCAGACCGAGGTGGAAGGCCGGGGACTCGGTGAGCCGGCTCATCACCTTGGCGTGTGCGGCCAGCAACACGCTTTTGACGGGGGTCCGCAGCCGGGTGGCCACCGCGCGCAGCGCGGGCTCCAGATCGGTCAGGGACAGGGCGAGGTCGTAGCCCTCGCCGGGCCCGGCGGCGCGTTCCCAGCCGTCGGGCAGGGTGAAGGGGGTGTGGGTGGTGACGATGTCCTGCCAGTACGCGGCGTCCTCGGCGGACCGCAGCGAGGCCAGCTCGGCGGCGATGTAGTCCGCGTAGCGGACGGCGGGTGCGTGGTACGGCTCGGGTTCCCGGCCGTCGCCCAGGGCGCGATAGCAGCCGACGAGTTCGGACATCAGCCAGTTGTGGCTCCAGCCCTCGGTGATGGCGTGCGGCCGGCACAGCGACAGCCACCAGCCGTCGTCGGTGACATAGGCGGCCACCCGCAGCAGCGGCGCCCGCCCCAGGTCGAACTGGGCGTTCCGCTCGGCGAGGAGCAGCTTCATCAGCTCCTCGTTCGGTGTGTCTTCGTTGCCGGAGCCCCCGGCGACCCGGTGCACGACGACGGGGGCGTCGGCCTCGGTGTGCACCAGTTGCATGGGGACCGAGTAGGAGTGCAGGTCGAAGGAGGTGCGCAGCAGCTCGTGCCGGCCGACGACGATGCGGGCCGCCCGGCGCAGCGCCTGCTCGGAGAAGGGGCGCGGGTCCGAGACCCGGTAGGAGACGAAGCTGCGGTAGGCGTCGGCGGCGTCGAGCAGTTCCACCACCATGCCGGTCTGCACCTGGGACATGGGGTAGGCGTCCGCGAGGCCCTCCGGCAGCCGGTCCCGGTCCTCGGCGGAGATGAGCGCGAACGGCCGGACCGGCTCCGGGTCCTCCTCCAGGTCCGCTCGCCGTCCGAGGAGTTCGCCCAGGCCCGCGACGGTGCGGTGGGCGAAGACGTCGGTGACGGAGACGTCCAGGTTCTCGGTCCGCAGGGCGCCGACGAGGGCGACGGCGCGGATGGAGTCGCCGCCCAGATCGAAGAAGCCGTCGTGGACGCCGACCGCGTCCACGCCCAGGACGTCCCGCCAGACCGCGGCGATCCGCTCCTCGAGCGGGGTGCGCGGGGCTACGTAGCGGGAGCGCGCGTAGGCGGTGTGGTCGGGGGCGGGCAGGGAGCGCCGGTCGAGCTTGCCGTTGGCGGTCAGCGGTATGGAGTCCAGGGCGAGGAACGCGGTCGGCACCATGTAGGAGGGCAGGGACCGGCCGCAGTGGGAGGCGAGTTCCGCGCTCGACGGCAGGGCGGTGCCGGCCGCCGGGACGCAGTACGCCACCAGTCGCCGATCGCCGGGCTCGTCCTCGCGGGCGACGACCACCGCCTCCCGGACGGCGGGGTGCGCGGCCAGCACGGCTTCGATTTCGCCGAGTTCGATGCGGTAGCCGCGGATCTTCACCTGGTCGTCGGCGCGGCCGAGGAACTCCAGGCTGCCGTCCGGGCGGCGGCGGGCCAGGTCGCCCGACCTGTACAGACGGGAGCCGGGCGGACCGAACGGGTCGGGCACGAACCGCTCTGCGGTCAGCGCGGGCCGGTTGAGGTAGCCGCGGGCGACACCGGGGCCCCCGACGTGGATCTCGCCCGCTGTCCCGAACGGGACCAGGTTCCCCGCGCCGTCGAGCAGATGCAGCGACAGGTCGTCGAGCGGCCGTCCGATCGGGCTGCCCGCGTTTGGGCCGAGGTCGCCGGGGCGCACCTCGTGGATGGTGGTGTGCACGGTGGTCTCGGTGATCCCGTACATGTTGACCAGCGCGGGCCGCTCCAGCCCCAGCCGCTCGGCCCACGGGGTCAGCTCCGTGAACTCCAGCTTCTCACCGCCGAAGACCAGCATCCGCAGGGCGAGCCGTCCGATGCGCGGATCGTCGGCGGCGGCCGAGGCCGCCAGGGCCTTGAACGCCGTGGGGGTCTGGCTCAGCACGGTCACTCGCCGCGCGACCAGCAGGTCCAGGAAGTCGTCCGGTGAACGCGTCACGTCCTGCGGGACCACGACGAGGGTGCCGCCGTGCAGCAGCGCACCCCATATCTCGAACACCGAGAAGTCGAAGGCGTGGCTGTGGAACATCGTCCACACGTCGGACGCGTCGTAGGAGTGGCGCTCGTCGAGGGTCGTCATCAGCCGGACGACGTTTCCGTGGGTGAGGGTGACGCCCTTGGGCTTGCCGGTCGACCCGGATGTGTAGATCACATAGACCGTGTTGTCCGGACTCGACACGGGCTCGACGTCGTCGGCCCCGTACCGCTCCAGCGTCCCGCCGTCCCGGTCCAGGACGACCACGGTCCCGTCGAACACAGTGCCGAGCACGGCCTCCTGGGCGGTGCTGGTCACGAGGATCCGCACCTCGGCGTCGGTGAGCACATGGCCGAGCCGGTCC
Source organism: Streptomyces sp. NPDC047079 (assembly GCF_040643755.1). Classification (NCBI taxonomy): domain Bacteria; kingdom Bacillati; phylum Actinomycetota; class Actinomycetes; order Kitasatosporales; family Streptomycetaceae; genus Streptomyces; species Streptomyces sp. NPDC047079. Next base: position 6,555 of record NZ_JBEYUZ010000054.1, read on the forward strand.
GCCGGGTGCGCGGTGTCCAACGGCACATAGCCCGCCCCGGCCTTCAGCACCCCGATCAGCGCCGGGATCAGCTCCGCGTCCCGTTCCAGGCACACACCGACCAGGGACTCCGGGCCCACGCCCAACGACCGCAGATGCCGCGCCAGCCGGTTCGCCCGCTCGTTCACCTCCCGGTACGTCAGCGCCACCTCACCGGCCACCACCGCCACCGCGTCCGGCGTCCGCGCCACCTGATCCTCGAACAGCTCGTGCACCGTCCGAGAAACCGGCGCCGCCTCGCGCTGGGCGCGTGCGGCCTCCAGAAGCAGCTCCCGCTCCCCGGCGGGCAGGCGGACGGCCTGGGCGTCGCCCTCCGGGTCCGCCGCCATCGCCTCCAGCACCGCCCGGAACATCCCGGCGATCCGGTCGGCGTGCTCCTGGCTGAGGACGTGGGAGGTCGAGCGCAGGCTCAGCATGCCGCCGAGCGCGGTCGCGGTGAGGGCGAACTCGTTCGGGGCGTCGTTGAAGCCCCAGCCGTCCTCGGCCTCCTCGGGGTCCATCCGGTGGAAGTCGAGGTAGCTGAAGAAGACGTCGACCAGTCGCCCGGCTCCGGGCTCCTGCTGGATGGCCGGCATCGGGAAGTGCCGGTGCGGCCATGCCTCGATCTCCCGGTCGGAGACCTGCCGAACCAGCTCGCGCCAGGTGCGGGCGGTCCGGTCGGCGGGGAGGGGAAGGGTGTTGAGGAAGGTGCCGTAGATCCGGTCGGCGCCGGACGCCTCGGGCCGTGAGTGGGTGACCAGGCCCACGTGGTAGGCGGGTTCGTCGGTGAGCTGGCCCACCACCTTCAGGAAGGCGGCGACCAGCACGCTCTTGATGGATGCCTTCGCCGCGCCGGCGAGCGCGCGCAGCGGCTCCTCGAGGTCGTGGAAGCGGGTTCCGGCGCGCACGACCTGGGCCGGTGCGCCAAGGTCGCCGTGCCAGCCGTCCGGGATGGTGGCCTTGGCGCGGCCCTGGACCACACCCTGCCAGTACGCGCGGTCCTCTTGCGAGTGGAGTGCGGCGAGTTCGGCGGCGATGGAGTCGGCGAAGCGCACGGCGGGCGCCGCGTACGGCTCCACCGGCCCTCCGTCCCTGAGCTGCTGGTAGACGCGGACCAGGTCCACCAGGAAGAGCTGGTTGCTCCAGCCGTCCATCACGGCGTGGCTCTGGGTGAAGGTGCACAGCCAGCCGTCGTCACCGAGGCTGTGGGCGCAGACGCGCAGCAGCGGTTCGGCCCGCGCGAAGTCGAACACCCTGTCGCGCTCGTCGGCCACGAACCGGAGCATGCTGCGCCGCTGTTCGTCGGCCGTGAGGCCGCTCAGGTCGCGCATCGCGAGGGGTATGTCGGCTTCGGCGTGCACGAGCTGGAGGGGTACGGAGTACCCGGTCAGCGCGACGGAGGTGCGCAGCACCTCGTGGCGGGCAACCAGGGTCGCGACCGCTTCTTGGAAGGCGGGGAAGTCGAAGGGCCGGGCGTCGTGGACACGGTAGACGTTGACGTTGTGGTAGTTGTTCCGCTCGCCGTCGGCGAGGGTCTCCACGAGCATGCCGGTCTGCACCAGGGACAGCGGATAGGCGTCGGCGAGCCCCGCGGGCAGTTTCTCCCGGTCCTCCTCGCTGATCAGCTCGAAGGGCCTGGTGCGGGCCGGTGTGCCGGTTCCGGGCCCGGTGCGGCCGGAGAGCAGCTCGGCGAGGGCCGCGACGGTGCGGCACTCGAAGACGTCGCGGACCGACACGTCCAGCCCCTCGGCCCGCAGCGCGCCGATCAGGGCCACGGCCCGGATGGAGTCGCCGCCCAGGTCGAAGAAGCCGTCGTGCACGCCGATCCGCTCGGCACCGAGCACCTCGGCCCACACGGCGGCGAGCCGTTCCTCCAGCGGGGTGCGGGGCGGGGTGTGCCCGCCCGTGGCGTAGGCGTCCTGGCCGGGCGCGGGCAGGGCGCTCCGGTCGAGCTTGCCGTTGGCGGTCAGGGGGATGGCGGTCAGCGTGACGAACGCGGTCGGCACCATGTACTCGGGCAGGGTGCGGGCGAGCCGGTCGCGCAGGGCCGCCGGGTCGGGCACGGTGTCCGCCGCCGGTACGAGGTAGGCGACGAGCCGCTGTTCTCCGGGGGTGTCCTCGCGCAGGACCAGGCGGGCGTCGGACACCTGCGGCAGGCCGCCGAGCGCGGCCTCGATCTCGCCGAGTTCGACCCGGTAGCCGCGGATCTTGACCTGGCCGTCGCCGCGGCCCAGGAAGTCGACGCTGCCGTCCGCGAGCATCCGCACCCGGTCGCCGCTGCGGTAGAGCCGGGCGCCCGGCCCGCCGTAGGGGTCGGGGACGAACTTCTCGGCGGTGAGGCCGGGCCTGTCGAGATAGCCGCGGGCCAAGCCGGCTCCGCCGATGTACAGCTCGCCCGGGACGCCGGTGGGCACGGGCTGCAACCGGTCGTCGAGGACGTACATCGTGACGCCCGGCAGCGGACCGCCGATGGGCATCACGTCGGGCAGCGTGCCGTCCGCTCGGGCGGGGACATCCCAGGTGCAGGTGCCGACGGATGTCTCGGTGGGGCCGTACTCGTTGACGAGCCGAGTGCCGGGGGCCAGCTTCCGCCATGCCTCGACGACGGGGCGGCGCAGTGCCTCGCCGGCCACGACGAGCACCGGCGCGAGGCTTCGGGCCTGGGCCGCGGTGAGCTGGTGGGTGAGCACTTCGAGGTGGGCGGGGGTGAGCTTCACGAAGGCGTACGGCGCCTGCGCGGCCAGTGCCGCTCCCAGGTCACCGAGGTCGAGGTCCTGGGGAAGGGTGTGCACGGGCCGGCCTGCCACCAGCGGCGCCCACAGGTTGGGCACGACCAGGTCGAAGGCGACGGAGGAGAACAGCGGGGCGCCGCCGTCGGCGCCCGTGAGTTCGTCCCGGGCCCATCGGACGTGGTTGGCGAGGCCGCCGTGCGGCACCAGGACGCCCTTGGGCAGCCCGGTGGAGCCGGAGGTGTAGATGACGTAGGCGAGCCGGTCCGGGTCGGCCGTCCGGTCGGGTGCGTCGCATGGGCGGGCGTCGACGGCGGCGCGGTCCCGGTCGAGGACCAGCGTCCGTCCGGTGAAGCCGGCGCCCGCCCGGTCCTCGTAGGCGGACTGGGTCAGGAAGACGCCGGCGGCCGCGTCGGCGAGGATGTGCCCCACGCGCCCGGCCGGGAAGACCGGGTCCATCGGTACGTAGGCGCCGCCCGCCTTCCACACGGCCAGCAGCGCGGCGATCAGGTCGGCTCCGCGGTCGAGCAGCACGCCCACCACGCACTCGGAGGTGACACCGGCCTCTCCCAGGTGGTGGGCGAGACGGTTGGCGTACGCGTCGAGTTCGGCGTAGCTCAGCCGTCTGCCGCCGTCGACGACGGCCGTCGCGTCGGGGGTCCGCGCCGCCTGCTCCTCGAACAGCTCGTATACGGTGCGGGTGACGGGCTCGGTGGGGTGGACCGCCCACGCACCGGTCAGCCGCGCCCGCTCCTCGGCGGGGACGAGCGGTATGCGGGCGTCGCCGTGGAAGTCGGCCGCCATGGCCTGAAGGACCGTCCGGAACATGGCGCCGATCCGCTCGGCGTGCTCGGGTGCCAGGGAGCGGGTGTCCGCGGTCAGGAAGATGCTCTTCACCCGGGAGGAGATGGTCAGCGGGAACTCGGTGGGGCTGTCGTCGATACCGACCGCGTCGTCCACCAGGCCCGCGTCCACCTGGCGGAAGTCCTGGTAGTTGAAGAAGACGTCGATCAGGCGCCCGTTGCCGCCGGTGTCCCGCTGCACGGCGGGCAGCGGGTAGCGGCGGTGCGCCCAGCTCTCCACCTCGCGTTCGAAGACGCCCCGGACGAGCTCCAACCAGGTGCCGGGGATCCGGTCGAAGGCCAGTGGGAGCGTGTTGAGGTACATGCCGTACACACGGTCGGCGCCGGTGACCTCGGGCCGTACGTCGTAGACCAGACCGGCGTGGAACGCCCGCGCGTCGGTGAGTGCGCTCAGCACCTTGCCGTACGCCGCGATCATGACGCTCTTGAGCGAGGCGTGGGCCTCGGCGGCCAAGGCGCGCAGTGCCGGTTCCAGGTCGTCCCACATGACGCGGACGTGGTACTTGCCGCGCGGGGCGTCCGGGTCGCCGGCCCAGCTCGTGGGCAGCGTGAACTTCTCGTATCCGTCGACCACTCCGCGCCAGTAGTCCCGGTCCGCGTCACCGGCGAGGGAGGCCAGCTCGCCGGCGACGGAGTCGGCGAAGCGCACGGCGGGCCGCTCGTACGGCTCGGGTTCCAAGCCGTCCCGGAACCGGTGGTAGCAGGTCAGCAGCTCCATGAGGAGCGAGTGGTAGCTCCAGCCCTCCATGATCGGGTGGCATTCGGTGACCGAGATCCACCAGTGGTCCTCGGCGACGTGCGCGTGGAAGCGCATCAGGCCCGGGACGGACAGCTCGAAGGCCTGGGCGCGCTGTTGCGCGACGAACTCCCGCAGTGACTCCTGGAGTTGGTCCGGGGTGAGGTGTCCGAGGTCGCGCACGCCGACGGCCACGTCCGCCCGCTCGTGTACCAGCTGCATCGGTACGGAGTAGTCGGTGAGGTGCAGGGAGGTGCGCAGCATGTCGTGGCGGGCCACGACCTCCTCGGCGGCCCGGTGGAAGGCGGCGGGGTCGAAGGGCCGCTCGTCCCGGATCCGGAAGCAGCTGCAGTTGTGGTAGTGGTTCTTCTCCTCGTCCGCCAGCATCTCGATGACCATGCCGGTCTGGATCTGCGACAAGGGGTAGGCGTCGACGATGCCCTCGGGCAGCCGGGCCCGGTCGGCCGCGGAGATCAGCGCGAAGGGCCGGACCAGGGCGAGGTCGTCGGCCTCCAGGGTGGCCCGGTCGGCCAGCAGCTCGCACAGCTCGGCCACGGTGCGGCGGTCGAACACGTCGCGCACGGACAGGTCGAGGCCCTCCGCCCGCAGGGCGCCGACGAGGGCGACGGCGCGGATGGAGTCGCCGCCCAGGTCGAAGAAGCCGTCGTGGACACCGACGCGCTCGGTCTCCAGGGCGTCTGCCCAGACCGCGGCGACCCGCTCCTCCAGCGGGGTGCGCGGGGCGACATAGCGGGAGCGGGCGTAGGCGGTGCCGTCGGGGGCGGGCAGGGCGCGCCGGTCGAGCTTGCCGTTGGCCGTCAGCGGCACCTTCTCGAGGGTGACGAAGGCGGCCGGCACCATGTAGTCGGGCAGGTCCCGGGCGAGGAACGTGCGCAGTTCGGCGGTCTCGGGCGGGGTGGGACCGGCGGGGACCACATAGCCGACGAGCCGCTTGTCCCCCGGGCCGTCCTCGCGGGCGATCACCACCGCCTCCCGCACCCCGGGATGGGCGCCCAGTACCGTCTCGATCTCGCCGAGTTCGATGCGGTAGCCGCGGATCTTCACCTGGTCGTCGGCGCGGCCGAGGAAGTCCAGGCTGCCGTCCGGGCGGCGGCGGGCCAGGTCGCCCGACCTGTACAGACGGGAGCCGGGCGGGCCGAACGGGTCGGGCACGAAGCGTTCCGCGGTCAGCTCCGGCCGCCCGAGATAGCCGCGGGCCACACCCGGGCCGCCCACATGGATCTCCCCTGGCACCCCGACCGGCACCAACTGCCCTCGCGCGTCCAGCAGATGCACGCTCAGGTCGCTCAGCGGACGGCCCACCGGATTGCCCGCACCCGGCTGAAGGTCCTCCGCCTCCACCCGGTAGAACGTGGTGTGCACCGTGGTCTCGGTGATCCCGTACATGTTCACCAGAGCCGGCCGTTCCAGCCCCAGCCGCTCCACCCACGGCCTCAGCTCGCCGATCTCCAGCTTCTCTCCGGCGAAGATCACCGACCGCAGCGCCAGCCGGCCGATCCGCTCGTCCCCCACTGCCGCCGCCGACACCAGCGACCGGAACGCCGACGGCGTCTG
>NZ_JBEYUZ010000055.1:0-12034 GCF_040643755.1 Streptomyces sp. NPDC047079
GAGAGCTACCTTGCCGGACTCCACTTACGAGGCGCCGTCATCTGGATCCGCAGCCTTCAGCCAAGTCACTGATCACGACTCCGTACAGGCCCTAGGAGCGCCCCTCGCGGAACTGCTGCATCAGGCCCGCGAAGGCGTCCTGTTCGGCGGGCGTGAGTTCGACGCTCTCCAGCTCGGGGCCCGACTGCGGCTGATGGGGCAGAGCCCCGAGCGTCTCGCGGTGTCGCCGGACGGCGTCCTCGGAACGGACGTACCGCCGGGCCGCCCCCTCGAAGCGGCGGCGGCGCAGTGCGCGGCCCACACGGCCGATCCAGACGGCGGTCACCAGGGCGAGGGCGGACACACCCAACAGCTGGAAGGTCGAAACATGCGCAGGCATGAATCCAAGTAGACACCACGATCCGGACCTTTGACCTCGTACCGTGGCGCATCTCGCATACACGACGAGCAGGATGAGTAAGACGAGCAGGACGAGTGGCTCTATCGAGCATTGGTGACGTCGCTTGTCGATGAGTTTGGGAGGCGCCCCGTTCCCCGGACGGGTGGTGTTGATGAGTTTGGGAGGCACCGGGTCTCTTGCCAGGGCCAAGACCGGCAAGTGCGAGACCGCCCCTGAACCGCCGCTGCCGCGCACGCGTGTCGGCCGCGACCCCCTCACCGGGGTTGCGGCCGACGTGTGTTGTGGCGCGGCGTCCGCTCAGGCGGCGACCGGCTGCTGGTTCTCGGACGGGGCCGTCATGGCGGCGCCGGTCCCCTTGGCCGCTCCCTCGGGATTCTGCTTGTGCAGGCCCTTCAGGACCACCACCAGGGCCGTGGTCGCACACACGCCGGCGGCGATGGCGACCAGGTAGAGGAACGGGTTGCCGATCAGCGGGACCACGAAGATGCCGCCGTGGGGGGCGCGCAGAGTGGCGCCGAAGGCCATCGACAGGGCACCGGTGAGCGCTCCGCCGACCATCGACGAGGGGATCACGCGCAGCGGGTCGGCCGCCGCGAACGGGATCGCGCCCTCGGAGATGAAGGAGGCACCCAGCACCCAGGCGGCCTTGCCGTTCTCCCGCTCGGTGTGTGTGAAGAGCCTGCCGCGGACCGTCGTCGCCAGGGCCATCGCCAGCGGCGGGACCATACCGGCGGCCATCACCGCGGCCATGATCTTCATCGCGGAGTCGCTGGGTTCGGAGACCGCGATACCGGCGGTGGCGAAGGTGTAGGCGACCTTGTTGACCGGTCCGCCGAGATCGAAGCACATCATCAGGCCGAGCAGTGCGCCGAGCAGGACGGCGTTGGTGCCCGTCAGACCGTTCAGCCAGTCGGTCAGGCCCTTTTGCGCGGACGCGATGGGCTTTCCGACGACGACGAACATCAGGAATCCGACGACCGCCGAGGAGATCAGCGGGATCACCACCACCGGCATGATGCCGCGCAACGCCGCCGGGATGTGGATCTTCTGGATCGCCAGCACCACGCCGCCGGCGAGGAGACCGGCGACCAGACCGCCGAGGAAGCCCGCGTTGATGGTGAGGGCGATCGAGCCGCCGACGAAGCCGGGTACGAGGCCCGGCCGGTCCGCCATGCCGTAGGCGATGTAGCCGGCCAGGACCGGGACCAGGAAGCCGAAGGAGACCACACCGATCTGGAAGAGCAGCGCGGCCCAGCTGTCCGTCTGGGTCCAGACGAAGTGCTCCATGACGGACGGCGCCTTGTTGATCTTGTAGCCGCCGATCGCGAACCCGAGGGCGATCAGCAGACCGCCCGCGGCGACGAACGGAACCATGTAGCTCACACCGGACATCAGCCATTTGCGCAGCTTGGTGCCGTAGCCCTCGCCGGAGTCACCGGCGCGCTCCACCGGCGTCGCGGGGGCGCCGGCCGCCGCGGTGACCTCGCCGCGCGCGGCCTTGTCGCGCACCTCGGCGATCAGCTCGGCGGGCCGGTTGATGCCCGCCTTCACGCCGACGTCTACGGTCGGCTTGCCCGCGAAGCGGTCCTTGTCCCGTACGGGCACGTCATGGGCGAAGATCACGCCGTCCGCCGCCTCGATGGCGGCCGGGTCGAGCCGGGTGAAGCCGGCCGAGCCCTGTGTCTCGACGACGACCTCGATGCCCGCCTCGCGGCCCGCGTTCTCCAGCGACTCCGCGGCCATGTAGGTGTGCGCGATGCCGGTGGGGCAGGAGGTGACGGCGACGATACGGAACGGGCGCTCGGCAAGGGCGTCGGTGGCGCCCGGCACCGGGGCCGCCGCCTCCTCGCCGCGCGCAGCCGGCACCGGCGCCGTACTGTCCGGCACCGGCGCCGTGGTGCCCGCGGCGGCATCGGCGGAGGCTGCCGCGTCCGACTGCGCCGCGGAGTCCTCAGGGGTGGCCGCGGCGGCCGGGAGCTCTTCCCCGCGGATGAGCGCGGCGGCGGCCCCGGCGTCGTCCACGGCACGCAGCGCGGACGTGAACTCGGCGTTCATCAGCTGGCGGGCGAGGGACGACAGGATCGTCAGATGCGCGTCGTCCGCCCCCGCCGGGGCCGCGATCAGGAAGATCAGGTCGGCCGGGCCGTCCGGGGCGCCGAAGTCGATGCCCCGCGCGCTGCGCCCGAAGGCGAGCGTCGGCTCGGTGACGTGCTCGCTGCGGCAGTGCGGGATGCCGATGCCGCCGTCGAGGCCTGTCGGCATCTGCGCCTCGCGGGCCGCCACATCGGCGAGGAAGCCCTCCAGGTCGGTCACCCGGCCCTGGGCCACCATCCGCTCGGCGAGGGCACGTGCCGCCGCTTCCTTGGTGTCAGCGGACAGGTCGAGATCGACCAGGTCCGCGGTGATCAACTCGCTCATCGCGGGCTCCTTCGCACGCGTATCGCCCCGGGGGTGGGACGGGCGCTGGTGGGGACGGTGGTGCAGGGGGGTGGTACAGGGAGGAAGAGGAAGGCGGGGCCGGGGAAACCCCGCCTCCCCCTGGCTTCGGCGGGAGCGCTCGGGTGCCGCCGCGGTCGCGGGGAGGCGCGGTGCGCGCTCATGACACCGGCTCCGTCAGAGCGCGGTCCGCGGGCACCACCGATGTGACCGTCACGGCGGAGGGGTCCAGATCGGCCGGCGTCGGCATCACGCTGCCGGGCAGCTGGACCGCCGCGGCCCCATGGGCGACGGCCGACGCCAGTGCCTCGGGTCCCGAGCCGCCCGCGATCAGAAAACCGGCGAGGGAGGAGTCACCGGCGCCGACATTGCTGCGTACGGTGTCGACGCGCGCGCTGCCGAACCACACGCCCGCGTCGGACACGAGCAGCTGCCCGTCCGCGCCGAGGCTTGCGAGCACGGCGTCCGCGCCCATCGCGCGCAGCTCCTCGGCCGCCTTGACCGCGTCGCCGACAGTGGCTAGGGGCCGCCCGACGGCCGCCGCGAGTTCCTCTGCGTTCGGCTTCACCACGTCCGGGCGCTCGCGCAGCGCCTCCAGGAGCGCCGGACCCGAGGTGTCGAGCGCGATCCGGGCGCCCGCGGCGTGGGCGCGGGCGACCAGGTCGGCGTACCAGGAGGGGGCGAGGCCGCGTGGGAGGCTGCCGCAGCAGGTGATCCACAGGGTGTCGGCCGCGCGGTACCGCTCGCGGACCGTCTCCAGAAGCAGTTCGGCCTCGGCGGAGGAGAGCTCGGGTCCGGGCGCGTTGATCTTGGTGAGGGTGCCGTCGGGCTCGGCGACCGAGATGTTGGACCGGGTGGCGCCGGCGATCGGCACCGGCGCCACGTCGATGCCCTGGTCGTGGAGCAGTTCGGCGACGAGCGCGCCCGGCGCCCCGCCCAGCGGCAGCACGGCGACCGTGCGCTGTCCGGCCGCCGCGACCGCACGCGAGACGTTCACGCCCTTGCCGCCCGGGTCCATGCGTTCGCCGGTGGCCCGGATGACCTCGCCGCGGTCGAGGGACGGGACCTCGTACGTACGGTCGAGAGAGGGGTTCGGGGTGACGGTGAGAATCATGCGCGCACTACTTCCGTTCCGCCGCGTTCGATCGCGGTGGCGTCCTCGGGGCTCAGCCCGCTGTCGGTGATCAGCAGGTCCACATCACCGAGATCGCCGAAGCGGGCGAAGTGCTCCTGGCCGTGCTTGGAGGAGTCGGCGAGCAGCACCACCCTGCGTGCGGCGCGGATCGCGGCCCGCTTGACGGCGGCCTCGGCGAGGTCCGGCGTGGTCAGTCCATGGCCGGCGGAGAAGCCGTTGGCGGCGATGAACACCACATCGGCGCGGATCTCTCCGTACGCGCGCAGCGCCCAGGCGTCCACGGCGGCGCGCGTACGGTGCCGTACGCGCCCCCCGACCAGATGGAGCTGGATGCCGGGGTGGTCCGCGAGACGGGCCGCGGTGGGGAGGCTGTGGGTGACGACGGTGAGGGCGGCGTCCAGGGGGATGTCCCCCGCCAGCCGGGCGACGGTCGAGCCGGCGTCGAGGATCATGGTCCCCTCTTGCGGCAGTTCGGCAACGGCCGCCTTCGCGATCCGGTCCTTCTCGTCGGCCGCGGTGGTCTCCCGCTCCGCGAGGTCCGGCTCGAAGTCCAGGCGCCCGGCGGGTATGGCACCGCCGTGCACCCGGCGCACAAGACCGGCGCGGTCCAGGGCCTTCAGATCGCGGCGGATCGTTTCCGCCGTGACCTGGAACTCCTCGGCGAGCGACACCACGTCCACCCGGCCGCCGTCACGGGCGAGCCGGAGGATCTCCTGCTGCCGCTCCGGTGCGTACATGTCCGTTCGCCTCCGACTGGTGCCCGAACGTGTGACTTCACTGCGGAGGCTACGACGGCATTTCCGAAAAGTAAACAGGTTCGGGCATCGGAACGGACACAAACGGGCGCGGTCATAACGGGCCGCAGCTGGGTGGGCCGCGATGCATACAGGTCGGCGCCCGGCGGGCGCGCAGGGAACGCGACCCTCCGGGCGCCGACCGGCCCCGCAGCCTCAGGAGACGAGCACCCGCTCCTCGACGGCCTCACGAGACGAGCACCCGCTCCTCGACGGCCTCACGAGACGAGCACCCGCTCCTCGACGCCCTCCGGCTCGGACTCCGGCTCCGGCCCCGGCTCCCCACCCTCCACGTGCTGGGCCGGCCGCTTCGGCAGCGCGAACATCAGCAGGAAGATCACCACCATGACCGCCACGACCCAGCCCAGCGCGTGCTGGAAGGCGTGCGCGAAGGCCGGACCCACCTCGGCGGGGGCGAGCCGGTCGTCGATCTCACCGAAGAAGACCACCGACACCAGGCCGAGGCCCAGCGCGTTGCCCATCTGCTGCACCGTGTTGATCAGCCCCGACGCCGAACCGGAGTGCTCGCGCGGCACCTCGGAGAGGACCGCGTCCGTCAGCGGCGCGACGATCAGACCCATGCCCGCGCCCATGACCACCAGCGGCAGCGCCATCTGCCAGGAGGCGATGGACAGGCCATAGCGGTGAGCTTCGGCGATGTAGAGGAGCACACCCGCCGCCATCAGCAGCGCGCCCGCCTGCAACACCTTGCGCCCGAAGCGGGGGACCAGCTTCTGCACCGACATCCCGGCCGCCGTGGAGACCGCGAGCGAGAACGGTACGCCCGTCAGCCCGGCCCGCAGGGCGCTCCAGCCCAGCCCCACCTGCATATACAGCGTCCAGACCAGGAAGAAGACGCCGAGGGCGATCCCGAACACCGTCTGCACCGCGATGCCCGCGGCGAAGCTCTTCACCCGGAACAGCGACAGTTCGACGAGCGGGGAGCCGTCACGGGAGGCCTTGCGCCGCTCGTACGCCACCAGCGCCCCGAACACGGCCAGCGCACCCGCCATCGACGCGTACCCCCACAGCGGCCAGCCCAGCTCCCGGCCGCGCGTGAGCGGGTAGAGCAGCATCAGCAGTCCGAGCGTGACCAGGGCCACTCCCACGAGGTCGAGGCGTAGAGCCCGCGGTGCCTTCGACTCCGTGATGAAACGCCGGCCGAGCAGATACGCCCCGATGCCGACCGGCAGGTTGATCAGGAAGATGGGGCGCCACTCGAGCCCGAACAGGTTCCACTCGGTCAGCAGTGCGCCGAGCAGAGGTCCGGAGACGGCTCCCAGTCCCACGATGGCGCCGAAGAGACCGAAGACCTTGCCCCGCTCGTGCGCCGGGAAGGTGGCGTGCACGATCGACAGCACCTGCGGCACCATCATCGCCGCCATCGCGCCCTGGAGGATCCGCGAGGCGACGAGCATCTCCGGGTTCACGGCGAAGCCGCACAGTGCGGATGCGAGCGTGAAACCGCCGATGCCGATCAGGAAGAGGCGTTTGCGGCCGTGGATGTCGCCGAGCCGGCCACCGGTGATGAGCCCGGCGGCGAAGGCGAGCGCGTATCCGGCGGTGATCCACTGGATCTGGCTGAAGGAGGCACCCGCCTCCCGCTGGATCGAGGGGATGGCGATGTTGACGATCGTGACGTCGACCAGGTCCATGAAGGCCGCCGCCATGATGATCGCGAGTGCGAACCAGCGACGCCGGTCGCTCGCGCCGCCGGAGCGCGCGTCGGCCGGGTGTATATCGGCCGGGTGCGCGTCGGCCGCCTCGGTACTGAGTGTGCTGTCGGTGGAGGTCATGCTCCGAAGGTAGGGCCCCTATAGGTCAGAACGTGTCCTAATACTCGGCATCCTGGATGTCATGACGACTGACACCCCGGCTCGGCTCCTCCAGCTGCTGTCCCTGCTCCAGACGCCTCGCGAGTGGCCCGGCGGCGAGCTCGCCGAGCGGCTGGGGGTGTCGCGGCGCACCGTGCGGCGCGACATCGACCGGCTGCGTGAGCTGGGCTACCCGGTGCAGGCCAGCAAGGGGGCCGACGGCGGGTACCGGCTGGTCGCCGGGAAGGCCATGCCGCCGCTCGTGCTCGACGACGAGGAGGCCGTGGCCATCGCGGTCGGACTGCGCGCGGGAGCAGGGCACGCGGTCGAGGGCGTGGAGGAGGCGTCCGTGCGGGCCCTGGCCAAGCTGGAGCAGGTTCTGCCCGGCAGGCTGCGTCACCGCGTGTCCACGCTCCAGGCCGCCACCACCGCGCTGACCAGCGGCGACGGGCCCAGCATCGCACCGGAGACGCTGACCGTGATGGCCTCGACGATCGCGGGCCGGGAGCGGCTGCGATTCGCGTACCGCGCCAAGGACGCCACGGAGTCAAGGCGCCTGACCGAGCCGTACCGGCTGGTGTCGACGGGACGCCGCTGGTACCTCGTCGCCTACGACCTCGGACGCGACGACTGGCGTACGTTCCGCGTCGACCGGGTCACCGCGCCCTTGGCGACGGGCGCGCGGTTCACGCCGCGCGAGCTGCCGGCCCAGAGCGCGGCGGAGTATCTGCGGCAGTCGATGTACCGGCGCCAGGAGACCTACGAGTTCGAGGCGACCTTCGACGCGCCCGCGGACTTCGTGGCAGCGCGCCTGCCCCGCTGGTTCGACGCGCCCGAGCCCCTCGGCGACCGGCGCTGCCGGCTGCGCGGCACGGCGAGCGACTCGGTGGATTGGCTCGCGGTGCGGCTGGCCATGGTGGACTGCGCGTTCACCGTCCAGCGGCCGCCCGAACTCATCGCCCGCGTCCGTGACTTGGGAGCACGGCTGAGCCGAGCGGCGAACGCCGGGCCGACATGAGAGGACAGCGTGAGATGCCCCCGCTCAAACCTCCTTCGCCGGTCTGAGCCAGCCGCGAAGAGACGGTGGAAGACCCGCCGTGAGCCGTCAGCCGGTCCCCCACGCGAAGTCCCCGAGGGCCTCGAGATTGCGTACGGCCAGATCGGCGGGTCCCTGGGGGCCGTCGGCGGGGCGGTCGCCCGCGGCCCAGGTCTCCACGGCCACACGGACGGCGGCTCCGGCGATGGCGGCCGCGAAGCGCAGGGCGGGGGTGACGGCGGCTGAAGCGTCGTCACCCCTGCCTGTCCGCACCGCCAGCGCCTCCGCCAGCTCCCGTTCCGCGGCCTGGCAGATCTCGGCCCAGACCTTGGTGAGCGCGGGATTGGTGTCGATGAGGCGCAGCAGGGTGCGGACCCACTCCAGAGAGGTCGCGGACACGCCGACGCCCGGGGTCAGGGTGTGCACCGCCGCATGGTGCAGGGCCTCGGCGACCGTCAGTCCGGCGGGTGCCTCACGGACCGCCTGCGCCCATCGGTGGGCACCCTCGGAGAACAGCGGTGCGAGCGCCTCCTCCTTGGTCGCGAAGTAGCGGTAGAAGGTGCGGGGTGCGACACCGGCCGCGCGGGCGATGTCCTCGGCCCGGGTGGCGCGCAGGCCGTTCTTCATGAACAGGCCCGCGGCGGCCCGGGCGATCTCCATCCGGGTCGCCGCCTTGCGGCGCTCGATCAGCGACTCGCCCTTCTCGGGCTTATCGCGCTTGTCGTGCTTGTCGTGCTTGTCATGCATGCTGCTTGTCGCCCTTGTCGCGCATGCTGTCTGTATCGCGCTCGTCGTGCGCAGGGGTACGCCGCTCGTCCGCGGACGCGCCCCCGGTTGTTGCGTCGTACGACGGGAGGAGGCCCCGCTCGTACGGTTGGTACCGGTCACGACGGCAGGTTATGCCGCTGTGGCACAATCTGCCATCCGGGCCGCCCCGGGGTTCAGGTCCGGGGCGACCCGGTCGACGTGCCCGTGAGCAGGGCGAAGCCGGACCCCGGCACCAGGGGGAGGGGCGCCGGAGCCCGGCTCGGGAAGAGTCCCGGCGCCGGGGGGAGGGCGTCGGGACTCGGCTCAGGCGGGCGCGGACCGTGGGGTCCGGCCCGAGCGTGAGAGGGCCCGGAGGTCTTGTGCCCCGGACCCGGCGGGTTGAAGCGACGCAACAGCGCCAAGTCGCACGACCCGGCGCGGCGGGGCCGGCTTCACGCCCCGGCCCCGCGGACGCGTTACGCCGCCGCGTCGAACCCGGTGTCCCGGGCCAGCTTCTTCAGCTCCAGCAACGCATGCTTCTCGATCTGCCGGATCCGCTCACGCGTCAGACCGTGCTCCTTGCCGACCTCGGTCAGGGTGCGCTCACGGCCGTCCTCGATGCCGTATCGCATCTTGATGATCGATGCGGTGCGCTGGTCGAGCCGGCCGATGAGGTCGTCCAGCTCCTCGCTGCGCAGCAGCGTCATCACCGACTGCTCCGGCGACACCGCGGAGGTGTCCTCGAGCAGGTCGCCGAACTGGGTCTCGCCCTCGTCGTCCACCGACATGTTCAGCGACACCGGGTCGCGGGCCCAGTCGAGGACATCGCTGATGCGCTCCGGCGTCGAGTCCAGCTCGGTCGCGATCTCGGCGGGCTCGGGGTCCCGGCCGTGCTCGCGGTTGAACTCGCGCTGCACGCGGCGGATCCGGCCCAGTTCCTCGACCAGGTGCACGGGCAGCCGGATGGTCCGGGACTGGTCGGCGATCGACCGGGTGATGGCCTGGCGGATCCACCAGGTCGCGTAGGTCGAGAACTTGAAGCCCTTGCGGTAGTCGAACTTCTCGACCGCACGCACCAGACCGGCGTTGCCCTCCTGGATCAGGTCGAGAAGCGGCAGGCCACTGCGCGGATAGCGCCGGGCGACGGCCACGACGAGCCGCAGATTGGACCGGATGAAGACGTCCTTGGCCCGCTCGCCCTCGGCGACCAAGGCCTCCAGCTCCTCACGGGTGGCATCCGCCTTGGCCTCCTCCTCGCCGTCGAGGATCTGCCGCGCGAACACACCGGCCTCGATGATCTGGGACAGCTCGACCTCCCTGGCGGCGTCGAGTAGAGGTGTACGCGCGATCTCGTCGAGATACATGCCGACCAGGTCGCGATCGGCGATCTCGCCGCCATGGGCGCGAACACTGTTTGCCGCGTCGACGGTCTCGCCTTCGGCGGCCTGGCGACGGGCGACGGCACGGGTTGCCATGCGTGCTCCCTTGCGATGGTGGGCTGGCGGATGGGTCCTGTGGCGCTTTCGACACCCTTCCGGGTGCCCTGCGTCCGAAGGAAACAACGACTGCAATCCGGACAGAATTCCCAACCTGCCCCTCGATTTTTCTGATCATGCAGTACCCTGTGCCGCCACCGGGAGGCAGGATGACGTCGGAAGGCACAGAGGTGCAGGTCAGGCCGGGCGTCGAGGGCGACCTCAGGGCCCTCACGGACATCTACAACCACTACGTACGCGAGACGCCCGTCACCTTCGACACCGCGGTCTTCACGCCGGAAGAGCGACGTCCTTGGCTGCTCTCCCACCCTGAAGACGGGCCGCACCGGCTGATGGTTGCCGTGGACCGGGAGTCACAGGAGGTTCTGGGGTACGCCACATCCAGCGGCTTCCGCGCCAAGCCCGCCTACGCGACCTCGGTGGAGGTGACGGTGTACCTCGCCCCGCACGCCACGGGCCGCGGTGTGGGCACGCATCTGTACGGGGCCCTCTTCGCGGCACTCGCGGGCGAGGACCTCCACCGCGCCTACGCGGGCATCGCCCAGCCCAACGAAGCGTCCGTGCGCCTGCACGAACGCTTCGGCTTCCGGCATGTGGGCACCTACCGGGAGGTGGGCCGCAAGTTCGGCCGGTACTGGGACGTGGCCTGGTACGAGAAGGAGTTGTGAGCGCGCGGGAACGGCCGCGCGGGCCTCAGCCGAACTGCACCGACCTCTTCGCCAGCCCCATCCAGAACCCGTCGATCACCGACCTCTGTGTGTCCAGCTCTCCCATGGCGTCCGCGGCGCCCAGCGCCACGAAGAGCGGGGCGAAGTGTTCCGTGCGGGGGTGGGCGAGCCGGCCCGCCGGGGACTTGCCGGTGAAGTCGAGGAGGGCGTCGATGTCACCGGCCTCCAGAGCGCGGTGGCCCCAGTCGTCGAACTCCGCCGACCACCCGGGCACTCCCCCGCCGGCGTGCCGCAGAGCGGCCAGGTTGTGCGTGAAGAAGCCGGAACCGATGATCAGGACGCCCTCGTCGCGCAGCGGGGCCAGCTTGCGACCGATCTCGACGAGCCTGACCGGGTCCAGGGTCGGCAGGGAGATCTGAAGGACGGGGATGTCGGCCTCGGGGAACATCTCGACCAGCGGCACATACGCGCCGTGGTCCAGGCCGCGGTCCGGGAAGTCCTGGACCGGGACGCCGGGGGCGCGCAGCAGCTTCCGTACGGAGTCGGCGAGCTCCGGGGCGCCGGGGGCGGCGTAGGTCACCCGGTAGTAGTGCTCGGGGAAGCCCCAGAAGTCGTACACCAGCGGGACCGTCTCCACCGCGCCGAGGGCGAGCGGGGCCTCCTCCCAGTGGGCGGAGACCATGAGGACCGCCCTGGGGCGGGGCAGCCCGGCGGACCAGGCGGCGAGCTGGCCGGGCCACACGGGGTCGTCGGCGAGCGGGGGCGCACCATGGCTCAGGTAGAGGGCGGGCATGCGCTGGGGCGCGGTGCGCTCCTCGGTGACGGCGGACATGGGGGCGGCTCCCTCCGAACAGCTTTGCTTGAAAAGTCAAGCTCTCCGAGGGTAGCGCGGACTTGTTTAAGTTTCAAGAAGGGGCTCGTAGAGTGGAGCACATGAAGACGGCACCCGCTGAGGACACACGCTGGCTCACCGACGAGGAGCAGCGCACCTGGCGTGCGTACATGCACGCCGTCACCCTGCTGGAGGACCACTTGGACCGTCAGCTCCAGCGCGACGCGGGCATGCCGCACGTGTACTACGGACTGCTCGTCCAGCTCGCCGAGGCGCCGCGCAGACGGCTGCGGATGACCGAACTGGCGATAGGGGCGAAGATCACCCGCTCCCGGCTCTCGCACGCCGTCGCCCGTCTCGAGAAGAACGGCTGGGTGCGCCGCGAGGACTGTCCCTCCGACAAACGCGGGCAGCTCGCGGTCCTCACGGACGAGGGCTACGAAGTGCTGGCCCGCACCGCGCCCGGTCATGTGGCGGCCGTGCGCCAGGCCCTGTTCGACCGGCTCACCCCGGAGCAGCAGAAGTCCCTCGGCGAGATCATGTCGCTGATCGCGGAGGGACTTCAGCCCAAGGAGGCGGGGGCGGACCTGCCCTGTCGTAGCCGTCCACGTGCTGCAGGGCACCCTCCAGGCCGCGGAGCGTCAGGATCGCCAGGCCGATGATGAGGATGACGGCC
>NZ_JBEYUZ010000056.1:0-10259 GCF_040643755.1 Streptomyces sp. NPDC047079
GAGAGCTACCTTGCCGGACTCCACTTACGAGGCGCCGTCATCTGGATCCGCAGCCTTCAGCCAAGTCACTGATCACGACTCCGTACAGGCCCTAGTACTCCAGCAGGATTTCGCTGTCTGACCTGGTCTTTTCGCCGGGTGGCGGGAGTGTAGCGGGACTTCGATCGTGCGGGGGCGGTCTCACGGAGACCGCCCCTCGATCGTGCGACAACGCCGCAGGTAGTGACAGCGGCGGGGCAGCCTCCGAGGGTGATCACGGAGTCTGCCGCCGCGCAGTGGGACCTCGAACTGGACGACCTCTTCCTGACCATCGGGCACCGCTTCGGCCGAGTCGAGCTCCGCCGCCGCATGCGGGACTACGTGCGTGGCCTGCTCGCCCCGGTGGCCCGCAAGAACAGCTGGCAACTGGCCGAGCAAGCCGGACACTCCACCCCTGACGGCCTGCAGCACCTCCTCGCCGGATCGAAGTGGGAACCCGATGACATCCGCGACGACCTTCAGGAATACGTCGCCGGCAAGCTCGGCAAGGCCGACGGCGTCCTGATCATCGACGACACCGGGTTCATCAAGAAGGGCACCACCTCCGCCGGGGTCCAGCGCCAGTACTCCGGAACCGCCGGCCGGACCGAGAACTGCCAGATCGGCGTCTTCGCCGCCTACGCCTCCGCCTGCGGCCGGGCTCTGGTCGACCGCGAGCTCTACCTCCCGAAGTCCTGGACTGAGGACCGGGAACGCTGCCGCACCGCAAGGGTCCCCGACGAGCGGGAGTTCGCCACCAAAGGCGAACTGGCCCGGCACATGGTGCTGCGGGCCCTGGCCTCGCCACTGCCCATTACCTGGGTCACCGCGGATTCCGCCTACGGCCAGGACAACCGGTTCCGCCGGCTGCTGGAGCAATCGGGTGTCGGCTACGTACTGGCCGTCCCCAAATCTCAGTTCAGCGTGGGCTGTTCACGGATCGAGGGCCTGTTCGCGCAGGCCCCGGACGAGGCATGGGAGAAGATCTCCTGCGGCGACGGCGCGAAGGGGCCCCGCATCTACCTCTGGGCAGCGGTGCGGCTGCCGGCCGTCGCCGAAGAATCGTTCCCGTCGACCCTCGCGTCGTGGCCAACCCGAAGCAGGCCAGCAACCTGCTCGGCGCTGTCTCGTACGTGGGCGGATATCACCGCGCCAGGGGCAGGCGACTGGTGGGCATGTTCGCCGGCATGTACTACGCCGGGATGCGTCCTGCGGAGACCGTCGGGGTGGCGATCCAGGACTGCTACCTCCCCGACGAGGGGTGGGGGCTGGCGAATCTCCATCGGACCAGGCCGACCGCGGGGAAGAAGTGGACCAAGACGGGCGAGGTGCACGACGACCGCGGGCTGAAAACCGCGATCCCGAGGAGGTGCGTCCGACGCCTCTGCCGCCGATCCTCGTGTCCATCTGGCGCGACAGCATCGACACGTTCGGCACGGCTGATGACGGCAGACTCTTTTTCAACGAGCGCGGTGGACTGGTCGGCTCCTCGACCTACTCGCGTGTGTGGTCCGAGGCCCGCGAGCTCGGTCTGCCACCAGAACTTGTCGCGAGCCCACTCGCTGACCGACCGTACGACCTGCGTCACTCGGCGCTGTCCAACTGGCTGAACGCCGGAGTCGATCCGACGGAGGTCGCAGAGCGAGCCGGAAACACCGTGGAGGTGCTGCTCGCTCGGTATGCGAAGTGCCTCCATGGGCGGCACGTGGTGGACAACAAACGAATCGAGGATCTGTTGCTCGAATACGAGTGACGATGATCACACCGAACGCCCCGGGGGGTGAACCCTCGGGGCGTTTGCTATGTGGCGGATTGGTCGTTAAGTGACTCAATGTCCGATCCCGCGTATGTCCCGCAGTGCGCGTCCTACGGCTGCTTTCGCTGGCCCTCGGCCGCATATGGCTGCAGTCACTTCGTTTTGGCATCTGCGCTGGTCAGGTGGCGTTTTAGCCCTCTGACCTGCAGTGCCCCCGGCAGGATTCGAACCTGCGCACACGGCTCCGGAGGCCCCTTCGGCCCGTCATGGGTGTGCAGGTCAGAGCCCTTGATCGGTACCTAGAGCGGGTTCCCGTCCATGAATGGTCCGCGCCGCATGGCGGCTCAGGCTCACTGACGCTCTTGTCGTGTCATCACCGATTATCTGGCTCGGTTCACCCCGCCACGGGATTGCGTGCCGGGGAGCGGCGCACGCAGTAGATGGGTCAAGTGACCACACCGCTCGCCGTTGGAAGTTCACACCCTCGCGGGGAGACGCTGTAGCTCCGAGCCCGGCCGGGCTTCATGGCAACGCCAGCGCCGGGGGACCTTGCCATGACCGGATCGCAGCAGATCAGGGCCGCGTGGCCGGCAGAGTTGCACCCCATCGCACCCGACCTCTTGCCCCGAGAGGGCTAGAAGTATCCGACCTCGTGCGTAAGCTGCTCATTGCTGACGGGAGACCAACTACGCTGCTCCCTAGGCTAGTTCAGCATGTGCCGACTCTGGGGAGGCGCGTGTAGCCGTCATGCGCGCCTGACGTACCCCGTCTGGCGCGCCCTTTGTAGTCAGGGTGATCGCGTGAAGTCCACTCGACACTGGGTCGAAAGCGTCCGTGAGGAGGCAGGCCTCCACCTTCATTGGCAGGGGCGGCGTTCCTATAGGTCGCTCGTTCCAGCTCCTCGCGTCCTGGAGCCGGAGCCGGACTTGAGCCATGGGGAGCAATCCCCGAATCTGGTGATCGAGGGTGACAACCTTCAGGTGATGGTCTCCCTTCAGTCGCAGTACAGCGACACTGTGGACGTCGTTTATATCGATCCCCCTTACAACAGGGGCGGCAACGACTTTCGCTATAGCGACGCGCGCTACAAGGATCCTGACGCTGATGCTAGTGATGCTGTATACATCACCAATGAGGACGGCGGGCGACACACTAAGTGGCTGAACTACATGGCCCCGCGACTCGTAACGATTCAGCGATTGATGGCCGATCACGGAGTTGTCTTTGTATCCATAAATGACATTGAGCTTGGCCGATTGCTGATGCTTATGGACGAAGTTTTCGACGAAAGTAACAGAATCGGCGTAATTGCCTGGAAGGGGTCTGCGGATAACAATCGATCACGCATTGCGATGGAACATGAGTACATAGTTTGCTATGCGAAAAGCATCAAAAAGGTCGCGAATCAATGGACGACGCCCAACGACGAGGTGCGCGATGCTCTTCTGGAGCAGTATGACGCGATCTGCCTAGAGACTGACATTTATGACGAGCGCAAAAAACGCTGGGCACAGCTCGTGAAGGCTAACAAAGAAGCAGTTGGACGTCTAGGGAACTACACGGAACTCGACCCCATCAACGGGCCCTATCAGTCGGCTCGCCGAGTGCACAACCCCAAGCCGGGTGGATATCGCTACGGCGTCTGTGAAGATGGGGTGGTTTCAGCATCTGATCCTCGCGCCTATGCCATGCCACTCAACGGCTATCGATTCAAACCCGAGACCATGGAGAGGCATATCCAAGAGGGCCGCATAGTCTTCCCGAAGAATCGCGGCCAAATTGTCCAAATGAAGGACTTTTTGGTAGATTATCGCGGAAGCCTGCGCAGCGTGATCGAACTCGACGCTCGAGCGGGCGCCTATCGCTTGAAGAGCCTCTTCGGCAAAGACTTCGACGGCTTCCGCAATGCCAAGCCTGTGGAGCTCATAGAGATGCTGGTCGGGGCGGCGGGGGGTAAGGATGCGCTGGTCCTCGACTGCTTCGCAGGTAGCGGCACTACGGGCGAAGCAGTGCTGCAGCTTAACAAACGCGATGGTGGTTCCAGGAAATTCCTCTTGATAGAGGAGGGCAACGGGGAAGACCTATACGCCCGTACTCTAGTAGTCCCTCGCCTTCGGCGTGCTATCGAAGTAGACGCGTTGCCGGGGGGCTTCACCTTCCTAGCAACTGGCAAGCAACTGGATCGCAAGGCAATCCTTGGCCTGGAGCGCGACAAGATTGCTGCGCTCATCTGTCAAACAGACCGGTCCGGCGTCCGTACTGGTATCAGGGCCATTACGGGAAAGCAATGGGTTATCGGTGCAAACCAAAGAGGCGAAGCACTGGCCTTGGTCTGGCAAGGGCCGACAAATAGTCGGGTAGACGTGGATGCAATCAATGCCGCGATTGCAGAAGCGCGAGAGATCGGCCTCACTGCCAAGCTGCAGATTTATGGCACAACATGCACAATCAGCGAAACTTCAGCCTTCACGTTTAAGCAGATTCCGGATGAGATACTTCTTAACCTCAACCTGGAAGACCCAGAAGAAGACGACGTGGTCAGCTTTTACGGCACCTGATTCGAGGGGGAGTCGTGTCACAATCAATCACGCTTTTTGACTTCCAAGAGGAAGCTGCCGCAAGACTGACGGAGGCCGCTGAGGAGTGGACCCACGCATTCTCCAAGCGTGTTCGCTACTATGGCACAGTACCGATCCCCTTTGTAGGTCATCTGAAAGCGGTGACTGGAGCGGGAAAAACTCCAATCCTCGCCAAGACAGTAGGTAATCTTGAACCTGCGCTGGTTCTGTGGACGTCGAAGTCTAGCGCGGTTGTCGAACAAACCTACAGGAATTTGGCCGGAAAGTACCGGCATCTGCTGCCTGGTAATACGCAAATTCTTCGTGAGCGTCCTTCTAAAGGCGAGTGGGAGCAACTTATTGAGGCTGAGCGCGGCCTGACTATCTGGGTCACGACCGTAGGCTCCTGGAACGAAGTCGATGCGGCAACGGCTGGCGGCAGCGAGTCGGCTCGTTTGAATATGCACCGCCCCCACCCTGATTGGGGCGGTGACATGTCGCCGTGGGAACAACTGCGAACTGAGCTCCGCCGGCCCACCTGGGTTGTGTACGACGAGAGCCACAATCAAACGCCGGCGCAGCTCGACCAACTGATAGGGCTCAAGCCGATCGGATTCTTGCTGGCCTCGGCGACGCCTCCGATGAGTTCGCAGTTCGCTGAGTTCGCAAAGGTTATTGATGCAGATCCTGAGATGCGGCCAATTGCAGAGAAGGCGCGCGTCCGGATCTCAACGAAAGACATAGTAGAGAACCAGCTCCTCAAACACACTATCGCAGTTGAAAATTTCGACTCGGACCCTGACCAGTTGCTGGATGCGAGTATCGTGTTGCACCGTCGGCTAGTAAAGTCGGCGGAAGACAGCGGTGCCAACATCAACCCTAAGGTTCTGTATGTCGTAGAGAAGTCGAACCCAGTCAAGGACGAACTCGTTGCTAGGCCTGTCGCTATCTGGGAGCACTTGCGTGACCGTGGCGTACCGGCTGAAGAAATCGCGATTTATACGCAGACGAAGGTCGTGCCCGACGACGCCGTCCGGGTCTCCTCACTCTCTGAGCTGCAGCCCCATCACCGGCACATCATCTGTAATCGGGCCCTACAAGAAGGCTGGGACGACCCCGAAGCATACATCGAGTATTTCGATGATGAGTCAAACTCTTACGTCCGCATTGCCCAGGTGATCGGACGGGCGCTACGACAACCCGGGGCCGAGCACTTTGCCGACGACGTATTGAACACTGCGACTCTCTTCGTTCGGGTGCCGAATAAGCGATTCGAAGAGATCGTGGCGGGGCTTAAGCAGGAGCTGAGCCTGTATGCGACGGATGACGACGACCCGGCGGGTTCAATCGCGGTGCGCGTTCGAACTAAGGGTGACCCTCTGCCTGCGGTGGCTCTCAGGCCGAACTATGACGGGGTGCTGAAACTTCCAAACTATCAGTTGGGCGAAGCAGAACTCGAAGGAGAAATCAAAAAGATTCAAGCGTTGTCGAAGCAGCCATTCGCTGATGAAGACCTATTGGCGCCTGGCCAACGCCGGGTCATGAAAATTTCTCTCCGCGGAGAGGATGACGACACTCGTTACGAGATTCTGGCCGCGAGTCTCCGTCGGAGAAACGGAGAGTACCTTCACCGGAGAATTCAAACCCGCAGTCGGCATTGTGTTCACCTTCTCGAACCGGAGATCTTCACGGGACCAGCATTCGACCAACGTTCTTGTAGTGGATCTGTTGCGCAAGTTATTCTGGCTGAGCGAGCTGATCACGTAGTCGAGGCGTTCGAAGCCACGGTCGAGTTGGTTCCCGTCAAGATTATCGGCGGTGAGACGTGGGTTGCCGGTCCGCACCAGCCGACCGCCAGCCAGATGACTAGTTTCCGAAATAGCGCACATGAACGGTACTCGACGAGGTCGTTCAATGCGGATGAGTTGGAGTTCGCCAAGACTCTGGACAGTCTGGACAAGGGAGTTTGGCTACGTAATCCGTCGCGCGGGTCCGGGTATGGGATTCAACTACCGATGAAGGTTGGGGACTCGGCCACCTTCTATCCGGACTTCCTCTGGTGGGTTGGAGGGACTTGCTTCGCGCTGGATCCCACGGGCAAGCACATTTTGAACGCGAAGGTGAGAGGTAAGCTACTCACAATAGATCAGCCTCGCATTGTGCTTCTAGCTCGTGGACAGATTGCGAACGACTGGTCCTCGATCTCTGACAACGACGGCTGGACTGTGGCGCGACCTCGCAAGAATCGGGCGCCGGCACCGGAGTACTTTTCTTCGCTCGCACAGGCCCTAACTCATGTGTCGGGGACTGCCTGAGGCAGCGCCTGTTGGTGGTTCCGGCCCGTGGCTGTCGCCTTGCAAACATGCCCCGCCCTTCGCGTAGTTGGTCGGGGCAGTTTCTGTGGTCCAGCTGACTCGCTCTTCGACGGGTTTAAATTGGCGTGGACGGGGAGTGCTTACTTAGATACGACTTGAACGACTCGCGGATCTTGTTCTTCGTGTACCCAACCTGATCCATGTTGCTCGGCACGACCTCCCTTTCCTCCCAACGGTTTCGAGAGGCTAGATATTTGGTGACGTTAGGGGCCCCCACATTCGAGACGAAGAGAGTGTGAGTCGCCCCCAGGTCGGCGTGCAAACCCTCGAAGTTCCGAGCGTCTCTAATCTTCAAATTAGAGCCGTAGAATCTACATTCGATTGCAAGGAGACACTTGCTGCCGCGAGGGGCGATGCGTTCGGATCGGCTTAGGTGTGCCTCGTCCGCGGGCAGTACAAGCACATCACATTCATGAAGTACTCCAGAGCGTCCCTGTACACGGACACCCACGTGGACTTCCAAGGCTGGAGCCCCCTGAAATTTCATCAACGCGTGGGTGTATGGCACGTTGCTATTGAACAAATGTCCCGGGCTGGTGCGAAATACTAAATCTTGCACGCTGTTTCCGTAAACGTCCTGGTACGCGACACTTGCCTTATGCTTTGCTGCGGTAGTGACAATCAAAGAGAATAGGTAGCCTTCATAGACGTCGTAAGCTTTCGAAGCTGAGTCGTAGGAGATGCCTCTGTGTCGCACGGTGCGTCTGATCTCGGCAATAAGGTCGTCCATGATTGTCATTCGCTCAATTCTCCGTATGCCTCGTCGAGCAAGTAAGAGAGCATCTGTTGATCCTCGTGCCGGCTGCCATCGATACGGTAGTTATCCTCGTTTAGGTGCCCATTTTCCGGATCTGGCACAAATTGCATGCTTCGAATGGGTGGGCGACTTTCGCTGCGTGGCGGTTCCAGCAGCATTCTCGCGGTCGAGTCTTCGATTTCAGGTAGTACAATCATGACCCAGCCTAGCGCACTGACTAGCAGTGCAACGCGTTCTCTTCGGCTCAGCGGCCGCGTCGAGATGACGATAGATTGATTGCGGCGAAGAACGTCAGATTCAGCTTCGGGCATATCCTCCAAGCGCTGAGTAATGAAAGGGGGCGGTTCCGGGCTCCCGGCGGCAACGCGCGATTGGGTCCTACGGCGTCTCGGTTTAAGTGCTTTCTCGACTGCCGTGCCGGCAGCGATGGCCTCATCGATCTCATTTATGAAAGGAGGCGCCCCCTTCGAGGGAGGGCCGGGGCGTGGGGCGGAGCCCCACTAGCTTTGAGGTTGTGCCGCTCTCTCGCTCTGGCGTCCCCCGGGGCCGCGCGCCGGAGCGGGGCGAAGACGTGAGCGGCGGGGCGCGGCCCCGGGGGACGCCGCGCCGCGCGGGGAGCGCGGCGTCTTGAACCCGTGAAGAAAGTTGTTACTCAGGATTCTGCGGAGACTCGCCAAAGGGGCGCGTCGTACCGCTCCGGTCGGCTGTTGATGAGGAGCTGGCGTAGGTCGTCGCGTTGTGTGCCGTTGAGGTTCAGTGCCTCGGTGATGCGGCGGAACGTCGTGTGTGTGGCTCCCCGGGCTCGGGCCTCGGCCTCGAACTGGTCGAGTTGGGCCAGTGTCGCCTCCGGGTCCAGCTTCGTCGGCGGCTGGTCCTTGAGCCACAGGGCTTTGTTGCGCTCGTAGTCGATCTCCGAGTAGCCGCAGATCTCGCGGCTGTGCGCCTCGACTTCCTCCAGGGTCTCGGTCGCCATGATGGCCTGGGCCAGCCGGTTTCGGCTGACTGCCTCGTCCAGGTCGACCTCATGCACTGTCGGGCTCTCGTCCGTAAGCGGTACGGGGAGCCCTGCGTCACGGATCTCGCAGGTGCCGCGGACTCCTCGGGCCGTCGCTGCGAGCACGCCGGTCGCCTCCGAAGGGTGCCACTCCAGGACTGTGCTGATCCGCTCCACATCCTTCGCGGTGAAGGTATGAACGAGGGGGCCGAGCATGCCGCGCAGAGCTTCCGGCGACAGTTCACCATCCAGGCCGGGACCCGCAACCAGGAGCCGGACCGGTGCGTTCACCTGGCAGCAAGCGGCAAGGGTGAGGGCATCGGCAAGCGGGCTCTTGAGCCTCGGCTCATCGCCCCGAGCCAGGATGTCTCCGCCTACGTCCAGGAGATCGATTGACTGGGGGGTCAAGTGTTCCACCAACTCTTCCAGTTGGCGGGTGACGCCTTCCACGCCCTGGTGCGGGTCGATCAACGCGAAGGTGTGCGGGAGCTCTCTTGCGAGCCGGGGGAGGGTCGAGCCCGCAGGAGCGATCGGGTGGGCCTTCGCCGGCACTGCCCATACGGCCGGGGTCATCCGCTTCAGGCCAGTGAAGTCGGATGCTCCCCGCGGACCCGGTATCGGGTCGATCAGAAGGCGGTCCCACGCGTACGTGAGAATCACCGCCCGGTCCTCGGCGCCGTACAAGGCGACGTGGAGCATGGCGGCGGCGACTGCGTCGCCCCCTCCTCCTGCTGCGACGATCAACCGCGTCATGCGCTCAGGGTACGGGTTCATAGATTGGCCACTCAGCCTATAGTGGCTAGAGGCCATAGCCACTTTCACTAGGAGGGTCGATGCCTCAGATTGAGGAGGCTCAGCCGAAGTACCTCCAGATCGCGCACCACATCCGGGACCAGATCCTTCGGGGTGATCTGAGGCCGGGGGATGAGGTTCCCTCGGAGCGGCAGCTCGCCGCTGACTGGAACGTGTCCCGGCCGACCGCCGCCCGGTCCCTGGAGGCACTGAGCCATCAGGGCCTGGTCGAGAAGCGTCAGGGGTCGGGGACCTACGTGCGGAGCCTGGAGGTCAACCGGCGCGCACGCGAGCTGTACGGACGGGCCCGGCAGACCGGGAAGATCTACACGGCCGGGGAGTACGCGGTGATCACCTCGGCCGGATGGCTGGAGGCGCCGGATCACGTTGCTGAGGCGTTGGGCCTGGTCAAGGATCGTAGGGCCGTGCATCGCCGGCGTGTGACGAACAACCAGGACGGGCCGATCACCCTGTCGACCTCGTGGTTCGCCCCGGACGTCGGCCAGCGGGCTCCCAAGCTCATGGACCCTGAGCGGATCCAGGAAGGGACGCTGATGTACGTCGAGAGGATGACTGGGCGTCAAGGGAGCTATGCCGAGGACCGCATGTGCGCTCGGGCTGCTACCGATGAAGAGGCGGCCGACCTCGGGCTGGAGCCGGGGTCCGCGGTCCTGATCGTTCACCACGTCGTCTTCGACCTGCAGGATCGGCCGCTGGAGTTCGCCGAAGCCACCTATCCTCCGCACCGCTGGGCCTTCGAACAGGGCTATCCGCTCACCTGACAGTGCGACAGTTGCGTCGAACCGCTTGCACTTCCGAAGTGGCTAATGCCACCATCCAGGAAGTGGCTAAGGCCACTTTGGATGGAAGGGGCACGACGTGACGAGTCGGCGGCCGGATGAGGAGGCTCGCTTAGAAGTCATCTCATTTGGCAAGTCTGCGGTAGCAGATGAGGATGCAGGCGATGCTGGTGAAGGCGAGGAAGTGCTCGGCTTTGCGCTCGTAGCGG
>NZ_JBEYUZ010000057.1:0-10025 GCF_040643755.1 Streptomyces sp. NPDC047079
CCTCCGGCAACGGCAAGGGTCAGATCTTCGTCAAGGGCGAGGTCATCAAGACCGTGCCCGAGTCGAAGATCGTGGAGACCCTGATCGAGGAGGCCATGAAGCTGGCCGAGCAGATGGAGAAGGACGGCGTGGCCTCCGGCGAGCCGTCCGTCTCGGTCGCGGACTGACCTCCGCTTCCCGCGCTTTTCCCGAGTCCCGTCACCTGGGGGTGGCGGGACTCGGTCGTACCTCCGCCCAGACGCACTTCCCCGGACTGCGCGGCTCCACGCCCCACCGGTCGGCGAGAGCCTCCACCAGCAGCAGGCCCCGCCCGGACTCGTCGGCCGCCGGGTCCTGTGGGGGCCGGGACTCAGGCAGGCGCTCGGTCCTGGTGTCGGAGACCTCCAGCCGTACGCCGTCCCGCCCCTCGATAAGCCGCAGGTGAAAGTCCCGCCCCGGCACATGCCCATGCCGTACGGCGTTGGCGGCCAGCTCGGCGGCGAGGAGCGTGACCGTCTCGTTGAGGGAGCCCTCGTAGGGATGCCCCCACTCATGGAGCCGATGCGCGACCAGACGCCGGGCGAGCCGTGCGCCCCGGGGACTGGACGTGAACCGCATCTCGAACGAGCGTGCGGGCGCGAGGCACTTCTGCATATGCCGGTCGGAAGGAGTTGCTGACTTCATGATGCTCACGCTCGCGCACGCTGCGTAGCGTTGAACAGCGGCTGAGCCGGGACCGCCGCGCGTTGTACGTGGTCGGGGCGCGTCTGTACGCGGGGCGAGCCGTAACCGGTGCCGCGTGAGAACGGTGAGGGGTGTATGAGCGACGAGGAAACCGCGGGGACGGGTGTGCCGCACCTTTTCGGGCGGCAGTTGAAGAGGCTGCGGACGTGGGCGGGGATGGGACGCGCGGAACTGGGCGCGCGTACGGGGTACTCGGAGTCGACCATCGCGTCGTTCGAGCAGGGGAGGCGGATTCCGTCGGGGCAGTTCGTCGCGAAGGCGGACGACGCGCTGGGCGGGCACGGGGTGCTGCTGGAGATGGTCGAGGAGTTGGAGCGGGCCCAGTATCCGGCGTTCTTCCGGGATGCTGCGAAGCTGGAGAAGGAGGCCGTTGCCCTGCACGTCTTCGCTGTGCAGGGGGTCCCCGGCCTTTTGCAGACGGAGGATTACGCTCGGTCGGTGTTCGCCATGTGGCGACCGGCCCTTGAGGAGGAGACGATCGAACAGCGTGTGGCGGCGCGGCTGGCACGGCAGGCGATCCTCGCGCGGAAGCCGATGCCCACTGTCAGCTTCGTGATGGAGGAGTCCGTCCTGCGCAAGCGACTCGGTGGAGTGGCCGTTGCGAGACGCCAGTTGGAGCAGATTCTGCTGGTGGGGCGACGGCGCGACGTGCATCTCCAGGTGATGCCGGACGACGAAGAGCATGCCGCGCTCGGCGGCCCGTTCACCTTGATCGAGACGATGAAAGGGCGCAGGATCGCCTATGTGGAGGCGCACACCCATAGTCGCCTCTTCACCGACCGCCGGACGGTCAGGGAACTGGAGGAGCAGTACAACCTTTTACGGGCACAAGCCCTGACCCCGCGTGAATCGTTGGCTTACGTAGGGAAGTTGCTGGGGGAGACGTGAATGTCGAAGCGCTGTCCGAACTGGCGTGGTTCAAGAGCAGTTACAGCAGCGGAGCGGGAGGTGAGTGCCTCGAAGTCGCCCTCGCCTGGCGCAAGTCCAGCCGCAGCGACGACCAGGGCGGCCAATGCGTAGAAGTCGCCCCCTGCCCCACCGCCATCCACATCCGCGACTCCAAACTCGCCCCCGAGACCGGCCCCGCCCTCACCCTCCCGCCCACCGCCTGGAAGGCGTTCATAGGGTTCGCCGCCAGGTGACGGTTCGCTTACCCGGTGCTACGGGCGGCGCCGAACAGGCACGCCAGGTACAGTGCGGAGATCAGCAGACCCCAGGGTGAGGCATCCGCACGTGTTGACGCAGACCACGACCCGGGTCCTCGAACCGAGTGACCTGGACGCCGCGCTCGCCGTCCTCGACCGCGAGCCGGTCGCGAACGCCTTCGTGACGTCCCGGGTCCAGGTCGCGGGCCTCGACCCCTGGCGCCTCGGCGGCGAGATGTGGGGCTGGTACGAGGACGGCATGCTCACGTCGCTGTGCTACGCGGGCGCCAACCTCGTGCCGATCTGCGCGACCCCGCGCGCGGTGCGCGCCTTCGCCGACCGGGCCCGGCGTGCCGGCCGTCGCTGCTCCTCGATCGTCGGCCCCTCCGGGCCCACCGCCCAGCTGTGGCGGCTGCTGGAGCCCGGCTGGGGTCCGGCCCGCGAGGTCCGGGCCCACCAGCCGCTGATGGTCACCGACCGCATGCCCGCCGACATCGCCCCGGATCCTTACGTCCGCCGCATCCGCAAGGACGAGATAGAGACGATCATGCCGGCGTGCGTGGCGATGTTCACCGAGGAGGTCGGCGTCTCCCCGCTGGCCGGTGACGGCGGGCTGCTGTACCAGGCCCGGGTCGCCGAACTCGTCGGCGCGGGACGCTCGTTCGCCCGCCTCGACGACCAGGGCCGGGTCGTGTTCAAGGCGGAGATCGGCGCGGCGACCCCGCACGCCTGCCAGATCCAGGGCGTCTGGGTCGCCCCCGAGTACCGCGGCCGGGGCCTCGCGGCGCCCGGCATGGCGGCGGTGCTGCGGTACGCGCTCGCGGAGGTGGCCCCCGTGGTGAGCCTGTACGTCAACGACTTCAATACTGCTGCCCGGCGGACCTATCACAGGGTGGGGTTCCAGGAGGTCGGCGCATTCATGAGCATCCTGTTCTGAGACGGGCCCGGCACCCCGGTAGGCTCCAGGCATGCCGCGTACCACCGACGACGTAGTGATCGGCCCCCTGGACCTGTCCGCACGCGTCGACGAGGCGCTCGCCGTGCAGGCCGTCGCGTTCGGGCTCGGAGCGGACGAGATCGCCGTACGCCGCCAGATCGTGCTGCGGCACATGAACTACCCGGGGGCCCGCGCCCTCGGCGCCACCACCGCCGACGGACGGCTCGCCGGGTTCGTCTACGGCATGCCCAACGACCGTACGCACTGGTGGTCCACCGTCGTCGAGCCCTATCTGCGCGCCCAGGGCCACGACGACTGGCTCGACGACTCCTTCGTGATCACCGAGCTGCACGTGCACCCTCGCCACCAGAACCGTGGCATCGGCCGCGCCCTGATCACCACCATCACCGACAGCGCCGGGCAGCCCCGCTCGATCCTCTCGGCGATCGACACCGACAGCCCGGCCCGCGGCCTGTACCACTCACTGGGCTATGTGGACCTGGCGCGCCAGGTGGTCTTCCCCAGCGCGCCGAAACCGTACGCCGTCATGGGCGCCCCGCTGCCGCTCCGCCGCCGTTGACGGATTTCCACCGGCACAGCAAGCCCGGCTAACCTCCTAGCCATCACCCTCCCTCACTCCCGGCTTCGCACGGGCGGGGGGACCGCATCGGCAGGAGTACGAGAAACCATGGCGAACGCACCGGTCCAGCGCATGTCCCAGTTGATGGCGAAGACGCTGCGCGACGACCCGGCGGACGCCGAGGTCCTCAGCCACAAGCTGCTGGTCCGCGCCGGATACGTCCGCCGTACCGCCGCCGGAGTGTGGACCTGGCTGCCGCTCGGCAAGAAGGTCCTCGCCAACGTGGAGCGGATCGTCCGCGAGGAGATGGACGCGATCGGTGCGCAGGAGGTGATGCTCCCCGCCCTGCTGCCGCGCGAGCCGTACGACGCGACCGGCCGCTGGGACGAGTACGGCGCCGAGCTGTTCCGCCTCAAGGACCGCAAGGGCGGCGACTACCTGCTCGGCCCGACCCACGAGGAGATCTTCACCCTGCTGGTGAAGGACCAGGCGTCCTCGTACAAGGACCTGCCGGTCATCCTGTACCAGATCCAGACGAAGTTCCGGGACGAGGCCCGGCCCCGCGCGGGCATCCTGCGCGGCCGCGAGTTCCTGATGAAGGACTCGTACTCGTTCGACCTGGAGGACGAGGGCCTCGCCCAGTCCTACGCCCTGCACCGCCAGGCCTACCAGCGTGTCTTCGAGCGCCTCGGCCTCGACTACCGGATCGTCGCCGCGACCGCGGGCGCGATGGGGGGCTCCAAGTCCGAGGAGTTCCTCGCCCCGGCCGAGGCCGGTGAGGACACCTTCGCCGACTGCCCCAACTGCGACTTCGCGGCCAACACCGAGGCGATCACGTACACGCTGAAGCCGGTCGACGCCTCGGGCGTGCCCGCGCTCGAGGAGATCCCCACCCCGGACACCCCGACCATCGAGACCCTCGCCGCCTCGCTCGGCGTCCCCGCCTCCGCCACTCTGAAGAACCTCCTGGTCAAGGTCGACGGTGAGATCGTCGCCGTCGGCGTCCCCGGCGACCGCGAGGTCGACATGGACAAGGTCGAGGCGCACTTCGCCCCGGCGGTCGTGGAGATGGTCACCGAGGCGGACTTCGCGGCCCGGCCGGACCTGGTCCGCGGCTACGTCGGCCCCCAGGGCCTGGAGAAGGTCACATACGTCGCCGACCCGCGCGTGGCCCCCGGCACCTCCTGGATCACCGGCGCCAACAAGGAGGGAATGCACGCGAAGAACGTGGTCGCGGGCCGCGACTTCGAGGTCGACGCGTACGTGGACGTCGTGGTGGTGCGGGAGGGCGACCCCTGCCCGAAGTGCGGCACCGGCCTCAAGCTCGACCGCGCCATCGAGATCGGCCACATCTTCCAGCTGGGCCGCAAGTACGCCGACGCCCTCAAGCTCGACGTCCTCGGCCAGAACGGCAAGCCGGTCCGTGTGACCATGGGCTCCTACGGCATCGGTGTCTCCCGTGCGGTCGCCGCGCTCGCCGAGCAGACCGCCGACGAGCAGGGCCTGTGCTGGCCCGCGGAGGTCGCCCCGGCCGATGTGCACGTGGTGGCGGCGGGCAAGGCGCTCCAGACCGAGCTGGCCCTCGATGTGTCCGGGAAGCTGGCCGAGGCCGGCCTCCGCGTGCTGGTGGACGACCGGGCCGGTGTCTCCCCGGGCGTGAAGTTCACGGACGCCGAGCTGATCGGTGTGCCGAAGATCCTGGTGGCGGGCCGCCGCTCCGCCGAGGGCGTCCTGGAGCTGAAGGACCGCCGGACGGGTGAGCGCGAGGAACTGACGGTGGACGAGGCGATCGCCCGCCTCACCGCCTGACGGCCGGACCGTTCCCTTCGCCGACGGCCGCCGGTCCCACGACCGGCGGCCGTCCGCGCACGCACGCCCAGCCCCACGCCGACCCCGGCCCCGGCGGCTACAGCCAGGTCGCGAACTCCAGCAGAAGTTCCGCGTCCCGCGTGCGGCCCACGCGGCGCGCCCGTGCCCCGGACTCGACCGCCCGGAACAGCGTCCAGCCGCGCAGCCGCTCCTGCTCCAGGTCCAGTGACTCCGCGAGCCGCTTCACCCGGCGGCGGGTGATCGCCGCGCCGGAGGGCGCCGCGATCAGGTCCTCCACCCGGTCCCGCACCAGACGCGCCAGATCGAAGGCGCGCTCGCCGACCACCGGGTCCGGGCCCACGGCCAGCCACGGCAACCGCTCCCCGGCGAGGATCTTGCTCTGCCGGAGCGTGCCGTGCAGCAGCCGGTCCTCGGTCGGCGCGGCCAGCAACTGCTCGCGGGCCGCGAGCGCCGCCTCGATCAACGGCGCCGCCTCGGGGTCCGTACGGGCCCCTTCCCGCATCGCCTCGGCCTGCCGCCCGGTGCGCCCGGCCACCGTCTCGAAGGAGTGCCCGGCGGGCGGCTCCACCCACAGCCGGCGCAGCGTGCCGGCCGCCTCCAGCAGGGCCTTGGCCTCCGGCAGTGAGCGCACCGACATCTCCGGATGGAGCCGCTCCAGCAGCAGCACACCCCGCTCGGGGTCCGCGTCCAGCAGCCGGACCGCCCCGAAGCCGCCCCACTGCTCGAGCGCGTCCCGTTCTCCGCCCGGCCGGGCCCACGGCGGCGCCAGCTTCAGCACGGCGGGCGTGCCGTCCGCCTGCCGCACCAGCAGCACCAGGCTGCTGCGGCCCCCCGGCGCCTGCACCCGCTCCACCGTCAACCCGCGTAGATCGACGGCGTGCCGGATCAGCTCGGGGAGCTTGTCCAGCCACTCGGCGCCGCCGTCCCGCTGCGTCTCGCCGAGCGCCCGGACGAGACGCTGCGGCGGTTCGAAAGCCATGCGCGAGGGGTTTCCTTTCCAGGTCGGCTTCGCACGCGTGCGGTGTGCGCGTACGCCAGGGTCCCGCGGTGCCGCTCAGGTCCGCGGTGTCACCGGCGCGGCGGAGGCGGCCCCCGCCGCCCGCTCGGCGAGACCAGGGAAGGCTACGCTCCCGCCGCGCCAGCGCACCGCCCGCACCGCCGCCTCCCGCAGCGCCTGTGCGGCGGACCGCCGCCGCTCGCCCGTCGAGGCCCGGACCAGGTCCGAGTACACCCCGGCCACCCGCTCCTCCAGTTCGGCGGCGAGCCGCACGGCGGCGGCCGGGTCCGGCACGGAGAAGGGCAGCGCATACGCGGCCGCCGCGGCCTCCGGAGTGCCGCCCAGGTCCCGTACGGCCCGCGCCAGCTCGTCCCGCCGGGCGCGGTGGGCGTCGTAGGCGGCGCGTGCCTCCGCCCGACGTGCCTGCTGGATGCGCCCGCCGACGACACCGTAGCCGTAGACCGCGGCGTGCTCCGCGCGCAGGGCGGCCTGCAGGGCCGCGAGCTCGCCGCCACCGGCCGTCGGCGTGCTGTCGCTGGTGCTCACTTTCCGCCCTCCGTCAACAGGTACACGTGCGCGGCCCCGGCCGCCGCCACCGACGCCAGCAGCCGCGCCGGCTCGCCCGGCACGTCCAGCAGCGCGTCGGCGCGCCGGTCGGCCAGGGCGCGCTCGGCCGCGGCCAGCCCGGCGAGGGCCGCCCCGGGGTCCGCCGGTACGGCGGACGCACCCGGTGAGGCCGATGCCGAGGCCCCGGGGGAGACCGGCGCGGAAGCCGAGGGGGACGCCGAGGCCCCGGCACGGCCGCCGAACGCCTGTGCGTGCCGGAGGACTTCCGCCCGCAGCGGCCCCAGCCTGGCCGCCAGCGACGGATGGGCCGCGATCACGGTGGCGTACCGTTCCGCCAGTTCCTCGCTGTCGCGGGCCGCACGCGCGCGTACCCGGTCGGCGGCCGAGGAGCCGCGGCCCGGGCCGGCCTCGTCGGAGGTGCCGGAGCAGCCCGCGGCCAGCGCGGCACCCGCGGCCGAGGCGAACAGGCTCCTTCTGCGCAGACGGGTGCGCGGATGCGGGGGGAACGGCACGGCAGACGTCCTCGAAGACCTCGTACGAACGGATGGGCGGCTGCCCGTGATCACCGTACCCGCGCGCCGCCCCACCGCTCGCCATCGGCTCGGCCGGCCCCGTGCCATCGCCGGGATCGGCGGCCGTCGGGCGGCGGCGCCGGTGGACGGCAACACCCTCCGGGACCGGATACCCTTTGACCTGACACGCGACCATCCCACAACAGCACACGCGGCCGAGGAGTCACCCGGATGAGCACCACCCAGAGCGAGAGGCTGCGAGAACTGCTGGAACCGCTCGTCAGCTCCCAGGGCCTTGATCTCGAAGAGATCGCGGTGGACTCCGTCGGACGCAAGCGGGTGCTGCGCGTCGTCGTCGACTCCGACACCGGGGCAGACCTCGACCAGATCGCCGATGTGAGCCGCGCGCTCTCGGCGAAGCTCGACGAGACGGACGCGATGGGCGAGGGCGAGTACACCCTCGAGGTCGGAACCCCGGGCGCGGAGCGCCTCCTCAGGGAACACCGGCACTACGTGCGGGCCGCGGGCCGGCTGGTGAAGTTCCAGCTGGCCGAGGGCGGCGAGCTGGTCGCGAGGATTCTGCAGGTCGACGACGAAGGAGTCGACCTCGAGGTGCCGGGTGTGAAGGGCCGCAAGGCCACCACCCGCAGACTCGCCTTCCCGGACATCGACAGGGCGCGCGTGCAGGTCGAGTTCAGCCGCAAGGACACGAAGGACATGAAGGAAGAGGAGGAGGCGTAGCCGTGGACATCGACATGAGTGCCCTGCGGGGCTTGGTACGGGAGAAGGAGATCTCCTTCGACCTGCTCGTCGAGGCGATCGAGGCGGCCCTCCTCATCGCCTACCACCGCACCGAGGGAAGCCGCCGCCACGCGCGCGTGGAGCTCAACCGGGAGACCGGCCATGTGACTGTGTGGGCGAAGGAGGACCCCGAGGACCTTCAGGAAGGGCAGGAGCCGCGCGAGTTCGACGACACCCCGTCGGGCTTCGGCCGTATCGCCGCCACCACCGCCAAGCAGGTCATTCTCCAGCGCCTGCGCGACGCGGAGGACGACGCGACGCTCGGCGAGTACGCGGGCCGCGAGGGCGACATCGTCACCGGTGTGGTCCAGCAGGGCCGCGACCCGAAGAACGTGCTGGTCGACATCGGCAAGCTGGAGGCCATCCTGCCGGTGCAGGAGCAGGTGCCCGGCGAGAGCTACGAGCACGGCACGCGGATCCGCTCGTACGTCGTTCGGGTGGCGAAGGGCGTGCGCGGTCCATCCGTCACCCTCTCGCGCACCCACCCCAATCTGGTGAAGAAACTCTTCGCGCTGGAGGTGCCGGAGATCGCCGACGGGTCCGTCGAGATCGCCGCGATCGCCCGTGAGGCCGGCCATCGCACGAAGATCGCCGTCCGGTCCACCCGATCGGGTCTGAACGCCAAGGGCGCCTGCATCGGCCCCATGGGCGGCCGGGTGCGCAATGTCATGGGCGAGCTGAACGGCGAGAAGATCGACATCGTCGACTGGTCGGACGACCCGGCCGAGATGGTGGCGAACGCGCTGTCCCCGGCCCGCGTCTCCAAGGTGGAGATCGTGGACCTCGCGGCCCGCTCCGCCCGGGTGACGGTCCCCGACTACCAGCTGTCGCTCGCGATCGGCAAGGAAGGGCAGAACGCCCGTCTCGCCGCCCGGCTCACCGGCTGGCGGATCGACATCCGGCCGGACACCGAGCAGCCCGCCGACCGGCAGGGATGAGGTCCCTGACCTCGGCCGGGGAACAGATCCCGGCCGAGTGTCGCTGAGATCACGACAGTTTTATGCGCAGCAAGTGTTCGATTCTTGCCCCAAAGGGGTGAGGTCGGTGCGGGGAGGTAGACTTAACCGTGTCTGGCCGGACGCATGCCCGCGCATGCCCTGAGCGCACCTGTGTGGGGTGCCGGGAGCGAGCGGCCAAGACCGAACTGCTGCGTACCGTGGTGATCGAGGACGCCTGCGTCCCCGATCCTCGCGGTACGCTGCCCGGCCGGGGCGCCTATGTGCACCCCGCGCCGGCTTGTCTCGACCTGGCGGTCCGCCGCCGGGCGTTCCCCCGGGCGCTCCGCGTCCCGGGACCGCTCGATGTAATGGCGTTGCGCCAGTACGTCGAGCAGACCGAAGGTTGCCGACAGCGTCTCGCTGAGCAGGCAACACCGTAAGAAGCGCCGCGCGGCACCCCGTGCGGTCTGGTACCTCGCGAGTCGAAAGCAGGTCGAGATTGCGATGAGCACTCGATGAGTACGCGATGAGTACGCCCATGAACTAGCGACGGTCCGGCCGCAACCCGGACCTCAAAGGAGCGAAGTGGCTAAGGTCCGGGTCTACGAACTCGCCAAGGAGTTCGGTGTCGAGAGCAAGGTCGTCATGGCCAAGCTCCAGGAACTCGGTGAATTCGTCCGTTCGGCGTCCTCGACGATCGAGGCGCCCGTAGTACGTAAGCTGACCGACGCCTTGCAGCAGGGCAACGGCGGTGGCGCGAAGCCCGCCGGCCCCCGCAAGGCAACACCGGCGAAGCCGGCCGCGCCCTCCCCGGCGCAGGCCGGGGGTGCCTCCCGCGCCGTCAAGGCAGTGGGGGACCGTCCGGCTGCCCCGCGGCCGCCGGCGCCCAAGCCCGCGGCGCCAAACTGAGGCCGCGGCCCGGCATGGTGCTGGGAACGTTCTGGGCGACCTTGCGGTCGATCTCCGACTCGGTCGGGTCACCGAGCCGCAGCTCG
>NZ_JBEYUZ010000058.1:0-9113 GCF_040643755.1 Streptomyces sp. NPDC047079
GGCGCGGCATTGCCACCCGCTATGACAAGACCCCCGAGAGCTACCTTGCCGGACTCCACTTACGAGGCGCCGTCATCTGGATCCGCAGCCTTCAGGCAAGTCACTGATCACGACTCCGTACAGGCCCTAGAAGCCATCCACGCCCAGTTCGGTGATGCCCGCGTAGAGCCAGCTCCACAGGATGCCGCCGGGTGTCTGCTGGTCGAGCAGGCCCGGGGCCAGCTCGTCTACCTCGTCCAGGAACACCTGTGCCACTGCCTCCTGGTCCTGCTCCACCGGATAGGGGTGCCAGCAGGCGTTGCTGTAGCGGTAGACGGCCTCAAGGACGCGAGTGAACACATCGAGGTCCGGTGCGAGCGGCACCAGCGTGCGGTTGGTCGGGCCGTCCAGTCGGCTCCAGATGTACACGGAACCGTCGTGGCGGTGCAGATACAGCTCGCCATAGTCGCACGTGCCGAAGGCGATCAGGTCCGCGGCGGCCACACCACCGAGCACGCCGTCCTCGGACAGGGTGCCCTCGGCCGGGGGGCGCATGGCATCGGCCGAATGGGCCGTGAACTCGGCCCCGTGGCACGCCCACCACGCAGGCAGGCCGATGTCCCGCAAGTGCCGTCGGTTCCCGGGGTGTTCGAGCCCATCGGGCAGAGCGGCCTCGGGCAGGCGAACCACGTGCCGTTCTCCAAAGGCGTCGTCGACCCGGGCCGCGCTGAGCGGACCCGCCGGCCGCCGCCGCGCCGGTTCGGGACCGGGCGGTGAGTCTTCGGACGACGTGGGATCGATCCCCTCACCGCACGGCCAGTCCCGCAGCACCTCCGCGTCTGTCTCAAGCACCGCTATGCCGTGCGCGCTCTCGACGAGATGACGGGTCCTGCCGCCCTCGACGGCGAACGCGACGGCGCCTGCCCAGCTCTCCGGGGCGGTCAGGTCCCAGTTGTGCAGTTCAGGCGCGTCGAGCGCCTTCGGCAACGCGGGCGCTTCCGCCAGCGCTCCTTCGTTCTGGACCTTCACCCTCCGGCCCGTCTCCGCATCGAGCCAGAGCGGCCCGCGCTGATCGACCACTTCGATGAGCTCCCGACCCTCGTACAGGCGGCGGTGGACCTGGTAATAGTCGCCGTTCAGGCTCGGGTGGGCCATGAACCAGTTGGCCGGCCGCCACCACGCCCACACCGTTCGCCAGGGCATCCCCGGCTCGACCGCCGCCGTCCGCTCGGCGTACTCCTCGTGGCCGGTCGCCTTCGCCGCGAAGTGCAGCCATGAGGCGAACTCGGCGGTCGAGACCTCCGAGACGCCGAAGATCGCTTCGGCCTGGAGGAAGACCTCACGCCCCACGCTCTGGGCGCCATCCGCAGCGACGATGTGGTCGCGCACCGCCGCCCGGTCGGCGGTCAACAGCCGTGCGGGATCTGCCAGTACGTCGTCTAGTTCCTTGCACATGCGGCCATCCTGTCACCCACCGCCGACACCCCACCGGTGGCGGACGGCCTCCGGGTGGATGTGCACTCACCGGCCGGCGACGTCCGCGCTCACGCTGTTGACCGGGTCAGCGGGTAGGAGGAGGCCACTGGGCGTCGGGAATGCATGCTGCTTCCTGGGCGGCCATGACCTCGTCACCGTGCTCGAAGGCCCATGCGCCGACGGCGTCGATGGGCGCCAGCAAGGTCCGGCCCAGAGCGGTGAGCTGGTACTCGACACGTGATGTGCGTCGGGGTGTGCCTGCCGGTCGACCAGTCCGTTGAACTGCAGTCGCCGCAGAGTCTCGGTGAGGGCCTTGGAGCTGATGCCTCCGATGCGCTGCCGTAGATCGACCGGGCGCCTGGGGCCGTCGCGCAGCGCCCAGAGCACCACGGCGTTCCAGGTGTTGGAGAGCAGGTCGAAGGCGAGGCGGGCACGGCAGTCGGCGAGGAAGGCGTCGGTCGTCACGTACCAAATGGTGCCCGAACCGCCTTCTAGCGTCGGTGTGAACCGTCGAAGCAGGCACGGAGAGGGAACGCGTGATGAGAATCGGTGTACTGGGAACGGGCAACTTGGCCGACGCGCTCGCCACCCACTGGGTGCGGGCCGGGCACGAGGTGATCATCGGAGGACGGGACGCACACCAGGCGGCGCGGCTCGCGAAGCGCATCGGAGGCAGCGCGAAGCCTGCCAGTCTGCGCGCGGCGGCCGAGTCCGGTCGGGAGGTGGTGCTGGCCGCGCTGCCGTTCGGGGCGGGAGCAGGCGTGGCACGGGACCTGCACGCGGCCCTGGAGGGCAAGGTACTGCTCGACTGCTCCAACCCGCTCGGGCCGGGCTTCCGGCTGCTGACGGAAGGAGGCCCCTCAGCCGCGCAGCAACTCGCCGCGGCGGCACCGGGAGCCCACGTGGTCAAGGCCTTCAACCTCTGCCACGAGGACGTGTGGCGCATGCGGCCGCCCGTCTTCGGCGGGCGACCACTGGCCGTGCCCATCTGCGGGGACGAGGAGACGGCCCTCGTGCGTGTACGCGAGTTGGTGCAGGACGTGGGCTGCGAACCCGTGGCCGGCGGCGGTCTCGAACGTGCGGGACTCCTGGAAGCGACCGCCGCGCTGTTCATCGCCCTGTGGGTCGGCGAGGGAGCGGATGCGCAGGCAATCGCACCTCCGCTGGCATACGCGGCCGGTCCGAGCCACCAGGAAACGGAAGACCCCGCCCACGGCCTCGGCGTGCCGCTCGGCGTCGAGTCGGGATACCGTCCCAAGGACATGCCGCAGGACAGCCGTGCCCAACTACCGTGACGAGGAGAGCAACTCCATGACTCCGGACCACCCGGCTCCCCCGACCACCCCCGAGGAAGCCCTGGCCATCGTCCGCAGCCGCTATGCGCAGCCGAAGCTGGCCGACGGGAGCCCGGCTCCCCTGCACGTCCACGAGTTCGACATCGGTTACCTGGTGTACGCGACGTTCCCGCCCACCACTGACGCCGAAGGCCGGCCGCGGCCCGCGCCGCCGGGCGGCAGCAAGATCGTGGTGGCGAAGGACACCGGTGAGACCGTCACCGTCCCCAACTACCCGACCGAGGCCGCTATCGCCCTGTACCGCCGGCAGCGCGAGGCGCATCGACCCGACGCATAGCCGATGAAGGGTCGGACCAGCCGACAGGTGATCCTGTGACAGGTGATCCTGGCGCCCGGGACCCTGGTGCCCGTGACCTTGGTGCCCGTGATCCTGGTCCCCGGCGGACGTTTCTCACAGCGCAGTCGAGCGACAGGGAGGTACCCCCTGATGCCCGGCCGCACGCCTCCGTCCCCTGCGATCGGCACCTAAGATCGATGTCGTACGCACATGCGACCGCAATGGCGGAGGACGGGGAACGGGGACCCATGACCGGCTCGACCGAGGACTACGCACCGCACCCCCACATAGGCGGCCGGACCGCAGCGTTGCGTGCGCTCGCCGCATGGCGCGCGGCCGCGCCCGGTGCACCGCGCGTGGTCGTGCTCACCGGCGGCTCCGGCAGCGGGCGTTCGCGACTGCTCACCGGCTTTCTGATGCTGTGCGAGCCGGAGTTCCGCAAGCGGCTGCCGCTGGACGCGATGGATCCGTCGACCGTGCCACCGGAACTGCCCGCCCCGGCAGTGCCGACCCCCGATGGACTGACCGCCGCGCAGGTGCTGTGGCTGCTCGCCGACCACTACGAACTGGACGCGACCAGCACGAAGGACGTGTTCGCCGAGATGGCCGCGCTCGACGAGCCGGTGACCGTCGTCGTGCCGGATGTCGACCGGGCCGGTCCGGTACGGGCCGCGGATGAGCCCGCCCGGCTCGTACGGGAGGTGCTCGCTCCCCTCACCGCCACCGCGACGGTCCGGCTCCTGGCCGAGGTGCCGCGTCCGCTGGCCGCCGGGCTGGCCGCCGGTCTGCCGCCCGGCACCGTGCAGGTCATCGACCTCGACGCACCGGAATGGGCCGACCCCGAGGGCCTGGTGCTGCACGCCCAGGCCGCGCTCGACCCGGAGTTCGGTGCGCCTGAGCTGCCGTTCACGGTCGACCCCGCCGCCCGCCTGGCCCTCGCCGCGGCCATCGGCCGGCGAGCGGGAACGAGTCCGCTGGTCGTCCAACTCGCCGTGCAGGGCATCCTGATGGCGCCCGAAGGCTTCGACCCCGCGGATGAGAACCGGCTGCCGACCTCCGTCGGCGAGGCTCTCGATCTGCATGCCGGACGGCTCGGCGCCGACCCGCAGACGCTACGGCTGCTGCTGGCGCCGCTCGCCCTGGCCGAGGCCGACGGCATACCCGTCCACCTGTGGGGGCGGCTGGCGAGCGCGGTCGCCGGGCGGGATATGAGCGAGGCGATTGCGGGCGGGATGCTGCTCGCGGGACCTTTCGTGCAGCCTGTGGAGCAGCGGGAAGGGCGGGACGCGGAGCGTGGTACGGGCACGGACGGGCGGGAGAACGGTCGGCCTACGCTGCTCCGGCTGCTGCACCCGGCCCTCGGTGACGAGATCCGCGCCGGTCTGCCGAACATCCGCGCCGCTCAGACGCAGATCGCGATGGCGCTGCTGGAGGCCGTGCC
This sequence comes from Streptomyces sp. NPDC047079, assembly GCF_040643755.1. Lineage (NCBI taxonomy): Bacteria > Bacillati > Actinomycetota > Actinomycetes > Kitasatosporales > Streptomycetaceae > Streptomyces > Streptomyces sp. NPDC047079. The sequence continues at coordinate 4,529 of NZ_JBEYUZ010000058.1, forward strand.
GGAGCAGGACTGGAGCAAGGCCGATCCCTACGTGCGCGACCACATCGCGGGTCACACCCTGGAGGCCGGTCTGCTGCCCCAACTCCTCACCGACCCGGGCCTGTTCGTGCACGCCGACCCGGTATCACTGCGCGCCGCCATCGAAGCCGTACCGGTGGAGACGCTCGGCGCACCAGCCCGTACGTATTTGCGTACGGCCCCCCTGCTGACCCGTACCCAGGCGTCCGCCCCGCTGCGCGCCGCCCTGCTGGAGACCGCGTTCGTCGAAGACGGCCTGCCCGAGTACGCCGATGCCCTGCACCGGCTCGCCTTCGAGCTGCCCTGGCGGACGCTGTGGAGTCTGCCCGTCGCCGGCGTGAGCGCCGTGACCGTCGGCAGTCTTCCCAGCCCGGAAGGTCCGGCCACTCCGGTCGCCGTCCTCGCCGTACCCGCCGACACACCCGGCGCTCGCCCGCTCGGAGAGACGGGGGAAACGGTGGAAACGGGGGAAGCGGATGCGACCGGGGAGGCTGGGGAAACGGCCGCGGAGGCGGAACAAACCGGCGAGCCCGGGGACACACGCGGCTCCGCGGTACTGATCCACGGTCTCCTCCGGCCCGCTCCCGATTCCCTCGGCGACGCAGATCCCGCCCAGGTCCTGCGCCCGTCCGAGGACGAGCGGGCGGCCGCCCCGCTGGGGCTCAGCCGGGGCGCCGACTATCTGCGCGTCTGGGACCGGGCGAGCGGGGATGTCGTGGCCGCGCTGATCTCCGACACGCCGTTCACCGCCGCCGATCTCTCCCCCGACGGTGTCCTCCTTGTCGCCACCGAGCACGGGGCGAAGGCCCTCCTCATCCGTGCGGCGGCCTCGGCGATAGCCTCGAAAGCCTCATAGACACACGACGGACGTCCCCTCCCCCCTCCTCACTCCTCCCTCCTGTCCTCCCCCTCGACCGACCTCGAAGGAGCCACCCCGTGACCAGCCAGGAGCAGGCGCTCGCCATCGCCGACCGTTGGCTCAACCCGGAAGGCTCGGCGGCGCCGCGCCGTGAGGTCAGGATGCAGGAGTTCGACCTGGGCTGGGTCGTGTGGCCCGCGCCCGCGGCCCCCGAGCAGGACCCGGTGACCGGGGAGCGCCGGCCGCCCGCGGAGGTCGGCGACGCGTGCGGGGTGGTCGACCGTCGTACCGGCGAGCTGACGGTCTGGCCGTCGGCGCCCGTCGAGGAGGTCGTACGGATGTACCAGCAGAAGCAGGGCGGCGGCACGCAGGGCGGGGCCCGGAGCGGCGCCCCGGCGGGGGGTGCCCGTCCGGTCACGGGCCCGGGCAACACCGCCGTCTTCACCTACACCGACCCGGCCAACGGGGAGGAGACCACCCTCTTCCGCACCTCGGGGCCGGGCCTGCCTCCCGCCGAGTACCAGGCGTGGGCCGAGCTGCGGCGCATGAACGTCCCCGAGAGCAGTGTCCTCGCGATCCACACCGACCTGCGGCCCAGCCTGCTCCCCGGCGGCTACACCGCCGAACTTCTCAACCAGTTCCGCAACGCACAGATGTCATGCACGCAGAACTACGGAACTCATGCCGAGGACCGCGCGGAGGGCATCGCCGCCCTGGTCGAGCAGGTCGAGGCCATGCACCGGATGGCCGGCCAGCAGCCGCCGCCCCGCCCGCACCGCCTTCCCGTTCCCGCCCAGGTGAGGCTCGCGGAGCCGATGCGTGACGTGGCCCTCGGGCGCCATCTCGTGGAGGTCTTCGGCGAGGAGGGCGTACGTCGCCACGACGCCGACGACGTCGCCGACAGTCCGCTACCCGAAACCGCCAAGTCGACGCTCACCTGGGCAGGGCTCCCCGCCGACCTTCCGCTCTTCTTCACCGCCGACCGGCCCGACGCCCCTCCGGCCGGCGGCCTGTTCACCGATGTCGCCACCAATCTGCGCGAGCGGCGCAGCCCGGCCGCCGAGGAGAGGATCGGCGCCCTGGCCCACCTGGTGCGGATCGGGTTCGACGGGGTCGCGGTGGTCGCGGTGCAGTGCCTGCCCGGTACGACGGAACCGGACGGACTCGGCGCGGTGTGGGCCGTGGACCCGGTCACCGCCGCCGCCCGCTACATCAACGTGTCGGCGGCCGCCTTCGCCCGCTGCCTGGCGCTGCTCGCCACCACGCGGCAGCGGATGCGTGGCCTGGACCCGGTCGCGGCGGGAGCGGCGGTGGCGGCGTTGCAGGAGCAGCTCGCCGCCATCGATCCCTCCGCGCTGGGAAATCCCGACACATGGTGGTCGCTGATCGTCGAGCAGATGTGGCACGGGCTGTTCTGACCGTGGAGGCGCCGGGTGGGCCACCGCCCGCGCCACCGGTCGCCCTGCTTGCTCAGTACAGCGAGAACCCGCCGCTGTGCCGCCCCTGGCTCTTCTTCCTGGACTGCGCGGCCTCGTCTTCCGAGCTCCTCGGCTCGAAGGCCCCGGACGAGGAGTCACCGCTCGCCGGCGCCACCCCGTGCCTGATCTGCTCGCGCTCCTCCTCGGAGAGCGTCTCCCACTGCCCACGCAGGGAGGCCATGCCCTCGCCCAGGGCGCGTGCCACCGCGGGGTCGTCCAGGGCCTCGCGCAGGGCGAGGCGGCCGGAGAGCAGCCTCTTCGCCGCATCCTGCATGTCCTTGCCGACACCCTCGGTCTCGGACAGCCTGCGCAGGGCGGAGTTCAGAGAACGTATCTGCTCCGGTTCGAGCGCCTCGTCCAGTACACCGCGGTCCTGCGAAGAGCCGTGCGGGGTGGGTGAGTTCTCGGGTCGCCTGGTCATGTCGCTTCTCCTCGCTGCCCTCGTCTCTCGGACACCCGAAGTATCTCCCGTCGTGTACGGATGCCATGCTGAGCCCCCACCGGCCGAAGAGGAGAGAAGGACCTCATCGTGATGGCTCAGACGCAGGGCACAGGAAAAGGCGAAGGTGTCGACCGTTCCCTTGCCGGTCTCGTCGGCAGAGCCTTCGGCCACCTCGGGCGGGCGGGGGGCCTGGTCTTCCTCCTCGCGGGCCTCGCTCTGAGCGGATGGGGCGCGTACGAGGGGGCGTACCTGGCGGGTTGGGCGGGCACGCACGGCACCCTGACCGTGAAGCAGTGCGAGGTGAGCTATCCGAACAACGCCTCCCGCAGCAGCCGCAAGAACCGGCGCCCCATCCGCTGTGAGGGCATCTTCGTGTCCGACGACGGCAAGGACAAGGACGCGGGCGCCGCGGTGCAGGTCAGGCAGCGGTACACGCCGGGCACCGAACTGTCGGTGCAACAGACCGGCGCGACCACGACGGGCACCTCCGAGGACGGCGACTACGTCCAGAGCGGTATGGACCGCGCCTGGAGGTTCTTCGGCGCCTTCTTCGGCGGCTGGGTCCTCACAGGCCTCGGTGTCTTCTGCCTCGCCACCGGATACGCACCGTTCGGCCAGAGCCGCATCTCGTTCGACGCGGCATGGGAGACGGCAGGGCGGGGAGTGACGCGTCCGATAGTGATCGGGATGCTGGGTGTGGGGCTCGTCGGGGCCGGGGTGTCGTTCCTGGTCGGCTACTTCGTCTGACCTGCCCCGCCGGCGACCCGACCGACGTCGAACGGATAGCCTGCACTGGTCAATTTCCAGTTGACCTCGGTCCGTTCAGCCACCACGCAGTCAACCACGGGGTTTTTCAGGCATGTCGACGCCGCCACCGCAGCATCCGAATCAACCGCCGTACGGGCAGCCTCAGCAGCCGTACGGATACCAGCAGCATGCTCCGTACGGGAATCCACAGCAGCCGCAACAGCCGCATCCGCAGCCTCAGCGCGCTCCTCAGCGCCCGCTGCCGGGAGGCCGGTTGCGGGTCGTGAAGTCCCTCGCCGTCGTCGTAGCGATCTGCGGTGGTCTGGCCTACTACGTCTGGGACTACAACACCAGCCCCACCGGTGGCAAGGCGAAGGCGGAGGTGTCGGCGTCCGCGTACGCCGAGGCTCACGACCCGGAAATCGGCGACTGCGTCAAGATCAAGGACCCCAAGGGCGAGCCGCTTCCGACGGTCGTCGACTGTGACTCCCGCGAGGCCGAGTACAAGTTGGGGGAGATGGTCCCCGGCAAGAACATGGAATGCGGGTCGAAGTACGACTACGGCATTCAGTACCACAATGGGCAGAAGTTCAACTACACGTTGTGCTTCACCAAGGTCTGAGCTTCGGGTCGTCTCTTCTTGCGGCCGCCACTCGCAAGAGCGGGCGGCGGCCGACTCCCGGCCGCCAGCTCACCTCGTAGAGCGTTCCCGCGCGAGTGCTCGGCGACCGAATCACCGACGACCGCGCTCACGCATACGTGACGCCTCAGACACCGGCCGCGTCACCTCCGGCAAGGCGCACGACTGTGCCGGCGCCCGGCCTGCTGGGGCGTCACGACGTTTCCTGGACTTCACCGCATGTCGTTCTCCGGCGAACTCTCCCCCTCCCCCACCGCCACCGTCGTACCCACCGGTCAGCGAGCCGCGCGGCGGATGATCCCCCCCCCCCGTTATCTTCTTCGCGGTCCTGCAAGAGGGCCGCTGGCCTCCGGGCCCGGCATGACTGTTGCCCCCTGTCGAACGGATGACCTGGGGGGTGG
>NZ_JBEYUZ010000059.1:0-6469 GCF_040643755.1 Streptomyces sp. NPDC047079
TGCACGGCGGCGGAGCTCAAGCGGGTAACGGGAAGGTCGTGCCATGACTCGATCCTTTCATGAAATCGAGTCTCTATTCGAACCGGGGCGGTTCACCGCGCCGATCTCGGATGCGGCGGCCGGCATCAGCACCCGGTCAGACAGAAGGGCGTTCAGCACATCGGCCGCCGATGTATTGCCAGCCAGCAGCGGCTGGGCGGAGACGGCCAGCTGACGCGCCGCGACCGCGGCCTGACACCACTCGGTCAGGAAAGCAGACCGCTGCGGGCCGTCCGGCACCCCGCTGACACGCTGCTTCCAGTAGCGGCCCAGCAGGTCCAGGCGGCTGTCGACAGCGTGCAGGTCGGCCGGCTCCACCCCCTCAAGGAGCAGTTGGGCAGCCAGCCGCAGATTGAAGGGGTTACGCAGCAGGCGCTTGACCTGATCTTGGGAGGACGCCACCAACTCAGCCAAGGCAGGCACAGCGGTAAGGATCTTCGCGAATTCGGCGTCGTCCCAGTCGCCCACCACCAGCGCGTCACCGGGAATCAACGAGCCCAGGCTGGCTGAATGCTCAAGGTCCCAGGTTCTGACCGAGGCCACCACGCGCCAGTGGGGGAGTCGCTGGCGCACCTGCCGGATCAGTTGCCGCCACAACTGCTCCGCCGTACCAGACCGGGCGGCGTCCAAGGCGTCCAGCACCAGCAGACCCTGCGCACCGGGCGCCCATTGCCCCAGCACCTCCAGCAGCGGATACTCAAGATGCAGTTCATCCTGCAGTTGCCCGGCGCTGAGAGATGCGAGACTGCTCACTTGCAGGAACAGCACAGGACGACCGGCCGCATGCCAGGCGCCGGCCAGGTGATGCAGGGCTGCGCTCTTGCCCGCGCCTGGCTCGCCCGTCACCAGGCACGATCCCTGCTCCGCCTGTACGGACAGAACATCGTCCACCCCGCGCTTGACCGTGACGTCTCCCTCGGGGCCGGGAATCGCGGTCAGCTCGCCGTCCATCTGCGCTAGTGTCTGCTGGGTCAGTGCGGTCAGCCGGGCCACGTCCGCCACGAAGTCCCGGATCGTCGCCAACCGGACTTTGGTCTCGGTGAGTTTGGTCTGCAGCCCGGCCAGATCGATGCCCGTCTGCTTCTTGCACAGCTGGTCACACACGCGCAGCAGGGTGTCCCAGGCAGAGTCGGCCTGGTCCGTGCCAGCCACCACCGCCACCCGCAGCAGAGTCAGAGCCTCCCGCTCACCGTCCTTTCCCTCTTCAACATCCAGCACCCACACCCAGCACCGGGCAAGGAAGACCCGCAGCTGCGCATCGCTCGGCTCGACTGCAGGCTCCGTGTGCTGCTTCCACGCCCGCTTCACATGACTGACGAACGTGGTGTAGGCCCTGACCTGCCGGGCATTGCATCCGGCGGTGAGGCTGGAACCAGACGGAGCTTCGCGGATGCGGTCGAGGGCGTCGGCGAGATCCTTGGTGACGGTCGAGGGGGAATCCGAGGTGGTCACCAGCACCAGTTGGTCAGTCTCGTGCCCCGCCCACAGATGCTGCCTGACGAACTGGTCAACGGTCTTGGCCAGTTCACTGCCCGTAGTCGTTCCGAGCGTGATGAACCGCTTGGCCTGCAACGCCAGGACCGCTCCATCCGCCAACCGGACACGGCAGTCGTCGACCGGCTCCCCGGTCTCGCAGCAAACCTCCTGTATGGCGCCGCTGTACAGCCCGCGTACCCCCGCAGCCGCGGTACCCGCCAGCGCCCGGACAGCGAACCAGGCGGCCACTCGCGCCTGATAGTCGAAGCCGCCAGCACCTGCGCTGCCGCCGGCATCTGTTCTGGCGGCAGCATCCGCACTCATCTGCTCAACCCCCTTGTGCTGCGGTCATCATAGAGACGCGACGGGTTTCCATGAAGCAAGTCGCTTTACGCCAAGCGCGCCAGTCAGCCGGTGTCGTGGGCAGGGCACAGGCGACGATTAGAGCCTGTGAAAGCTGCGGCATCGCCTGCGGCCGTAGATCACGGCCGCAGGGAGTCTCTCTGTGGCAAAATACGCAGCGACCGCCCGCTCCCAACTGCGGCAGCTGGCCCGCGTCCATATGCGTGGGGCGGGGCCTACGCTGATCTCCGAGTTGGCGCGGGCTCTGCTTGACGCCCGCGTCGCGTGCACGTCCGGTACGGCATACGTGCGCTTCTCGTACGCATGCCGTACGGGAAGCGCACGAGCAGGGCAGCCGGTCGGCCTGCATTTCACGCCCACTCCACGCCCAGCTCCCGCAGCGCGTCCAGTTGTGCCTGGGTGAGCTTGTCTCGTCTGGCGCGGGTGTTGGAGGTCCATACGCCCAGCTTCACGGCCACCCGCTCCGTCTCGCCGTCGACCACGATCTCTTCAGCGTGGCCGCGCGGTACAGGGCGATGGCCTTCCCGGTCCACCCACTGCGCGAGGGCCGCCAGGCCGCGCTGAAACGCCTGCTGCGCTTTGCCCGGGCCCTTCGCACGCGTGGCCTCAGGGGCCGGAGACGGTGCCTGGACGGGCTTCACGCCCAGCTTGGACAGCCGCTCCTGCTGTTCGCTCGACAACTGCGCCCAGGTGCCCGGATTCTTCTGCCGCTGAAGCCACTTGCCCAGGTCGTCCCCCTCGAACAGCACCCCGGGTTCGATGGCCGGCAGGACGCCGTCGGCGTCGACCAGGTCCGCGAGGACGCGGTAGAGCCGCTGCCAGTCCAGCGGCCACGGGCAGTCCCAGTCCGGGTCGACTGCGGCCAGCTGCTTCGCGCGCTGTGCCGCCCGCTCTGCGTCCTTCCCAAGGCCGCCCTTCCGGCGCAGGTTGGCGATGTGCTGTCCGACCGGCACCATCGCCTCGCCCTCGCCCCAGACCGCGTCCTGACGCGGCGCGAGGTGCCCCATGGCCCGCCGGTAGGACCGCAGCGCGGCGAGCTTGTTCTCCCACGCCTCCTCGCCCGGCTCCCACACCATCCCGGCCTCGGGCGAGTCCAGCAGGGTCTTGCGCCGCTCCTCCAGTTCACCTGCCCGCAGCGCCTTCCGCTGTTGGTGCACCCACCGCCCAAGCGGAAACGCCTTCGTCGCCCCCACTTCGACCTCGACGTCGTAGGGGACGGCGTAGAGGCCGGTGATGTGGTTCTCCTTCCGCCAGCGGAGCAGGGCCTGGTAGCCCTCCAGCCACACAAGGGCCTCGGGACGGTAAACCCGGGTACGCAGGAAGGCCGCGATGGTCGCGGCGTCACGCGGGCTGGAGAAGTGCAGCAGCGCCGCTTCGGCAGCGGCCTGCGTGTCGTCCTCCTGGTCCTCGCCGTCACCCTCGCCGCCGACACCGACGATCTGGCCGTCCTCGTCTCGCCGGACGTGGACCTTGCGCTTCCCGCTGGTGAGCGCGCGGGAGGCGAGCTGCTCAACGAGTCGTTCATCATGACTGCGGAGGCCTTGGAGGACCGCTACAAGAGGGCGAAAACTGGCGGAGGCCACCATGTCCGTCGGGTCCTCGCCGGGCTCCAGGAACACGGGCACGATGATCCGCGCGACCTTCGTGGAGCCGTCGCGGTTGAGCCTGAGCGCCCGGCCGATGTTCTGCACGATCTCCACCTGGGAGCCGCGGGTGTCGGCGAAGCAAATGGCTTCGACTCCGCGTTCGCCGGTGATGTCGACGCCTTCTCCGAGGACGCGGCAGCTGGCGAGGAAGGCGCGGTGGACCCGGCGGCCGGCGGCGTCGATGCCGTTGGCGAACTGGCGCAGCGCCTCGCGTCGTTCGGTGACGAGGTGGTCGCCGCACAGCCACGCCGACCAGACGCGGTCCGGTGGGACGTGGCGGCCGGCCTCCAGCTCGTAGAACTCCGCGCCGATCGACGAGGCGGGGAGCCGGTCTGCGGCCGCCAGGTCGTCGTCGGAGGTGGTGTCGTTGGCGTACAGCTCCGCAGCCGTCTCCGGCATCTTCTCCGCGAACGCCGCCGCCTCCTCCACCTTCTGGTGGAACGTCATCACAGTGCGCAAGTTGTGCGCGGCCGCGTGTTCCAGGAGCGCGGTCTGCAGGAGCGCCAGGCGCCGGCCCCGCTGCGCCTCCTCCGATTCCCCGGCGACGGGGGAGGGGTCGCGGATCTCGAGCACGTCGATCTCGAACCCGGCGAGGATCTCGCGTTCGATCGCCTCCGAGAGCCCCAGCTCGGCCAGCCACGGCCCGTAGGTCTCGGAGTCCTGGCCCATCGACGCAATCTCCAGCTCCTGGCCCTCCGCGCCCCTCTGCGGCCGGGGAGCGGCGAGGATGCGGGGGGTGGCGGTGAGGTAGAGCCGGAAGTCGGCGGGGATGCGGGCGTTGTCGTGGATCGCGGCCCAAGGCCTGCCAAGATCACCTGCGGTTGAGTGGGCTTCGTCGACAATGGCGAGCGCGAAACCGTCCATCTGCTGTCCGTACAGCCGCTCCCCGCCCGCCAAAGCGGCCTCCAGCGGCCCGCGAACCTTCCCCTTAGCCATTGGGTCGTCGAAGTCCTCGCGGTCCACCAGGGAGGCGTAGGTGGCGAACACGATGACCGGCCCGTGCCCCGCCCACAGGGCGAGCTGGATCGGGTTGGTGGTGGTACGCACCCCAAGCGAGTTGAGCACCGGGTCGTTCTCCAGCGAGCACACCGCCACCATGGGGGAGCGGTGCCCCACCGCCCGCCACGCCTGGGCGGTTTGCACGAGCAGGTCCAGGGTCGGCACGGTGACGAGGATCCGGCCGCTGGGGAAGCACTCCAGCGCACACGCGGCGGCAGTGATGGTCTTGCCCGATCCGGTCGCGGAGACGATCGTACCTCTCGCGCCCTCCGGCGGCACAGAGGATCTTGCAGGGAATCCGACCCATTTCCGGAACCGTGATTTCTGTTCCACCTGGTGTTCTCGGAGCTGGATCAAAAGAGTTCTCCCGGCTCGGGCAGGATTTGTGTGGCGGAAGTGATCTGGTATCCGCCGCGTTGGTAGAGGCCGCCGTTTCTTCCGTGGATGGTCCAGGCTTTCGCGGCTGCTTCATCGGGTGATGCAGCCATCAGGTGGACGGCGGGGGCAGGCATGGCCGGGCTGGAGCCGCCGGCGGTGGGCCGGGCATCGATCCGGTAGACGCGATGACGCGAGATCTCCGGAGCCGCGCGCCCGGACCGCTCGGCCTCAGCCACATCTGTCATCAGCCGCTGCAGACGCTGCGTTTCGTAACGGATGGCACGCGAGTCGCGGGAGGCCGTGTACGTGGCCACCCGCTCCTTCTCCATGAGAGCGGCGATCCGTTCCCACTGAAGGCGCCGCAACTCCGCGATGAACACCTCGCTCAAGTGGTGCGGCTCTGCAGGGCACCCCCGTGCACACCCGGCGCGTTCCTGCGCCAGGCGCACTTGCGCGGCCACCTGGTGTCGATCGAATCCGTCAGCTTTCGCGACGACCCCGAGCCGGGCAAGCTCATGCGGAAGATACTCGTAGATCAACACGCAAACCGCTCCCCACCGGATGTCCCAGAATTATGCCAATGCTACATGCTGCATCACATCGAGATGCAGACATGCGAGACTCCCGGAAAAGCCCCTGCACAAGATTCCTTCCGCCCTGATGGTCGTGGCACATCGGGGTACACGGGCCCGCATGGCACCGAAGACCGAACGCATCCAGTTCCTGCGGGCCGTGCGACAGCTGCACCGCGTCCGCTCCTTCTACGCCGTGGGCGCCCTGCTGTGGGCGGCATCCGCGGCCTGGACCGGCTGGCAGTCACCGGGAAGCCGGCAGATGTGGGTGGCCGTCCTGCTCCTCACCGTCTTCATCGGTCTCCTCGTCACCGCGGGCCTGTCCCTGCGGCGTCTCGCGGTTCCCGTGACGGGCCGGCCCGCACATCACGCCGCCTCGCACAAGGCGGCAAGTACCCGCCACGCCCACGCCTGAGGACACTTCAGCGTGCCGGCATGACTCGCCAGGCTCCTGCCTGGCGAGTCATGCGACTTCGAAGGCGCGCCACCCATGTCTGTAGGGGCGAGGGCCGGGCATACGGGCTTCACTTCCTATGAGAGGGGCTTGTCATGCTCGGCATAGTCGCGGCAGTGCTGTTCTTCATCGCGTTCCTCATCAACGCAGCTGAGATCAGCACCAATCACACGTTCTCGTCAGTCAACGTCATGCTCCTGGGGCTGACCGCGCTGGCCCTGCACGTTGCGGGAATCGGTAGTACTTGGTCCCGTAGACGCTGACCCGGCGTCCCCAGTACCCGCAGAGGCCAGCCGGAGAGACAGGCGCAACCGTCCCCGTGCTGCTGCTCGGGCCGCAGGCCCGTTGGTCGGCCCCGCGCAGCGGGGCCGACCTTCGTGGCGCGAAGCGCCACACGGTGACCGGAGCGCAGCGAAGGCACCGAGTGGGGGCGCAGCCCCCACCGTTCCGGGAGCGCAGCGGACGGAGCATCACCTGCCTTGCGCAGCAAGGCAGGTGAGCTGACCGCGCAGCGGTCAGCCAGCGCTCCCGCGGAGCGGGAG
>NZ_JBEYUZ010000060.1:0-6267 GCF_040643755.1 Streptomyces sp. NPDC047079
GGCTCGACCAACGCCCAATCGTCGTCACTCAGTTCACGCCTCGCCACACGAAAGTTGTACCAGCATGGTGATCACGACTCCGTACAGGCCCTAGTACTCCAGCCGTAGATCGTGATCTTGCTGGTGGGGAGAAGGACGTCAGTCAGCGACGGCCGCTATTCCAGCCATGTCCCGTCGCGCATGATGACCCTGCCGCGTAGTTCCGGTTCGCCGCGCCAAGCGCGGACACTCTTCGGCACCACGCGCACATACAGAAAGGAGCCTTCCTCCGTACGCGGGTCCCACCCGAACTTGGCGGCGAACGCCTCGGCCGCGTCTCCGGGCACGTCCTGGTCCAGGAAGCATTCCGCCTCACCCTGGAGAAGCACGACGTCGAAGGTGTCCGGCAGCGCCAGGCGCACGCGCGGCTCCTCGCGGGCGTTCCGCGCAGTCGCGGAAGTGGCACTGGTGCACATCCACACTGCGCGCCCATCCCACATGAACCACAGTGGCACCTGGTGCGGCCCGTGATTGGGATGTGCTGTCGACACCCATACATCCCGCTCGGTGACGAGCCGTTCCAGAGTGTCGCGCCTACGCTCCGCCGCCTGGCGGCGAACAATCCCTGTGGTCTGCATGAGTGCCGACCATAGTCAGCAGGCTCAAAGCGCGCATGAGGCGAGGGACCTACGCCCGGCGACCGATGAACCCCTCAGCCTCTGACTCGGGACGGCCAGTACAGGCTGGCTGACAGACGGGTACGGCCACCGCTGATCATCGTGTGTTGTGTGGACAAACGAAGAGACGGTGGCCGCGGGTCACAGCGTAGACCCTGCCCGCTGGCACGAGGTGTTCGAGGTCCTGATGGGCCACATCCGCTGGGCCGCTGACGGTTTCGTCGGGTCACTTGTGGACGCGCCCGGTGAAGTCGGCGAGCGATCCATTCACTTGTGGGAGATCGCGCTGACGCCATAGCTCCCGCCCTGCGAGAGGTCACAGCCATGCCCCGCCCGTTCGGAGATTCGCCCTACGCGTTCACTGTCCCGCCGTCGGTCGAGGCGGTGCCAGCCGCACGAGACCGCGTTATCCACCGTGCGCAGCGACTCGGGCTGGTCCTGGATGAGGACTTGACCAACGACTTGCAGTTGCTCACAGGAGAAGTAGTCGCGAACTCTGTTACGCACACGCAGGCCGCGTGCGTGGTGTCCGTGCAGTGGACCGGAGAGCGGCTGCGCGTGGAAGTCACCGACGCGGACCCCACCTTGGTTCGGCTGTCCCAAGCCGAGGCGATGGACGAAAACGGGCGGGGTCTCTTCCTGGTTGACGCATTGGCAACCGAGTGGGGCCCACAACCCTGTACGGTGGGGAAGAAAACATGGTTCGAACTGGCAATCCCCACTTCCTCAGAGGGCACCACGGCCGTGACCGCCGCACATGCTGATGCCGCCGCAGAGGAACCGCGCCAATAACCTGTACACCTGTGCGAATCGAGCATCAAGCGGCCTGAGCTGCTCCCGCCCGGCCTCCATGCACCCTTGCGAACCGCTCTTGGCACGCCTGCGGCCTAATGAGCGGACGGGTCTCGTCGCTGCTTCGCGCTTTCCACCTGGCTGGCGCGCCATCCCCATCACTGAACGGATCCCACCTTGATCAGGTCGGCTTCCAGCCTTGTTCGTGCCTCTCGCTCAAGGGGCGCCTGCTGAGCAGGCCAACCAACCGCGTGTGACAGCGTCGGAGATATTCGGTGTCGCTGCGGGAGTTCTCGTCCTAACCTCTCCACCAACGCGATGACGGAGACAAGTAGCCCGGGTCCACGCGAGCCGAGAGAGCTGCCGGTAGCTGGGAAGGCAGCCTCGCGCCCTGCGGCGAATCCCCTCCCGAGTGCGGGGAGGAACGGCCTCACCGGAGGTCCAATGCCCCGCCGGCTGACCCCCGTGACTGGGTCGTGAAAGAGGCCACCACCTGGTGGTGAAGGCGCGGTGGCACCGCGAGTTGCCCCTTCTCGCCCGCGCTCCCAAGGGATCACGTCCTGATGACTGATCGAACGGAGCACCGGCAGGATGATCGATATCACCCTGATTCGCCAGAATCCGGCCCATGTCCAGCAGGCACTGGCCAAGCGGGCGGTCCACGTCGACGTCGACGAGTTTCTCCGGCTGGACGACGAGTACCGGCAGATGCAGGCCGAGGTGGAGCGCCTGCGCGGGGAGCGCAAGAGGATCTCCGGCGAGATCGCAAAGCGGCAGCGGATCGGCGAGGACGTGGCAAGCCTGCGCGGCGAGGCGACGGCCGTGGGCGAGTATCTGACCGCCGCCGAGACGAGGCTCACCGAACTGGACCAGGCGCGTCAGGCATTCCTCGCTCCGCTGCCGAACCTGCCGGACGCGGACGTGCCTGCCGGGGGCAAGGAGAACAACGAGGTCATCCGCGAAGCAGTACAGCGCCCAGGGTTCGGTTTCACACCCAAGGACCACGTGGAGCTCGCTCGCACGCTGGGCCTGGTCGACTACGAGCGGGGCACGAAGCTCGGCGGCAGCGGCTTCTGGATCTACCGGGGCAACGGCGCGCTCCTGGAGTGGGCGCTGCTGAATCACTTCCTGGAGGCCCATGTGCGGGACGGTTACGAGTTTGTGCTGCCGCCGCACATCCTGACCTTCGCGGCTGGGTACACGGCGGGCCAGTTCCCCAAGTTTGCCGACGAGGTCTTCGCCCTGGAACGGGGGGCCGGCGGACCGGACCGGTTCCTACTGCCGACCGCGGAGACGGCCCTGGTCAACCTGCACCGGGACGAGACACTGCCCGAGGTGGAGCTGCCACGAAGGTACGTCGCGTACACGCCGTGCTACCGCAAGGAGGCCGGCGGCTACCGCACGGCCGAGCGAGGAACCCTGCGCGGGCACCAGTTCAACAAGGTCGAGCTGTTCCAGTTCACCCACCCCGACGCCTCGGACGCCGCACACGAAGAACTCCTCGGCAAGGCGGAGGAGTTGGTGAAGGAACTGGGTCTGCACTACCGGATCACGCGCCTGGCGGCTGGTGACACCAGCGCAGCTATGGCCAGGACGTACGACGTAGAGGTTTGGCTGCCGAGCATCGAGGCGTACGTCGAGGTCAGCTCGGTGTCGAATGCCCGCGACTACCAGGCGAGGCGCGGCAACATCCGCTACAGGCCCCGGCAGGGCAAGTCGGCGTTCGTCCACACGCTGAATGCCTCCGGTCTGGCCACGAGCAGGCTTGTGCCCGCGCTGCTGGAGCAGCACCAGCGGGCCGACGGCACGGTCGAAGTACCCGAGGTGCTGCGCGAGTGGATCCCAAGCGGCGTCCTGGCAGCACGGTCGTCGGCCTGATGCTGAGCGGGCTGTCTGCCGAGCGTGAATGGGTGCGGCGCCGGTCAGAATGTCCAACCACGCCGGTCGGCCAGCCACCGCAGGGTGACCTCCCCGCACCACGTCTGGTGCTGGCGAATGTGCGGTGACCAGTCTGCTGGGGGCCGTCCGCCGTAGGTGAGGAAGAAACCGGAGAGCGCCGCCAGCGCCGCATCGAGTTGCTCGGCGGCGACTCCTCGAGAGGTGGGGTGCTGGCCGAACAGGCAGGTAGCATCGTGGCCGTCAGCGTAGGCGGTGGCGAGGAGGAGGACCAGATCGAACCAACTGGCCCCCAGGCAGGGCCAGTTCCAGTCGCAGATCCACGCGGTGCCGTCTGCGTCGATCAGCACGTTGTCCTGGCGCAGGTCGTGGTGGAGGACGGCATTTCCTGCGACGGCCTCCCGCCACCCGCTCTCCAGGCCGGCCAGCACGTCCAGGAGGTCGAGTGGCATCCAGGAGGGGAGAACGTTCGTGGGTGTGGCGCCACGGGCGAGGTTGCGCCAGTCGGCGAAGTCACCGTCTTCGCCGACTGGCCTGATGTCGGCGTGCTGGAGTCCTGCGGGTGGGGTGGAGAGTGCCTCTGCAGTGATCGTGTAGGCGTCGAGGGTGGCCGTGAGCTCGTCGGGTTTCCATGGCGTGGCGGGCAAACGGCCGCCGTCGACAGCTTCGAAGCCGAGGACGACCCATCCGTCCTGCTCCTCCATCCACCGCAGGCGTGGCGCCGGCATCTGCGCGGGGAGCGCCTGGTTGATCAACGCTTCCCGGCGGTAGCAGTCGGCGACCACAGGGTTGTCCGTACTGCGGACCGCTTTGATGAACTGAGGTCCGGACGTCCCACGGAGTACTGCGGCGAAGCCGTTGGTGAATCCGCTCCCTGCGCTGGGCCCGGCCTGTACCTCGCCCCCGAGACGGTGTGCGATGAGGCGGCGAACGTCCTGCGGGAGGTCCTGCCAGTGTGGGCGTACCGCCGTGGCGTTGTACCGGAGGCGGGGGGTGACGATCTTGGGCATGCCGTCAGGATGAGGGAACCGCACTCTCCGGCACCACGCAGTTGTCGCGTGGGCGAGTGCCAGTCCATGCGCTCACTGAGCCGCGTAGGGCTGTGTCGAGATGAGGAGCGTCCTGGTCGCTGCGGCCACCGCATGATCCTCTGTCCCTCACCCTGATGATCATCGGTGGCCGCACCCATTCCCGAACCGGCCGGCTGCCACGATCACGAACTGCGGCCGGGATGAGGCTTGGCCCAACCGGTGGCGGACACCACCTCCCGCGCGATGTCCACGACAGGTCGTTCATCCGTCACCACCCGCACGGTATCTGCGGCGGCCCGCTGGTCCAGGAGCCGCGCCTTGCGCCCGCTCCCTTCCAGCTCCTTTTCCAGCTCCGAGCCGAGTTCCCGCCCCACCAGCCGCTCGCGGGCGGTGGCATCGGAGGCGGTGAGCAGGACTCGTATGATCCGCACCCCGGCCCCCATGGCACGCTCGAACATGCCAGCCGCCTCGGGCAGCACACTCACGGTGTTCGTGTAGATCAGACGCCGGTAGCCGCGCTGGGCGAAGTTCGCCCACACGGCAGTCAGATTGCTCTCGGTGATCTCCGCGCGGTGCGGGTCCCCTGCTGGTGCTGGATGCACCTGCCCCATGAAGTCCCCCTCGATGACCGCGTGAGGGACCGCCGCGGCGCGCAGTTGCGCCGAAACCTCCCACCCCACCGTCGTCTTGCCGACGCCGGCTCGCCCGCCGATGAGCAGTACTTCAGCTTGATCCATGAGGGCAGCGTGCCAGCGCGCGACCGCGGCACGCGATGCGATTACTCGCCACCGCAGTCTGATGACAAGATCACGAGCTGAAGTGGAGCATCAGGAGAGTGTCCGTAGAGGCGGGCCTGGAGTGGCAGCTACGGGGCGGAGCATCGGCCCCGTGATGTCGACGGGTGCGTTCAAGCCGTCCAGGAGGACGATGATCCGGTCGATGTTGGTGACGCGTCGCTGCCCAGATTCCAGCATCGACAGAAAAGCCTGGCTCAGCCCTGTGAGGAGGGCCATGTCCTCCTGGCGGAGGTGGCCGTACTCTCGCACGAGTTGGCACAGCCTGCCGAAGTCCTTGTGTAACAGGGCGTCTCTGACGTCCTGGCGAGCCCATACCTGAGGTGGAACGGGGCGCGCAGGCTCTACGGCTGTCCCACTGCGAGCGCAGCCGGAACAGATGTCTTCCCTGTTGTACCGACTCAGGCGGCATCGGCAGAGGCTGCAGAGCCGGGTGCGGCTGGTTGGCATGGGGGTGCTTCTCGTGGCGCTCACGGCGATGCGCTCTGTGCCCGACGACGTTGGGGCGGCATCAGACGAGCGTCGAGATGAGTAGTCATTACCACCCATCGCATCCGTACGTGCCTTCGGGCAACTCTTGGATGCGTCGCCCCAGGTCGTTGTGCCGGGGAGCGCCGCGCTCAATCCCTGATCGGGCATCCGGTCCCTCCGATTGCCGGTGATGCCCTCAGACTGGTGCCGGTCAAGACGAAGGACCCGGACAGACTGTCCGGGTCCAATTCTTCTTGTTTCCGGGCTTTATTGATGGAACG
Organism: Streptomyces sp. NPDC047079; assembly: GCF_040643755.1. Taxonomy (NCBI): domain Bacteria; kingdom Bacillati; phylum Actinomycetota; class Actinomycetes; order Kitasatosporales; family Streptomycetaceae; genus Streptomyces; species Streptomyces sp. NPDC047079. Next base: position 5,922 of record NZ_JBEYUZ010000060.1, read on the forward strand.
TCAGGAGACTGCCTTGCTGGCCTCGTCTAGTACGGCTTCCCACGGGTACCGGCGCCCCGGCATCCCAGCCCGCGGCTCCGCGAGCGGCCATACCTCGTCTCCGTAGATCAACCGCACACCTGAATCGTGAAGGGCTTGGATGTGCCCTTCCCATGCGGGGTGGCGAGCGTGCGCGGCGTTCACCCGGGGCCAGACGACTACCGGGAGGTCCAGTGTTCCGATGGCTTCGTTGACCTGTGTCAACGCCTGGTTGTCTGAGCTTGGCGTTTAACCTCGCGGGTCACTCGTCCTGCTGACCTGCGGTTCTTCACGGGACAGCGGAGGCGGCCGTTCTCCACGCTTCGAG
>NZ_JBEYUZ010000061.1:0-5755 GCF_040643755.1 Streptomyces sp. NPDC047079
CCGGCACCTGCACCACCTGCCACCGCCCCCTGCCCCGAACGTCTACCACCAGCCCAGACACAAGAACCAGAGCAACCTAACGGAGTCCTACTAGAAGACCGCGCGTATCCCGCCGACCTCGCGGCCCCCGCCCAGCAGCGGTGCCCGGCCGATCCGGGTCACCACCGGGGCCTCGACGCCCATCAGCGTCAGGGCCCGGGCGAGGACCGGGCCCAGTGTCCGGGTACCGCCGTCGTCCACCTTGAAGGCGAGGGCCCGGCCGTCGGGGAGGGCCACCGCCTGGACCGCCTCCGCGCCCATCTTCGACAGGGCGCCGGGAATCTCGCGCATCAGCCAGGTGTCGGGCCGGCGGGTGCCGGCCACGTACTCCGGGTGCGCCCGCATCGCGTCCGCCACCCGGCGTTCGGCCGTGCCCGGAGCCGCGAGGACGAAGGAGCGGAAGGCGCGGGCCAGGCCGATGAGGCTGATCGCCATGAGCGGGGCGCCGCAGCCGTCCGTGCCGACCGCCGCGACCGGCTCGCCGGACGCCTCCTCCACCACCGAGTGGATCAGCTGCTGCAACGGGTGCGCGAGGTCGAGGTAGGAGTCCAGCGGCCAGCCCCGCAGCGCGCACGCCGCCAGCATCGCCGTGTGCTTGCCGGAGCAGTTCATGGTGATCCGCTCCCGCACGGCACCCGACGCCAGGTACGCCTCCGCCTCCGTCGGGTCCAGGGGCAGGTCGGGCGGGCACTGGAGCCGTTCGGCGCTCAGGCCGTGCTCCGACAGCATCCGCCGCACCAGCTCCCGGTGGAAGGCCTCGCCCGAGTGGCTCGCGGCGGCGAGCGCGAGGCGCTCACCGGCCAGCTCCAGGCCCGCCCGCAGCACACCGGCCGCCTGCATCGGCTTGTTGGCCGACCGGGGGAAGACCGGCGCCCGCACATCACCGAGGGCCAGTTCCACGGAACCGTCGGCGGCCAGCAGCACCAGGCTGCCGCGGTGCCGTCCCTCGACGAACCCGGAGCGCACCACCTCGGCGAGCACCGGGGGCGCGGAAGACGGAGTGGACACGGCGGACGGGGCGGGCTGGGCTGACGTCGACATGGGCGGTGGCCTTCGGGACGGGGACCCGCCCCGGCGGCGCCCGGGCCGGAGGGTCTCCGGTCCCGGCCGCGTGCACACTCGGGGCCCCGGGTTCGCCGGGGCCCTCGCGTCACATGAGCAGGTCGTCTACTTGCGCTTCTCCTTCACGGTACCTGCGTGCGATCTCGGCACTGCAGTCGTCCGCCGTGCGCTGCAAGTGCTGCCGCCGCCGGGAGACCTGGCGCTCGTAGCCCACGAGCCGGATCATCCCCGCGCCCAACTCCTCGTCCGTGCGCGCCTCGAGATCCGACAGCTCGACCTCGCCGAGCATCCGGGACGCCAGTCGCCGGTACTCCTCTCCGTGCGGTGTGCCGAGTGTCACATGGCGGGCGGAGGAGCGCTGGCGGGCGGGCTCGTCCCTGAGGATCTCCGCGAGCCGCTCCATGACGCCCTCGGGGGCCGCCCGGCCGCCGCGCCGTGCCAGCTCGGCCCGCAGGATGTCGATGCGGCCCTGAAGGAGCCGCCGTACATAGCTGAGATCGGCCTCGTCCTGCTGGGCGTCCCGGCGCAGCGCGCGCAGCTCGGTGAGCCGTAGCGCGGACAGGTCGTGCCCGGGCGGATCGGTGGCCAGGAAGCTGTCCGTGCGCTGCACGGGCGGCCGGTGCTGCTCCAGGACTCCCGACAGGGCGGGCGCCACAACCCCGGGCGGCTGCCCGGTACTCGGTGTGCTCATGTACCTCTACCGTCCCCTCGACCGGCGCGGCACCCCCCACGGATGGGCCGCGACAGACGCATCGTGCCACCCCATGCGGCCGCCGCGTGACCGAGTGCCACCGATCTGCCCCGGATGGAGGTGTTAAGGGGCAATAAGAATGCCCTCATAAGAGATCACCGGTCCGGTTTTCGCCGGGTCCGCGGCGCGCTCTCGTGGGCACCGCCGAAGGGGGTTCGGGCGGCACGGCATCATGGACCCCATGCGTGCGGTGGTGCAGAGAGTGGACGGCGCGAGTGTCGTCGTGGACGGCGAGACGGTCGGCGAGATCAGCGGCGAGGGCCTGTGTGTGCTCGTCGGGGTCACGCACGAGGACACCAAGGAGAAGGCGGCCCAGCTCGCCCGCAAGCTGTGGTCGATCCGCATGCTGCACGACGAGAGGTCCTGCTCGGACATCGACGCGCCGCTGCTGGTGATCAGCCAGTTCACGCTCTACGGCGACGCCCGCAAGGGCCGCCGCCCCACCTGGAACGCGGCCGCCCCGGGCGATGTCGCAGAGCCTCTCGTCGAGGAGGTCGTCGCGCAGCTGCGCGCGCTGGGTGCGACGGTGGCGACGGGCCGGTTCGGTGCGCAGATGCGCGTGTCGCTGACGAACGACGGCCCGTTCACCGTGCTCCTGGAGATCTGAGGCCGCCGGCCGGTACGGGCCCTACGGTTCCACGACGACTTCCTGCGCCGCCGCCGTCGAGTCCGCCACGAGACGCGCGTCCACCGGCACGTTCCGCTTGACCAGGGCGAGGGCCACGGGGCCCAGCTCGTGGTGGCGCACCGACGTCGTCACGAACCCGATCTTGCGGCCTTCCGGGCCGTCGTCCGCCAGGTGCAGCTCGGTACCGTGCGGCGGCAGATGCACCTCGCTGCCGTCGAGGTGCAGGAAGACCAGGCGGCGCGGCGGCTTGCCCAGGTTCTGGACGCGGGCGACCGTCTCCTGACCGCGGTAGCAGCCCTTCTGGAGGTGCACGGCCGTGCCGATCCAGCCGAGCTCGTGCGGGATGGTGCGGTGGTCGGTCTCGAAGCCGAGACGGGGGCGGTGCTGCTCGACGCGCAGCGCCTCGTACGCCAGCAGGCCGGCCGCGGGGCCGTTCTTCTCGGCGTAGGACTCCAGGTCCGCACGCGGCAGGAAGAGGTCGCGGCCGTACGGCGTCTCACGGACCAGGACGCCTTCGGGGGGCTCGGCGATCGAACCGGCGGGCAGGTGCACGACCGCGAACTCATCGGTCCGGTCGGCCACTTCGACGCGGTAGAAGAACTTCATCGACTCCAGGTACGCGATCAGCGCGTCCTGGGTGCCGGGCTCCACATGGGCCCAGGCCGTCTCACCGTCGTCGACCAGGTACAGCGCGTGCTCGATGTGGCCGTGCGCGGACAGGACGAGGGCCTCGGTGGCCTGGTGCGGCGGCAGTTCGCTGACGTGCTGGGTGAGCAGCAGATGCAGCCAGCTCAAACGGTCCTCGCCGCTGACGGTGAGCACACCGCGGTGCGAGAGGTCCACGAATCCGGAGCCGTCGGCGAGGGCGCGCTGCTCACGGAACAGGTCGCCGTAATGGGCGGCGACACCTTCGTCCACACCCTCGGCGGGGACGGCGCCGGGCAGGGACAGCAGAGGACTCTTCATGGACCCAAGCCTACGACGCGGTATTTGAACCCTTGAGGGAACAGTCCTCGCACCGGCCGAAGATCGCGAAGTGCTTCAGATCCGTGTCGAAACCGAACGTCTCGCGCAGCTTGGCGGTGAACTCCGCGGCGACGTCGAGGTCGGCCTCGATCACGTTCGTGCAGTCGCGGCAGACCAGGTGGATGTGGTGGTGCCGGTCCGCGAGGTGGTACGTCGGCGCGCCGTGCCCCAGATGGGCGTGGCTGACCAGTCCCAGCTCCTCCAGCAGCTCCAGGGTGCGGTACACGGTGGAAATGTTGACCCCCGACGCCGTCTTCCTCACTTCCACGAGGATGTCGTCGGGGGTCGCGTGCTCCAGGGCGTCCACGGCTTCGAGCACGAGTTGCCGCTGCGGGGTCAGCCGGTAGCCGCGCTGCCGCAGATCGCTCTTCCAGTCGGTGCTCACCACAGCACCCAGTGTAGGACCGGGAGACGACACCGAGACGGCGGGCAGCCGACCGGAGGGGAAGCCCGACGGGCTGCGGAACTTCCCCATTCTCGGCGGGCGCGGATTCGTCCAGCTCCCCGCGGTGCCCCGGCACGAATGCGTCTACGTCTGCACCGTCGCCTGGAACGGGTGAACCCGACCTACTTGAAGAACGCGATCCCGTCGTCCGGGAGGTCCTCCGGAAGGGCCCTGGCCCAGCGCTCGACGTCCTCCGGGGTGACGACCTTCTTCAGGTGCGCCGACATGTAGGGGCGCAGCGGGACCTCGGGGGTCTGCTTCTCGCCAACCCACATCAGGTCGCTGTTGACGTACCCGTAAAGCCGCTTGCCGCCGGTGTAGGGGCCAGAGGCGGCCGTCCGGGCGACGGCGTCCGTGGCGATGTCGACCTGCGGCTTCTTCTCGGCCAGCTCGCCGTACCAGATCTCGACCACTCCGTCGTCGCGGACCATGGTGACCTCGACCTGACGGTCCTTGTCGATCCGCCAGAAGCCGGCCTCGGTCTCCAGCGGCCTGACCTTGTTCCCTTCGCCGTCCAGCACCCAGGTGTGGGAGCGGTACTCCAGGAAGTCCCGGCCGTCGTGGGTGAAGGAGACCTCCTGGCCGAAGTTGCACTTCTCGGAGCCGGGGAAGTCGTGCACGCCCGCGCCCGCCCAGTTGCCGAGCAGGAAGGCGAGCGGGACGAGGTCTTTGTGGAGGTCGGACGGGATCTCGATCATGAGCAGCTTTTCGTCGTGTCCGTCGGGGATGCGGGGATCAGCGCTGGCCCTCGTACAGCTTCTTCACGGCCAGCCCCGCGAAGGCGAGCACGCCGACGCAGACCAGGACCAGCAGGGTTTCGAAGAAGATCTCCACGGGGTGCTCCTTGGTGAGCGAGGTGGGTACACAGAGCCGGGTTCAAGCTTACGTGGCCGGACACCGGGCCTCTCGGCGAGGGGCGCTCTCCCGGCTCAGCGCTTGACCTCGTCGAGGAAGCGGGACCATGCGCAAGGTCGCCGCGTACCAGGACCGGTCGGGGCCGTACGCCATGCTGCGCCCGGTCGGCGGGGGCCGGGAGTGGCAGACCGACCCGGCCACGCTTCGCCCGGCCACGGCCCGGGAGCGGCTCAGCGCCGGAGTGACGGCGGCGAACGAGCGTACGCGGACGGCCGGCGACACGAGCCGCCCGCCGCTTCCCGTCCGGGGCTGTGCGACGTGCACGGAGCTGGACGGACTGCGGGAGGCCGCGCGGGCGGAGTACGACGGCAGTGCGGAGACGGACGCCAACGTCCTGCTGGGCCGGCACCACAACCAGAAGCACCGCTCATGACATCGCCGGGCTAGGCTGCGGGCATGGCGAAGAAGCTCGTGATCAAGGTGACGGCGGGGGCGGACGCCCCGGAGCGCTGCTCACAGGCGTTCACCGTGGCGGCCGTGGCCGTGGCCAGCGGGGTGGACGTCTCGCTCTGGCTGACCGGGGAGTCGTCCTGGTTCGCGCTGCCGGGCCGGGCCGCCGAGTTCGAGCTGCCGCACGCGGCGCCGCTGCCCGATCTGATCGATTCCGTCCTGGCGGCCGGGCGTATCACCCTGTGCACGCAGTGCGCGGCCCGCCGCGACATCACGGAGAAGGACGTCATCGAGGGCGTACGGATCGCGGGCGCGCAGGTTTTCGTCCAGGAGGCACTGGCGGACGACACTCAGGCACTCGTGTACTGACCCGATCCGCCGGCCCGGCGATCCCGGGGAAACCGCCTAGGGCCTGTACGGAGTCGTGATCAGTGACTTGGCTGAAGGCTGCGGATCCAGATGACGGCGCCTCGTAAGTGGAGTCCGGCAAGGTAGCTCT
>NZ_JBEYUZ010000062.1:0-4490 GCF_040643755.1 Streptomyces sp. NPDC047079
GACTCTATCAGATCTTCCCGATCCGATTTCCTCGGCGCTTTCCAGGTTCCCGCGCTTTCGCGTTTCCCTTTCCGGCTTTCCCGACTTTATCAGAGATTCTGAGTCAGGCTTTCCGCCCTGCCGGGGATGGTCCCTGACGCTCAGTGGCGCCGGGTTCCCCCGCTGGCGGAGCCGTAAACGTACTGGAGCGAGGCGCCTCGATGCAAATCGAGGGGCCTCGCTCCAGGTTCACCTGCGTGAGGAGTTGACCGGTCGTCAGACCTCGACGACCACAGGCAGGATCATCGGCCTGCGCCGGTAGGTGTCCGAGACCCACTTGCCCAGGGTGCGCCGGATGAGCTGTTGCAGTTGGTGGGGCTCGACGACTCCGTCCTGGGCGGACCGCTCCAGCACCTCCGTGATCTTCGGGATCACGTCACCGAAGGCGGAGTCCTCGATACCCGAGCCACGGGCCTGCATATGAGGACCGCCCGTGATCTTGCCTGTCGAGGAGTCCACCACCACGAAGACCGAGATGATGCCCTCGTCGCCGAGGATCTTGCGGTCCTTGAGCGCCGGCTCCCCCACATCGCCGACCGAGAGGCCGTCGACGTACACGTATCCGGCCTGGACCTTGCCGGAGATCTTCGCCTTGCCCTCGACGAGGTCGACGGTCACGCCGTCCTCGGCGATGACGATGCGGTCGTGCGGAACACCCGTGAGCGCGCCCAGTTCGGCGTTCGCCCGCAGGTGGCGCCATTCGCCGTGGACCGGCATCAGGTTCTTCGGACGGCAGATGTTGTAGAAGTACAGCAGCTCGCCCGCGGACGCGTGGCCCGAGACGTGCACCTTGGCGTTCCCCTTGTGCACCACGTTGGCGCCCCAGCGGGTCAGGCCGTTGATCACGCGGTAGACCGCGTTCTCGTTGCCGGGGATCAGCGAGGACGCGAGGATCACCGTGTCGCCCTGGACGATGCGGATCTGGTGGTCCCGGTTCGCCATTCGCGACAGCGCCGCCATCGGCTCGCCCTGCGAGCCCGTGCACACCAGCACGACCTCGCCGTCGGGCAGGTCGTCCAGTGTCTTGACGTCCACCACCAGACCGGGCGGCACCTTCAGATAGCCGAGGTCCCGCGCGATGCCCATGTTGCGGACCATGGAGCGGCCCACGAAGGCGACCCGGCGGCCGTACTCGTGCGCGGCGTCCAGGATCTGCTGGATGCGGTGGACGTGGCTGGCGAAGCTCGCCACGATGATCCGCTTGCGGGCGCTTGCGAAGACCTGGCGCAAGACGTTGGAGATGTCGCGCTCGTGCGGGGTGAACCCGGGCACCTCGGCGTTGGTGGAGTCGGCCAGGAGAAGGTCGATGCCTTCTTCGCTCAGCCGTGCGAACGCGTGGAGGTCGGTGAGGCGGTTGTCCAGCGGCAGCTGGTCCATCTTGAAGTCGCCGGTGTGGACGACCATGCCGGCCGGGGTCCGGATCGCGACCGCGAGAGCGTCCGGAATGGAGTGGTTGACCGCGACGAACTCGCAGTCGAAGGGGCCGACCCGCTCCCGCTGGCCCTCCGCCACCTCGAGGGTGTACGGACGGATGCGGTGCTCCTGGAGCTTGGCCTCGATCAGGGCGAGGGTCAGCTTGGAGCCGATCAGCGGGATGTCGGGCTTCTCCCGCAGCAGGTACGGGACGCCCCCGATGTGGTCCTCGTGGCCGTGCGTGAGGACGATGCCCTCCACGTCGTCGAGGCGATCGCGAATGGATGAGAAGTCCGGCAGGATCAGGTCGATTCCGGGCTGCTCCTCCTCGGGGAAGAGCACTCCGCAGTCGACGATCAGCAGGCGGCCGCCGTACTCGAAGACGGTCATGTTCCGGCCGATTTCCCCGAGGCCGCCGAGTGGGGTGACCCTCAGGCCGCCTTCGGGGAGCTTCGGCGGCGGGCCGAGTTCAGGATGCGGATGACTCAAAAGACTCTCCTCACCACACACGCCACGTACCGGTGGGGGCACGTGGCGCGCGTGACGTTCGTGCAGAAGCAGTTGTCGTATGGAATGCAGGCACCTGAGTCCTGCCTATTCAGTTGTGAAGTCTTTGTCAGAGCTCTACCCCGCCGGCGGCAAGATCGATCTTGAGCTGGGCGGTCTCCTCGGGCGAGAGCTCGACCATGGGTGGGCGCAGCGGTCCGGCGGGCAGCCCCTGAAGCGCGAGCGCGGCCTTGGTGGTCATGACGCCCTGGGCGCGGAACATCCCGGTGAAGACCGGGAGCAGCTTCTGGTGGATCTCCAGCGCCTTCTGGACGTCGCCGCCGGCGTAGGCCTCGGCCATCGCCCGCAGCTCCGGCGTGACGACATGGCCGACGACCGAGACGAAGCCCACGGCGCCCACCGAGAGCAGGGGCAGGTTGAGCATGTCGTCTCCGGAGTACCAGGCCAGGCCGGACTGGGCGATGGCCCAGCTCGCGCGGCCGAGGTCGCCCTTGGCGTCCTTGTTGGCGACGATCCGCGGGTGCTCGGCGAGTCGGACGATGGTCTCCGTGGTGATCGGGACGCCGCTGCGGCCGGGGATGTCGTAGAGCATCACGGGCAGCTCGGTGGCATCGGCGATGGCCTTGAAGTGCCGGTACAGGCCCTCCTGGGGGGGCTTGTTGTAGTACGGCGTGACGGTCAGCAGCCCGTGGGCGCCGGCCTTCTGCGCCGCGCGCGCCAGCTCGATGCTGTGGCGGGTGTCGTTCGTGCCGACACCGGCGACGACGTGCGCACGGTCGCCGACCGCCTCCAGGACGGCTCGTACGAGCTCCGATTTCTCCGCGTCGCTCGTGGTGGGGGACTCGCCGGTGGTGCCATTGATGATCAGGCCGTCGTTGCCTGCGTCCACCAAGTGGGTGGCGAGCCGCTGCGCGCCGTCGAGGTCGAGTGCGCCGTCCGCCGTGAACGGCGTGACCATGGCGGTGAGGATCCGCCCGAAGGGGATCTGCGGAGTGGAGGTCGGAGCCATGGGTTACACGCTACTCGTTGCTCAGGGCGGGGTCTGCCCTCGGGGTGCGGGGAAAGTCCTGACAAAAGTGGAACCCGGCACTGCCTGCTCGGGGGTTCAAGCAGTGCCGGGTCCGTTTGATCAGGCTAGATGAACTTCTCGAAATGCCGCAATACGGACACTTCGCTCAGCTGACCGCACATCTGTGCCCGGCACGTGAGCAGACGGGGGGTTACGGGGCCACGCGCCCGTTGGCGTTGAAGGCGGCGTGGGTGAGGGGCATGAGCTTGGCCCACTCCTCCTCCATCCTCTCACCGACCATCTCGATCTCCCGCTGCGGGAAGGAAGGCACCTTGGCCAGCTCGTGCTGGGTGCGCAGGCCGAGGAAGTGCATGAGCGAGCGGGCGTTGCACGTCGCGTACATCGACGAGAACAGGCCGACCGGGAGGACCGAACGGGCTACCTCACGGGCGACGCCGGCGGCGAGCATCTCCTGGTACGCCTCGTACGCGTGTACGTACGCGTCCTCCATGACGCGGCCGACCAGCTCCTGCTGGGCCTGGGTGCCCTCGACGAACCGGTACTGGCCGGGGCGGCCCTCCTGGACGAGCTTGCGGGACTCGTCGGGGACGTAGAAGACGGGCTGGAGCTCGCGGTAGCGCCCGCTTTCCTCGTTGTACGACCAGCCCACGCGGTGCCGCATGAACTCGCGGAAGACGAAGATCGGTGCACTGATGAAGAACGTCATCGAGTTGTGCTCGAAGGGGCTGCCGTGCCGGTCCCGCATCAGGTAGTTGATCAGCCCCTTGGAGCGCTCCGGGTCCTTCCTCAGCTCGTCGAGGGACTGCTCGCCCGCGGTGGAGACACGGGCGGCCCACAGCACGTCGGAGTCGGCAGCGCTGTGCTTGACCAGCTCGACGGTGACGGCGCTGCGGAAGCTGGGCTTGAGGTCGTCGGCGGGGGTGTCGGTCACGGCGTGGAAGGTCCTTCCCATCTCAGGCTCGGGCGGCGCCCACTCTACGGCCCGGCACCGACAACGGGGCGTTCGGTACCGGGCCACGACAATCGCCGGCGAAGTCGGCGAAACAGGGCACCTTTTGTCGCTCTCGCTCGTCTGCATGAGTGACGGCGTCCCGTTCGGGTCACCCGGTCTTCAGCAAGGCCCGGCAACCCCGGTCCCTACGAGCCACAAGAGGAGAAGCGCTCCCCATGTTCCGTCGGCGCGAACCCGTACCGTTCGCCTTCCTCGCCGAAGCCGACTCCTTCCGCAGCAATGTCACTCCCCCTCCCCGTCGGCGTGCCTCCGCAGGTCAGATAGCCGGGCGCTGGCTGATGGGGCTCACCATCGTGGCCGGGCTCGTGGGCGCCCTGGTCATAGGCACGCCTTCGATGTCGCACCAGCCGCCCGCGGCCACGCAGCACTCCGAGGCCTCGAACGGACGGTGAGGCCCCGTTATCTTCTTCGCGGTCCTGCAAGAGGGCCGCTGGCCTCCGGGCCCGGCATGACTGTTGCCCCCTGTCGAACGGATGACCTGGGGGGTGG
>NZ_JBEYUZ010000063.1:0-3119 GCF_040643755.1 Streptomyces sp. NPDC047079
GACAGCCCGACGCGGTCAGCTCCGCGATCTGCTGCAACGTGGCACCGATGTCCGACGTACGCGTCGTCGTCATCGACTGCACCGACACCGGGGCGTCGCCACCCACCGCCACGGAGCCGACCTGGATCTGCCGGCTCTTCCGGCGCTCGGCGAGCTTGGTCGGAACGGACGGCATGCCGAGTGAAATCGCAGTCATCTGCTGTGCAACCCCAAGTTGTGGATCAAGGTCTGGACCCGGATCGGCGGGCTCCAAGCCCCGAGATTACGCCACAGGCGTGGACGCCAGCACATCACGGTCAGTAAACCCACCCAATGGGCGGCGGCCGGGAAGCAAGTCTCCCCGGCCGCCGCCAACTCCGTATGGCTAGGAGATTTTCACCGGGTTAACCACGTCCGCGATCAGCACCAGGAGGGTGAAGCAGACGAAGATCCCGGCCACCACGTACGCCACGGGCATCAGCTTCGCCACGTCGAAGGGGCCCGGGTCGGGGCGGCGCAGCACCTTGGCCACGGTGCGGCGCAGCGACTCCCACAGGGCGCCCGCGATATGCCCGCCGTCCAGCGGGAGCAGCGGAAGCATGTTGAACAGGAACAGGGACAGGTTGAAGCCCGCGACGAGCAGCAGCATCATCGCGATCTGCTGGGACGGCGGGATGTCCAGCGTGAACACCTCGCCGCCGACGCGGGCCGCGCCGACCACGCCCATCGGGGAGTCCGGCTCACGCGGGGCGTTGCCGAAGGCCGCGTCCCACAGCGCGGGGACCTTGCCCGGCAGGGAGACCAGCGACTCGACGCCGTTCTGCATCATGTCGCCCATGCGCTGCACGGACTGGTCCAAGGACTGCGGGACGATGCCGGTGGCGGGCGTGAAGCCGAGGAAGCCCGCGTCGACGTACTTGCCCTCGACGTAGCCGCCGTTGCCGTCCGTCTTGCTGACCTGGTTCTTGATCAGGTGGGTGCGCAGGTCCACCTGCTGCCCCTTGCGCTCGACGGTGAGCGTGACGTCCTTGCCGGGGTTGGCGCGGATGTCGGACTGGAGGGCGGACCAGTCCGTCACCTGCCGGCCGTCGAAGGCGACGATCTTGTCGCCCGGCTTGAGCCCGGCGGCCTGGGCGGGCGTGGCCGGGTCGCCCTTCGCGCACTTGGTGCGGTTCTCGCTCTGCTGGATGACGCAGTCGGAGACCTTGGAGACCGTGGTGGTCTGGGTCTGGACGCCGAAGGTCATCATCACGCCGAGGAAGACCGCCACGGCGAGCACCAGGTTCATGAAGGGGCCCGCGAACATGACGATGACCCGCTTCCACGGCTTGCGCGTGTAGAAGAGACGGTCCTCGTCACCGGGCTGGAGTTCCTCGAAGGACTGCGCCCGGGCGTCCTCGATCATCCCGCGCCAGGGTGAGGTGGACCGGGCCTCGATCCGGCCGTCCGGGCCCGGCGGGAACATTCCGATCATGCGGATGTAGCCGCCGAGCGGGATCGCCTTTATGCCGTACTCGGTCTCGCCCTTCTTCCGCGACCAGACGGTCGGGCCGAAGCCCACCATGTACTGCGGGACACGGATGCCGAAGAGCTTGGCCGTCGACAGGTGTCCCAGCTCGTGCCAGGCGATCGAGATCAGCAGGCCGAGCACGAAGACGACTATGCCGAGGATCATCATCAAGGTGGTCATGCATGAGCCTCCGCGATTGCCGTCTGCGCCGTCAGTTCCCTCGCCCGGGCGCGCGCCCAGGTCTCCGCTTCGAGGACGTCCGCGACGGTCAGGGAAGTTCCCGTACGGGGGGTGCCGTGCTCCTCCACCACCCGCGTCACCGTCTCCATGATCCCGAGATACGGCAGTGCGCCGTTCAGGAACGCGTCGACGCACTCCTCATTGGCCGCATTGAACACCGCCGGAGCCGTGCCCGCGAGCTCTCCGACGTGCCGGGCGAGTCCGACCGACGGGAACGCCTCATTGTCCAGCGGGAAGAACTCCCAGGTCGAGGCAGTACTCCAGTCGAAGGCGGGCGCCGCGTCGGGCACTCGCTCGGGCCAGCCGAGTCCGATGGCGATCGGCCCCCGCATATCAGGGGGCGTCGCCTGCGCCAGTGTCGATCCATCCGTGAACTCCACCATCGAATGGACATACGACTGGGGATGCACGACGACCTCAATGCGGTCGAAGGGAATGTCGTACAGCAGATGTGCCTCGATCACTTCGAGGCCCTTGTTCACGAGGGTCGACGAGTTGATCGTGATCACCGGGCCCATGGCCCAGGTGGGGTGGGCGAGCGCGTCCTCGGGGGTGACCTGCGCCAGCTCGGCCCTGGTCCGGCCGCGGAACGGGCCGCCGGACGCGGTGACGACGAGTTTGCGCACGTCCGCGCGGGTGCCGGAGGCGAGGGCCTGGAAGAGCGCTGCGTGCTCGGAGTCGACCGGAATGATCTGTCCGGGCTTGGCCAGGGCCTTCACCAGCGGGCCGCCGACGATGAGCGACTCCTTGTTGGCGAGCGCGAGGGTGCGGCCCGCCTCCAGGGCGGCGAGAGTGGGTGCGAGGCCGATGGAACCGGTGATGCCGTTGAGGACGGTGTGGCAGTCGGAGGCGGCGAGACGGGTGGCCGCGTCGGGTCCGGAGAGGATCTCGGGAAGCGGCTCTCCGGGCCCGTAGTGGGCGCTCAGGGCCTCCCGCAGGGCCGGTACGACGTCTTCACGCGCGACCGCGACCGTGCGCACGCGCAGCCGGTGGGCCTGCTCGGCGAGCAGTCCGACCCGGCCGCCGTTGGCGGATAGCCCGGTGACCTTGAACCGGTCGGGGTTGCGCAGCACGAGGTCGATGGCCTGGGTGCCGATCGAGCCGGTGGAGCCGAGGATCACGACGTCCCGTACTCCGTCCACGGGATCGAAGACGAGATGGGGGTCGGCAAGAGGGGCTGGACTGTCGCTCATCCCTCCATTGTTGCCGTACCGCGCGCCCGGGTGGACAGGGTGTCCCCCCGGGGTGTGCACACCCGGCGTCCGCGGGACGTCGCGGTGCTCGTCGGCGCCCCGGGGCGGCCGGGGGACGGCGCCGCCCGGCGGTCCCGGGGCGGGGCCGCGGGGGGGGCCGGGCGGGGGTCGGGCGGCGGGGGGGGGCTTTTTGGGTT
>NZ_JBEYUZ010000064.1:0-3001 GCF_040643755.1 Streptomyces sp. NPDC047079
TACGCGGGCAGCTCGTCCGCCAGCTGCCGGTACGTCAGCCCCGGTCGCCAGGACGGCAGATGCACCTCGTACACCGAGAACGGCGCCTCGTGCACGGCGGTGTCCGCGCGGCGCGCGAGCCACTCCCCGTCCTGCCACTCGTGGCGGGAGACGTGCACGATGGAGGACGTGCGCGGCGGGGCCTCGGTGCGGCGGGCCAGCGGGTCGGCGCGCAGGGTCCGGGAGCCGTCGGGGCGGGTGATCTCGAACTTGTACAGCTCGCCCTCGCCGATCCGGGGCACGAACAGTTCCCACACGCCCGACGAGCCGAGGGACCGCATCGCGTGGCCCGTGCCGTCCCAGTGGTTGAAGCCGCCGGCCACACGCACACCGCGGGCGTTCGGCGCCCACACCGCGAAGCGGGTGCCGGTCACGCCCTGATGGGTCATCGGATGGGCGCCGAGCACCCGCCACAGCTGCTCGTGCCGTCCCTCGCCGATCAGATGCAGGTCCAGTTCGCCGAGCGTGGGCAGGAAGCGGTAGGCGTCCTCGGTCTCCTGCACCGCTCCCTCGTAGACCACAAGGAGCCGGTACTCCGGCACATCACCGAGCGGCAGCAGGCCCGAGAAGAAGCCGTCGCCGTCGTCGTGCAGTTCGGACCGCAGATCCCCGGTGACGACGGTCACCGACAGCGCGTACGGACGAAAGGCCCGGAAGGCGACTCCACCGGGCACCTGATGGGCGCCGAGCACCGTGTGCGGGTCGTGGTGGGTACCGTCACGCAGGCGCGCCCGGTCGGCGGCGCCGACCGCGGGGGAGACGGCCACCTGGAACGTGACCGGTTCCTCGGCGGCCGCCTGCTCGATCACCGTCTTCCGGGCGGGGGGCTTCTGGGCGGGGACCTTCCCGGCGGCGGCCGTCTTCCGGGCGGCGGCCTTCTTGGCGACGGCTTTCTTGGCGACGGCCTTCTTGGTGGCAGCTTTCGTGGGAGCTGACTTCTGGGCGGCCACCGAAGCCTTCTTGGCGAGGGCGGGGGCCTTGTTCGTGGCCGTCTTGGCCGCCGCCGTCTTCTTGGCCGCCGCCGTCTTCTTGCCCATCGTGGCCTTCTTCACGGCCGTCCTGGCCGTCGTCGTCTTCTTGGCGGCCGCCTTCTTCCCGGCCGCCGCCCTCGCCCCGGCGGACCGCTGCCCCGGAACCTCCGGCGCGGTACTCTCCGCCGCCGCCCTCGCCACCACGGCCGCCGTCGTCTCGGCCGCGGTCTTCCTCGTGTCGGCCGCCGACTTCTCGGCGGCCGGCGTCGCCTTCTTGGCGGCGGTCACCTTCTTCGATCCGGTCTTGTGCGGACCGTCGCCGTTCTTCTGCGTGCTGTCGTCGGACGGAGGGCGGGGCGTCACGGGCGGGGCCTCCTCGGCAAGGGGTGGTGGATCAGGGGGTGGCGTCGGCGGCCAGGCGGCGTATCGCCGCCATCGGCACGGGCAGCCAGTCGGGGCGGTGGCGGGCCTCGTACAGGACCTCGTAGACGGCCTTGTCCGTCTCGTACGCGCGCAGCAGCACCGGTTCGGTCCGCGGATCGTGCCCGGTGACCTCGGCGTAGCCCGAGCAGTACGCGGCCCGGCACGCCGCGGCCCACTGCGGTGCCGGAGGGCCGGCCGAGTGTGCCGCGTAGTCGAAGGAGCGCAGCATCCCCGCTATGTCCCGCACCGCGGGCTGTGGCCTGCGGCGCTCGGCGAGCGGCTTGGACGGCTCGCCCTCGAAGTCGATCAGCGACCAGGCCCCGGACGGCGAGCGCAGGCACTGGCCCAGGTGCAGATCACCGTGGATGCGCTGGGCGGTCCAGGTCTGTCCCTCGGCGGCGAGGTGGGCCAGCGCCTCGAACGCGCGGTGCAGTCCGGGCGCGTACGGCCGCAGCGCCGGCACCGCCTGCGCCGCCGCCTCCAGCCGTTCGGCCATGCCGCCGACCAGCAGCCGTATCTGGGCGTGGCCCAGTGTGACCGGGGGCAGCGCGCGGGCCAGGGCCGAGTGCACCTCGGCGGTGGCGCGGCCGAGCGCCCGTGCCTCCGGTGCGAAGTCCTCCCCCTTGGCCAGCTCCTGCAGGGCCAGCTCCCACCCGTCGAAGGCGCCCCGCAGAAACGGCTGGAGCACGGCCAGGACGTACGGCTCGTCCAGGTCGTCGAGGTCGGCGAGCAGCCAGCCGGCCGGTGCGGGCACCCTCGGGCAGCGCTCGTGCGCGAGCACCAGCGGGAGTTCCAGATCGGGGTTGGTGCCGGGGACGACACGCCGCAGGAGCTTCAAGATGAACGTATCTCCGTAGACGACCGAGGAGTTCGACTGCTCCGCGGTCACCCTCCTCCCGACGAGCTCCTCCCCTATCGTCTGGTGCGGGTCGCCCTCGAAGCGGAGTCTGCCGACGCGGGCCTGGGTGCGCAGCGCCTCCAGGAGCACGGCGGCGGCCCGGGGGTCGTACAGCGCCTCGTACACGGTCCGGCCGGCCAGTGGTCCGTCCGTCATATGCCCGATCAGCGCGGGCGCCAGCCGCGGCGGCAGCACCTCACGCACGCCGATCAGCAGCTGGTAGCAGTCGCCGGGGTGCGGCACGGAGCCCTGCGTCGGCGCATCCGGCTGGTGGGCCCGTACCAGCAGGTGGAGCAGGCTCAGCGTGCCTCCCGGCGGCAGCAGGTCGGTGGCCGCCACCAGCGAGAACCCGGTGACCGGTCGCCCCTTCCCAGCGAACCAGCGCTGCCGCGGCAGCCACTCCCGCAGCAGTGGTTCGAGGGACGCGAGGAGACCGGACTGAGTCGTGGCGGGACGGGCGACGGCTTCCGACATGGCGTGCGTCCTTTCCCCGGGGGATGGTCGGGGTGTCAGTGCCTGCGTGCCCCGGACGGGGCGGGGGAAACCCGCCCCGTCCCCGGCTTCTAGACAGCGTCCTTGCGGAGCCGGAACCAGTAGAAGCCGTGGCCTGCGAGGGTGAGGAGGTAGGGCAGTTCGCCGATGGCGGGGAAGCGGACCCCACCGATCAGTT
>NZ_JBEYUZ010000065.1:0-2627 GCF_040643755.1 Streptomyces sp. NPDC047079
CTTGCGGAGCCGGAACCAGTAGAAGCCGTGGCCTGCGAGGGTGAGGAGGTAGGGCAGTTCGCCGATGGCGGGGAAGCGGACCCCACCGATCAGTTCGACGGGGTGCCGGCCGCTGAACTGGCGCAGGTCCAGTTCGGTGGGCTGGGCGAACCGGGAGAAGTTGTTCACGCACATCACCAGGTCGTCGCCTTCTGCCTCGGTCGAGGGGGCTTCCCGCAGGAAGGCCAGGACGGCCGGGTTGCTGGAGGGCAGTTCGGTGTAGGAGCCCAGTCCGAACGCGGGGTTCTGTTTGCGGATCTCGATCATCCGGCGGGTCCAGTGCAGCAGCGAGGACGGCGACGACATCGACGCCTCCACGTTGGTGACCTGGTAGCCGTAGACGGGGTCCATGATCGTGGGCAGGTAGAGACGGCCCGGGTCGCAGGAGGAGAACCCGGCGTTGCGGTCGGGGGTCCACTGCATCGGGGTGCGGACCGCGTCCCGGTCACCGAGCCAGATGTTGTCGCCCATGCCGATCTCGTCGCCGTAGTAGAGGATCGGCGAGCCGGGCAGGGACAGCAGCAGGGCGGTGAACAGCTCGATCTGGTTGCGGTCGTTGTCCAGCAGCGGGGCCAGACGGCGGCGGATGCCGATGTTGGCGCGCATGCGGGGGTCCTTGGCGTACTCCGCCCACATGTAGTCGCGTTCCTCGTCGGTGACCATCTCCAAGGTCAGCTCGTCGTGGTTGCGCAGGAAGATGCCCCACTGGCAGTTCGAGGGGATCGCGGGGGTCTTGGCCAGGATCTCCGAGACCGGGTAGCGCGACTCCCGGCGCACCGCCATGAAGATGCGGGGCATGACGGGGAAGTGGAAGGCCATGTGGCACTCGTCGCCGCCGCTTGGGAAGTCGCCGAAGTAGTCGACCACGTCCTCCGGCCACTGGTTCGCCTCCGCCAGCAGCACGGTGTCCGGGTAGTGCGCGTCGATCTCCTTGCGTACCCGCTTGAGGAACTCGTGCGTCGCCGGAAGGTTCTCGCAGTTGGTGCCTTCCTCCTGGTAGAGGTAGGGCACCGCGTCGAGGCGGAAGCCGTCGATCCCGAGATCGAGCCAGAACCTCAGCGCGGAGATCATCTCCTCCTGCACGGCCGGGTTGTCGTAGTTCAGGTCCGGCTGGTGGGAGAAGAACCGGTGCCAGTAGTACTGCTTGCGGACCGGGTCGAAGGTCCAGTTGGAGGCCTCGGTGTCGACGAAGATGATCCGCGCGTCCTGGTACTGCTTGTCGTCGTCGGCCCATACGTAGTAGTCGCCGTAGGGGCCCTCGGGGTGGGCACGGGACTCCTGGAACCACGGGTGCTGATCACTGGTGTGGTTCATGACGAAGTCGATGATCACCCGCATGCCCCGCTGGTGGGCCGCGTCGACGAACTCCACGAAATCCGCCAGGTCCCCGAACTCCGGCAGGACGGCGGTGTAGTCGGAGACGTCGTAACCCCCGTCACGCAGCGGCGACTTGAAGAACGGCGGCAGCCACAGACAGTCCACACCCAGCCACTGCAGATAATCCAGCTTCGCGGTCAGGCCCTTCAAATCGCCCACACCATCGCCGTTGCTGTCCTGGAAGGACCTGACCAGGACCTCGTAGAAGACGGCACGCTTGAACCACTCCGGGTCGCGGTCGGCGGCAGGAGTGTCCTCGAAGGTATCCGGGACGGGCTCATTGACGATCATCGTGTGGGTGACCCTCCGATCTGCGGTGAGGACGGTCGCAGGACGGTCAGCACGTGCGCGGGACTCTCGCCCGGCGTCAGACGTACGTAATTGGCCCTGCCCCAGTGGTAGGTGACACCGGTGAGCTCATCGCGCACCGGCACCGACTCGTGCCAGTCCAGGCCGAGCCGCGGCATGTCCAACGAGACCGTCGCCTCCTGGGTGTGGTGCGGATCCAGGTTCACGACCACCACCACCGTGTTCGAACCCGAGCGCTTGGAGTAGACGATCACCTCGTCGTTGTCGGCATGGTGGAAATACACATCCCGCAACTGCCGCAACGCCGCACTGGACCGCCGGATCGCGTTCAGCCTCGTGATCAGCGGGGCGATGGTGCGTCCCTCACGTTCGGCCCCCTCCCAGTCACGGGGCCGCAACTGGTACTTCTCCGAGTCCAGATACTCCTCACTGCCCTCCCTCAGCGGCACGTTCTCACACAGCTCAAAACCCGAGTACACCCCCCACGCCGGGGACAGCGTCGCCGCCAGCACCGCCCGCACCTCGAACGCCGGCCGCCCCCCGTGCTGCAGATACGCATGCAGGATGTCCGGCGTGTTCACAAAGAAGTTCGGCCGCATATACGCCGCCGTCTCCCCCGACAACTCCCTCAGATACTCCGTCAGCTCCCCCTTGGTGTTCCGCCACGTGAAATACGTGTACGACTGCTGGAACCCCACCGCCGCCAGCGTCCGCATCATCGCCGGCCGCGTGAACGCCTCCGCCAGGAAGATCACATCCGGATCCGCCCGGTTGACCTCCCCGATCACCCGCTCCCAGAACACCACCGGCTTCGTATGCGGATTGTCCACCCGGAAGATCCGCACCCCATGCCCCATCCAGAACCGCAGGACCCGCAGCGTCTCCGCCACCAGCCCCTCCAT
>NZ_JBEYUZ010000066.1:0-2441 GCF_040643755.1 Streptomyces sp. NPDC047079
AACTGATCGGTGGGGTCCGCTTCCCCGCCATCGGCGAACTGCCCTACCTCCTCACCCTCGCAGGCCACGGCTTCTACTGGTTCCGGCTCCGCAAGAACGTCCCCCAGGCCACCAAGGTGAACCTGTTCGTGGCCCGTTGAACCATGGCCGCTGCTCCCTCGGCCGCCCCGGACGGAAAGGACGCGACGCCATGCCGAAGACCGAGACCGCAACGCTCCGCCCGGACAGCCTCGGCCCCGCCGCGCTACTGCCCTCGCTGTCCGGTCTGCTGCGCGCCTGGCTGCCGCGCCAACGCTGGTTCGCCGGCAAGGGACGTCCCGTCACGGACCTGGCACTGTTGTCGGTGACGGAGCTGCACCCCGACTGCCTGCACCTGCTGATCCGCGCCGAATACCCCGAGCTGTCGGCGCGCTGCACGCCGGGCGCGACGCCGGTTCGAGACTGTTACCAACTGATCCTGGGATTCGGCGAGTTCCGGGCACCCAGCCACTCCCCGGCCGTCCTCGGACGGATCAGCGAAGGGCCTCTGACCGGGCTGCTGGTGTACGACGCCCTCCACGACCCGCGCTCGGCGTCCCTGCTTCTGGAACGGCTGCGCACGCCGGGCACCGCGGGAGCCCTGCGCTTCGAACGCGACGGCAGGGTGACCATCCCCGCCGACCTCACCGCGCGCCTCCTCGAGGCCGAGCAGTCCAACTCCTCCCTGGTCTACGGGGACGCGTACATTCTGAAGCTCTTCCGCCGTGTGCGGCCGGGCATCAACCCGGATCTGGAGGTGCCCTGGGCCCTGGCCCGGCAGGGCTGCACCCGCGTCCTCGCCCCGGTGGCCTGGTTTCGCACGTCCAGCCCGTGGGCCGCGACCCTCGGCGTGCTCCAGCCGTTTCTGCACGGCGCCGACGACGGCTGGACGCAGGCGCTCGCCGCGCTGGCGGCCGGACGGGAGTTCACCGAGGAGGCATATGAGATGGGGCAGGCCACGGCCGAGGTGCACCTGGCCCTCGCCGCCGCGTTCCCCGTCGACTCCCAGGTGCCGCCCGGCAGCGAGCGGCTCGCGGCCGGCATGCTGGAACGGCTGAGGGACGCCCTGCACGCCGTACCGGCACTGCTGCCCTACGCGTCCGGGCTGTGGTCCGCGTTCACCGAGCCGTCCGCCCTCGACTCCCCCCGCCCCGCGCAGCGCATCCACGGGGATCTGCACCTGGGCCAGGTGCTGCGGGCCGAACGGCAGTGGCACGTGATCGACTTCGAGGGCGAGCCGGCCCGCCCGCTGCCCGAACGGCGCCGCGTCCAGTCCCCGGTACGCGATGTGGCGGGCATGCTCCGCTCCTTCGACTACGCCGCCCACGCCCGCCGGCCGTGGCGCCCAGAGTGGGCCCTGCGGTGCCGCGAGGCGTACTGCGCGGGGTATGCCGCCGAGGCCGGGTGGGACCCCCGCTCGAAACCGGAGCTGCTGCGTGCCTATGAGACGGACCGCGCGGTGTACGAGGTGCTGTACGAGGCCCGGCACCGCCCGGACTGGCTGCCCGTACCCATGGCGGCGATCGCGCGCCTCGCCGAACGCCCCGGCCTGAGGAGGCTGACACCGTGACCGTCCCCACCGTCGCCCAACCGCCCCTCTGCTCGGCGCCGTTGGGCACACCGAGTGCCGCACCGGCGGAGCCCGGCGACCGGGAGCGGCTGCTGGCGGGCACACACCACGATCCGCACTCGGTGCTCGGCGCCCATCCGGTGCCCGGCGGAGTCGCGTTCCGTGTCCTGAGGCCCTGCGCGCTGTCGGTGACCGTCGTCATGGACGGAGCCTGGGCGGAGCTGCACGACGACGGGGACGGCTTCTTCTCGGCCCTGCTGCCCCTGCGAGACGTCCCCGAGTACCGGCTCCTCCTGGCGTACGAGGGATCCGTACTGGAAACGGACGACCCCTACCGTTTCCTGCCCGCGCTCGGCGAGCTGGACCTGCATCTCATCGGAGAGGGACGCCATGAGCAGCTGTGGCAGGCCCTCGGAGCCCATCCGATGACACACGCGGGCGTCCGGGGGACCCGCTTCACGGTGTGGGCGCCGAACGCACGAGGGGTCAGGGTCTGCGGGGACTTCTGCCACTGGGACGGCAGCGCCCATCCCATGCGCTCGCTCGGCTCCTGTGGCGTGTGGGAGCTGTTCGTGCCCGGAATCGGCCCCGGGACGCTCTACAAGTTCGACATCACACGGCCCGACGGCACCCGCACCGTGCGCGCGGACCCCATGGCCCGCCGCACGGAGGTGCCGCCGGCGACCGCGTCGATCGTCGCCGAGTCGGCGTACGCGTGGGGCGACGGGGAATGGATGGCCCGCCGTGGTGAGCGGCCGGTGCACGAGGCGCCGTTCTCGGTGTACGAGGTGCATCTGCCGTCCTGGCGACCGGGGCTGACGTACCGGCAGCTGGCGGACGAGCTGCCCGCGTA
>NZ_JBEYUZ010000067.1:0-1875 GCF_040643755.1 Streptomyces sp. NPDC047079
GCGCATCAGGTCGCGCATCGTGTGCGAGACGGATCGCGTCGGCCGGGTCGACGGTGGTGAAGTGCTCGCGCAGCGCCTCGGTCGCGGTGATCGGGCGGGGACGCTCGACGGGACTGGCCGACGGCGCGTCGGTCTGTCCGCCGTACATGGATGCGAGGGCCGCATCAGCCCCCTCCCGTACCCGGAGGCGCTGGACGTCGACCAGGCCGGCGCCCAGCTCGGTGTCGCCTACGCCCACGTACCGGGCGAGTCGCCAGTAGCGGCGGACCGCCAGCTTGCGCTGCCACTTACCCGGGTGGCCGTCGGCGACGGCCCGTTGGAACGCGAGCTGCCGGGCGGCGTCGGCGTTGCGGCGCATCACCTCGGCGTCCACGCCCGTCCGGTAGACGACGATGCTGCGGGCGATCAGCCCGAGTCCCTCGGCGGCGCCGGACATGGCCAACGGCGTGACGCCGAACACCGCGGCCTCACGGACGTCGTTGGCGATGGCCACGCCGATGCAGCTGGCGGAGAGGGGGGCGAGCCACATGCCGCCGCGCACCACGGTGGGCGACGACATGGCGAGCATCGTCCGCCCCAGCATGATCAGGGCCAGGATCAAGGTGAGGCCCTCGCCGGCGGCGACGACGCCGGCCGCGGTCGCCTCGCGGTGGAAGGCGGAGACGGCGTTGCTGTAGGTGCCCCAGGCGCCGAAGCCTCCGACGGCGACCATGGCGATGGCGGCCGCGCCGAGGACGACGGCCTGGCCGCGAGTGAGCTCCCGGTGGGTGGTCACTGGCCCTCACCATCCCTGGCGGTCCGGCGGAGGTCAGCGAGTTCCTGCTCGGAGGTGCGGTAGCGGGGCGGCCGGGCCGTGTTCTGCTTCCGCAGGTAAGCGGCCTCCCACTCCAGGCCGTCCGTGGCCTTGCCGGTGAGGATGTCGCGGATGGTGAGCTGGACGAGGTGGATGCGCTCGGAGACGCAAGACTCGTAGCGGACCAGGTCCATACGGTCCCCGCCCGGGTCGGGCAGCGTCAGTACCTCGCCGATCGCGGCGAGCAGGTCGCGCACGGGCCCGGGGATGGTGGAACTTGCGGCCCCGTCGGGGCGCGCGGAAAGATCGGTCATGCCGACTCCTGCCGTAATCAGGATGTTCGGTAGAGGGTCGGGCGGTGCGATCGCCTCCCAGGTGTTCCAGCACCAGGGAGAGCTGCCGTCCGGCCCTCGTCTATTGGGTTGTGTGCTTCTTGATCGCCCTTGCTACGGCGGTCCAGCTGAGGCCGATCTCTTGGGCCACGGCGTAGACGCTGCCGAGTTCGGCGGACCCGTCTTTGAGGGCCTGCGCGCGTCGTTTGAGGGCTGCCTCCGTCTGGCTGGCGAGCTGTTCCAGCAGCTCGTCCTCCTGACGGAGACGGTCCCTCCAGGGGATCGCTTCCATCGAGTCGATGGTATCGCACAGGGGGTTATACGCAACAGGGTGTTGGATAATCGCCATGCTGATCACGCCGCCTCGTTGGGCTGGAAGTGCTGGAGCAGGAGCCAGTCCCGGTCGGAGTTGTAGACGTAGCCGCACCACTGGCAGCACAGCCGGGTCTGCCCCGGCAGGCGGGAGATCACAGCACCGCAGACGACGCCCTCCGCGTCGACCGCGACGCACGTGCCGAGCCTCTGCGGCCGCGGAGCGGGATCGCCGACGATCGACCGGGCCTGCCGCTCCAGCTCCTTCATCTCGCCCGCCAGATCCCCGGCCGCCGGGTAGTGGGTGACGATCCACTCCAGCTCCATGCCGAGCCACCGGCAGTCCGGGGCAAGGTCGGCGGGCGGGGGCGCCCCGTGGTGCGGCCAGCGCTCACGCTGCACATCGACCCGCCACAGGTGCACGACCTCGGCGGCGCG
>NZ_JBEYUZ010000068.1:0-1771 GCF_040643755.1 Streptomyces sp. NPDC047079
CGAGAACCAGGCGCGCCGCCGCAAGCAGGCCAGCAAGTAGATCCGCCCCGGGGACGGCGTCCACCGCCAAGCAGACCGCCGTCCCCGGGCCTCCCGACCCCAGCAAGAGGCAGGAAGCCACCAGCATGACGAACAACGTGGTCCAGCTCCACAAGGACGCGCCCCCGCCCGTCGAGGACGCGTCTCCCACTGGAGACACCGACACCCTGACCGAGACCATCATCGACGTCATCCAGGACGCCGAGCCGCGTCCCGTCGACCCGCCCAACCCGGGCGCCGAGCCCGGCAGCTGGCTCGCTGAGAGGCAGGCGTACCTGTCCGAGGCGCCGCCCGTCATCCCCACGTTCCTGCGCAACGCCGCCGAGTTCGTCGACGCCGCCCGCTGGACCGCGTCCTACTACGCGCACGTCGCCGCCTTCCACACGGTGCGGGCGCCCGTCTACCTCGCCCGCCTGCTGCTGCGCGCACCGCGCGGCGCCGGCCGTCTGGTCGTCCGCTGGGGCAAGTGGGTCGCCGACACCGAAGCCCGGCCCGTCGAGGCCAAGGCCGCCGCGTCCGCGGACATCGAGGCCTGGCTCGCCCTGTCCCGCGAGCACTCCCGCCGCGTCCGCCCGCGCCGCATCGCCTCCCTGGCTGTCGCCACCGCCACCGGCATCACCACCCTCGTGGCCGGCTTCCTCGTGCCCGGCTGGATCCTCGCCGCCACCGTCGCGGCCGCCGCCCTCGCCGGCCTGAACGGCAAGAAGGGCGACAAGCCGTTGATCACCCGCTACGTGGCCACCAACGTGCTGCGCCGCCTGGACTCCACCGAGGTGTTCGACGCGCTCGCCGCCATCGGCATCGAGGGCAAGAAGGGCCGCCGCGGCGTCGAGTTCGCCTCCGAGGTCATGCGCGACGGGCCCGGCTGGCGCGCCGAAGTCGACCTCCCGCCCGGCGTCGAGGCGACCGCCGTCCTGGAGAAGCGGGCCGCCCTCGCCGCCGCGATGCGCCGCCCCATCAGCACCGTGTGGCCCGAAGCCGACCGCACCGCCCACCCCGGCCGCCTCGTGCTGTGGGTCGCCCAGCGCGACCCGGCGAAGGCCGGCCGGAAGCTGTGGCCGCTCATGAGGGAAGGCCAGGCCGACGTCTACCAGCCGCTGCCCTACGGGTTCGACCCGCGCGGCAACCTCGTCGAGATCACCCTCATGTACTCCAACCTGCTGGTCGGAGGCATCCCCGGATCCGGCAAGACGTCCTGCGCCCTCGCCATCGTCCTGGGCGTCGCCCTCGACCCCACCGCCGAACTGTGGATCTACGAACTCAAGGGGTCCGGCGACCTCGACTCCGTCAAGCCGATCTGCCACAGGTACGTGTCCGGCGACGAAGACGAGGACCTCGAGGCCGCCCTCGCCGGCATGCGCTCCGGGATCGCCGAGTACCAGCGCCGCGCCGCGTTCATCCGGTCCCTGCCCGCCTCCGAGGTGCCCGAGGGCCGCAAGGTCACCCGCGCCCTGCAGGAGAAGTACCCGGAGCAGCAGCTCGGCCCGCGCGTCATCGTCATCGACGAGGTGCAGGAATTGTTCACCCACCCCGACTACAAGGACGAGGCCGCCGCCCTGGCCACCCGCCTGATCAAGAAGGCCCGCGCCTACGGCATCATCCTGATCCTGCTCACCCAGAACCCCGACGCCCCGTCCCTGCCCACGTCCGTCTCCTCGTCGGTCGGCACGCGCCTGTGCCTGGCCGTCATGGACTGGCGGGCGAACAACAACGTCCTCGGGACCAGCGCCTA
>NZ_JBEYUZ010000069.1:0-1546 GCF_040643755.1 Streptomyces sp. NPDC047079
CCCCGTTATCTTCTTCGCGGTCCTGCAAGAGGGCCGCTGGCCTCCGGGCCCGGCATGACTGTTGCCCCCTGTCGAACGGATGACCTGGGGGGTGGTGTCACCGGGCCCGGGAGGTGCCGTCGGAGACGCTGATGAGAGGTCCGGCCACCGCCCGGTCCGGCGCAATGCCGGACAGCTCGCGGGCGGCAGGTCTGCATAACGTGGATGCGCGCGTACGACACCACTGCCGAGGCCGGCCCGTTCAACTCTCCTGGAAGGGCGCGATGTTCGACACCGAAGACGTGGGCGTGTTCGTGGGCCTGGACGTCGGCAAGACCGCTCATCACGGCCATGGGCTCACCCCGGCGGGGAAGAAGGTCCTCGACAAGCAGCTGCCCAACAGCGAGCCGAAGCTGCGGGCCGTCTTCGACAAGCTGGCCACGAAGTTCGGCACCGTCCTGGTGATCGTGGACCAGCCCGCCTCGATCGGCGCCCTCCCGCTGACCGTGGCCCGGGACGCGGGCTGCAAGGTCGCCTATCTGCCCGGCCTGGCGATGCGGCGGATCGCCGACCTGTATCCGGGCGAGGCGAAGACCGACGCGAAGGACGCCGCGGTGATCGCGGACGCCGCCCGCACCATGCCGCACACCCTGCGCTCGCTGGAACTCACCGACGAGATCACCGCCGAGCTGACCGTGCTGGTCGGCTTCGACCAGGACCTCGCGGCCGAGGCCACCCGCACCTCCAACCGGATACGCGGCCTGCTAACTCAGTTCCACCCCTCGCTGGAGCGCGTCCTCGGGCCTCGCCTGGACCACCCGGCCGTGACCTGGCTGCTGGAACGCTACGGCTCCCCGGCCGCGCTGCGGAAAGCCGGCCGCCGCAGACTCGTCGAGGTGATCAGACCCAAGGCCCCACGCATGGCCGCCCGGCTGATCGACGAGATCTTCGACGCACTCGACGAGCAGACCGTCGTCGTCCCGGGCACCGGCACCCTCGACACCGTGATCCCGTCCCTGGCCCGCTCGCTCGCCGCCGTCCACGAACAGCGCCGGGCCCTGGAAGCCCAGATCAAAGCCCTGCTGGAGGATCACCCTCTTTCCAAGGTCCTGACCTCGATGCCGGGGGTCGCGGTCAGGACCGCCGCAGTTCTGCTGGTCACCGTCGGCGACGGCACCAGCTTCCCCACCGCCGCCCACCTGGCCTCCTACGCCGGCCTCGCCCCAACAACGAAATCCTCGGGAACCTCGATCCACGGCGAACACGCACCACGAGGCGGAAACCGGCAGCTCAAACGCGCGATGTTCCTGTCCGCCTTCGCAGCCCTGCACGACCCCGTCTCCCGCGCCTACTACGACAAGCAACGCGCCCGCGGCAAGACCCACACCCAAGCCCTCCTCCGCCTCGCCCGCCACCGCATCAGCGTCCTGTTCGCCATGCTCCGCGACGGCACCTTCTACGAACCCCGGACACCGAAAGACGTCGAGCTCGCCGCATAACCTCAGCAACCCCGAACCACCCCAAACCCGACAGGGATGCCTTGACGGAAGACATAGAGGCACCCCCC
>NZ_JBEYUZ010000070.1:0-1525 GCF_040643755.1 Streptomyces sp. NPDC047079
GCCCTCTCTGTCAGCCTTGGGTGAGACGTCCCGCTTCGTCGGGTTAGCCTGAGAGGGCACGACAGGAGAACCACCCCCTCATGACCAGCACCAAGCCCGCCGGGTCCGATCCGGCTCCCCGGCCGAAGCGCCGCACTTTCAGTCCCGAGTACAAGCTGCGGATCGTGGCCGAGTACGACGCCGCGCCCAAGAACGAGAAGGGCGCGGTCCTGCGCCGCGAGCGGCTGTACCACTCGCACGTCAAGGAATGGCGGGCCGCGCGGGATGCCGGGGCGCTGGAGCAGCTGGTCGACAAGCGGACCAGCCCGGCGAGGCCGAAGAAGTCGGCTGCCGAGGCGGAGAACGAGAAACTGCGCCGCCAGGTGGAACGGCTGGAGAAGGAACTGGCCCGGAACAAGGCCGCGTTGGAGGTAATGGGAAAAGCTTCCGCGCTCTTGGAAATGATCTCCGAGGGCGCGGACTGAGGGCCGCCGCCGACCCGGTGGTCGACGATGCGTTCACCGGCGTCGAGGGGGAACTCGGTATCACGGCCGCCTGCCGGCTGACCGGCCGCTCCAGAGCCACCCACTACCGCCGGCTGCGTCCGGCGCCGCCGCACAGGCCCCGCCAGCGGCAGGTTCAGCCTTCGGCCCTGACGGCCGAGGAGCGGGCTGCGGTCCTGGAACTGATGAACAGCGACGAGTACGCCGAGCTGCCGCCCGCGCAGATCTGGGCCCGCGAGCTGGATGCCGGGCGCTACCACTGCTCCATCTCCACGATGTACCGGATCCTGCGCGAGAAGGGGCAGTCCGGGGACCGCCGCCGCCAGGCCACCCACCCGGCCAAGACGGTGCCCGAGCTGGTCGCCACCGCACCGTCGCAGGTGTTCACCTGGGACATCACCAAGGCAGCCGGACCCATCAAGGGCGTCTGGTATCACGCCTACGTCATCATCGACATCTTCAGCCGCTACATCGTCGGCCATACCGTCGAGCGGGCCGAATCAGCGGTGCGAGCCGAGGAATTGATCCGCGAGGCCATCGCCCGCAACGGCATCGTGCCCGAGACCGTGCACGCGGACCGTGGCACGTCGATGACCTCGAAGAAGGTCTCGCAGCTGCTGATCGACCTCGGCGTCACCCGGTCGCACTCACGACCGAAGACCTCCAACGACAACCCCTACAGCGAGGCCCACTTCAAGACCACGAAGTACATGTCCGACTACCCCGAACGGTTCGACTCGCTGGCCCATGCCCGCGAGTGGTTCGACGCGTTCATCGCGTACTACAACCACGAGCACCGGCATTCGGGCATCGGCTGGCACACGCCGGCCAGCGTGCACTTCGGGACCGCCGAGGAGGTCCGCGACCAGCGGGCCGTCACCCTCGCCGAGGCATACGCCCGCCACCCCGAACGCTTCGGCCGCCGCCCCCGACCACCCCGGATACCCCAGCAGGCATGGATCAACAACCCGGCCAAGCGCAGGGAACCCGCACCACAAATCTCATAGCGTCACGACCGTCTCACTGGACTTGAAATCTTCCGG
>NZ_JBEYUZ010000071.1:0-1498 GCF_040643755.1 Streptomyces sp. NPDC047079
TCCTGCAGGGCGCGGGTGACCTTGCGGCCCTCGGGCACCTCGGAGGCGGGCAGGGACCGGATGAACGCGGCGCGGCGCTGGTACTCGGCGATCCCCGACCGCATGCCGGCGAGAGCGGCCTCCAGGTCCTCGTCCTCGTCACCACTGACGTACCGGTGGCAGATCGGCTTGACGGAGTCGAGGTCGCCGGACCCCTTGAGTTCGTAGATCCACAGTTCGGCGGTGGGGTCGAGGGCGACGCCGAGGACGATGGCGAGGGCGCAGGACGTCTTGCCGGATCCGGGGATGCCGCCGACCAGCAGGTTGGAGTACATGAGGGTGATCTCGACGAGGTTGCCGCGCGGGTCGAACCCGTAGGGCAGCGGCTGGTAGACGTCGGCCTGGCCTTCCCTCATGAGCGGCCACAGCTTGCGGCCGGCCTTCGCAGGGTCGCGCTGGGCGACCCACAGCACGAGGCGGCCCGGGTGTGCGCTGCGGTCGGCCTCAGGCCACACCGTGCTGATGGGGCGGCGCATGGCTGCGGCGAGGGCGGCCCGCTTCTCGAGGACGGCGGTCGCCTCGACGCCGGGCGGCAGGTCGACCTCGGCGCGCCAGCCAGGGCCGTCGCGCATGACCTCGGAGGCGAACTCGACGCCGCGGCGGCCCTTGCGCCCCTCGATGCCGATCGCGGCGAGCGCGTCGAACACCTCGGTGGAGTCGAGGCGTCGCAGCACGTTGGTGGCCACGTAGCGGGTGATCAACGGCTTGTCGCCCTTCTTCCCGGCGAGGCCGACGAGGGCGGCGGCGCCGAGGTAGGCGCCGAGGGTCCAGCCGGGCACGAGGAAGCCGGCCACGAGAGTGGTGATGCCGGTGGCGGTGGCGACAGCCAGGGAGGCGATGCGGCGCGGCCGCACGCGGCGGGAGTGCTCGCGGGACAGGGCGAGCCAGGCCTCGATGTCCGCGGACGCGGCGGCCTTGGCCTCGACGGGCCGGGCTTCGGTGTCGGCGACCCACTTGCCCCAGCGGACGATGAGGCGGCCGGCGCCGCGCGGGGAGCGCAGCAACAGGCGGGCGAGGTAGACGGGCGCCCGCAGGGTGTGGAAGGCGGTGACGTGCGCGTAGTAGGAGACGGTCCAGCGTGCGGCGTCGACGAACTCGGCCGCGTTGCGCAGGAACGTGGGCACGACGGGCGGCGCCTCGGACAGGTACGCCTGCCTCTCAGCGAGCCAGCTGCCGGGCTCGGCGCCCGGGTTGGGCGGGTCGACGGGCCGGGGCTCGGCGTTGGCGACGACGTCGATGATGGTCTCGGTCAGGGTGTCGGTGTCTCCAGTGGGAGACGCGTCCTCGACGGGCGGGGGCGCGTCCTTGTGGAGCTGGACGACGTTGTTCGTCATGCTGGTGGCTTCCTGCCTCTTGCTGGGGTTGGGAGGCCCGGGGACGGCGGTCTGCTTGGCGGTGGACGCCGTCCCCGGGGCGGATCTACTTGCTGGCCTGCTTGCGGCGGCGCGCCTGGTTCTCG
>NZ_JBEYUZ010000072.1:0-1330 GCF_040643755.1 Streptomyces sp. NPDC047079
TGAACCGCCCCGGTTCGAATAGAGACTCGATTTCATGAAAGGATCGAGTCATGGCACGACCTTCCCGTTACCCGCTTGAGCTCCGCCGCCGTGCAGTGCGCATGGTCGCCGAGGTGCGCGACGACTACCCGAACGAGACGGCCGCCTTGCAAGCGGTGACGGAGAAGCTCGGCATCGGCTCCCGCGAGACGCTGCGGAACTGGGTGAAGCAGCACGAGATCGACGCGGGGACGCGGCCGGGAACGACGACGGAGGAGTCTGCCCAGCTCAAGGCGCTGAAGAAGGAGAACGCCGAACTCAAGCGGGCCAACGAGATCCTCAAGGCCGCGGCAAGTTTCTTCGCGGCCGAGCTCGACCGGCCACACACGCGCTCGTAGCGTTCATCGACGAGCACCGGGACCGCTTCGGCGGTGTCGAGCCGATCTGCAGGACGCTCACCGAGTACGACTGCAAGATCGCCCCTTCCACCTACTACGCCCACAAGAAGCGACTGGCCGCCCCGTCCGCACGATCGGTGCGGGACGCTCAGCTCAAGGAACTGATCAGCCAGGTCCACACCGCCAACTACCGTGTCTACGGGGCGAGAAAGGTCTGGCGTGAGCTGAACCGGCAGGGACACCTCGTGGCCCGGTGCACCGTCGAACGCCTGATGCGTGAGATGGGCATCCAGGGGGCGGTTCGCGGCAAGCGTGTGATCACCACGCTTCCCGGCGGGCAGGTCGAGCGAGCTCCCGACCGTCTCGACCGCGACTTCGTCGCCGCCGCCCCCAACCGCTGCTGGGTGGCGGACTTCACCCACGTGAAGACCTGGTCGGCGACCGTCTACGTCGCATTCGTCGTCGACACCTTCTCCCGCCGGATCGTCGGCTGGTCGGCGGCCACCGTCAAGGAGACCGTCTTCGTCCTGGACGCCCTGGAGATGGCGATCTGGCAACGCGACCGCGAGCAACAACCCATCCGACCAGGCGAGTTGATCCATCACTCGGATGCCGGGTCGCAGTACACGTCGTTCAGGCTCGCCGAGCATCTGGACGCCGCCGGCATAGCCGCGTCCATCGGCTCGGTCGGCGACGCCTACGACAACGCCCTGATGGAATCGGCGATCGGACTGTACAAAACCGAGTTGATCAAACCCCAGCGGCCCTGGAAGACGCTTTCCCAGGTCGAGCTGGCCACCGCCGAATGGGTCGACTGGTACAACCACCGCCGACTCCACGGTGAGATAGGCCATATCCCGCCCGTCGAGTACGAAGCCAACTACTACACGGAACTCACGAAACCCCAGGTCACAACCACAATCTGAGATCTCTACCGAACCCGGGGCGGTTCA
>NZ_JBEYUZ010000073.1:0-1329 GCF_040643755.1 Streptomyces sp. NPDC047079
CTAGTAGGACTCCGTTACGTCTGCCTCTCGGTCCTGTTTGGGGGCATGTTGAAGGTATGGACGCACATGAAGTGAACCGTGCTCGGGCGAAGTTAGCGTTGTTTGTCGCTGATGTGTTCGCGTCGGTGCCGCGGAAGGATCAGCGGGCCAAGAGTGACTGCTATGTGCGGGGGCTGATGCTGGACGGACGGCGTAAGTCCATCCAGGCCATGGCGGAGCGGCTGCCGGACGGCAACGAGCAGAACCTTCAGCAGTTCGTGAACCAGTCGACGTGGGATCCGGTGCCGGTGCGGCGGCGGATCGCGCAGCGGATGGTGCCGCAGGTCGGCCCGGACGCCTGGGCGGTCGATGACGTGTCGTTCCCCAAGGACGGCCGGATGTCGGTGGCGGTCGCTCCGCAGTACTGCGGAGCGCTGGGCAAGCAGGCCAACTGCCAGGTCGCGGTGAGCGTGCACGCGGTCTCCGATACCGCGTCGTGTCCGCTGCAGTGGCGCCTGTTCGTGCCTCAGGAGTGGGCGGACGATCCGGCCCGTCGGCGCAAGACGGGGATCCCGGACGGGATCGGGCACCGCGAGAAGTGGCGCCTGGCCCTGGACACCTTCGACGAGCTGGCCGGGTGGGGGCTGGTGCCGCCGATGGTGGTGGCCGATGCCGGCTACGGTCAGAATGCTGACTTCCGCGACGGTCTGAGGGAGCGGGGCATCGGATATGTCGTGGCGGTCCGTTCGGACGTGACCGTCCACCCACACGACGCGCAGCCCACCGCCCCGGCGTGGTCTGGAAACGGCCGCAAGCCGCAGCCCCGCTACCGGGACAAGCCGTCCTCAGTGTCCGCGCTGGCGATGAGCCAAGGACTACAGTCGTTCACCAAGGTCACCTGGCGTGAAGGCTCCCGCGGGCCGATGCGCTCGCGCTTTCTGGCACTGCGGGCGCGGCCGGCCGGGGTCAGGGCCCGCCGTCTGGCCCAGTCCGCCTCCACCGCCGAACACGGTCACTGGGACGGTGTCCTGCCCGAAGCGACGCTGCTGGTCGAATGGCCAGACGGCGCCGAAGCACCCACCGGCTACTGGCTCGCTGATCTGCCCGCCGGCACCCCGATCGCCGAGCTGGTCCGCCTGGCGAAGATCCGCTGGCGCATCGAGCACGACTACCGGGAACTCAAGCACGGCCTGGGCCTGGACCACTTCGAGGGCCGCTCCTGGGCAGGATGGCATCACCACGTCACCCTGGTCACCGCCGCCCACGCATTCCTCACCGAACAGCGTCTGGCCCCAAAAGCCGATACACCGGACTCACCCTCTACCAGACCCTCGACGCCATCCAGGACCT
>NZ_JBEYUZ010000074.1:0-1137 GCF_040643755.1 Streptomyces sp. NPDC047079
CTAGTGTCCTGAGTCTTTGATTCGGTTCAGATATCCGGTGAGGCGTTCGAAGATCTCGTCAGCGGTCTTCGTCCAGGTGAAGGGTCTTGGGTTGTCGTTCCAGTCGGCGATCCAGGCCCGGATGTCCTTCTCCAGGGCCTGGACGTTTCTGTGGACGCCGCGTCGTATCTGCTTGTCCGTCAGCAGGCCGAACCAGCGCTCTACTTGGTTGAGCCAGGACGAGCTGGTCGGGGTGAAGTGCATGTGGAACCGGGGATGAGCCAGCAGCCACTTCTGGATCGCGGGCGCCTTGTGGGTGGCGTAGTTGTCGCAGATCAGGTGGACTTCGAGATGGTCAGGGACCTCCTTGTCCAGCTTGGTCAGGAACTTCTTGAACTCCACTGCGCGGTGCCGCCGGTGGAGCGAACTGATGACCTCGCCGGTGGCCGCGTTCAGGGCGGCGAACAGCGTCGTCACTCCGCCGCGCAGGTAGTCGTGGGTGCGGCGCTCGGGCATGCCCGGCATCATCGGCAGCACCGGTGCCGACCGGTCCAGCGCCTGGATCTGCGACTTCTCGTCCACGCAGAGGACGATGGCCCGCTCGGGCGGGTCCAGGTACAGGCCGACAACGTCACGGACCTTCTCGATGAACTGCGGGTCCTTGGACAGCTTGAAGGTGTCCACCAGATGCGGTTTGAGGCCGAAGGTCCGCCAGATCCGCGAGACGGTGGACTGACTCAACCCGCTGGCCGCGGCCATTTCCCGGGTCGACCAGTGCGTGGCGTTCCTTGGAGTGGTCTCCAGGGTCCGCACGACCACCTCCTCAACCTTTTCGTCGCTCACGGTGCGCGGCGGGCCGGGCCGCGGCTCGTCGGACAGGCCCTGAAGCCGGTCGGCCGCGAACCGCTTACGCCACTTGGCCACCGTGACCGGGTGGACCCCAAGCTCCGTCCCCACCGCGGTGTTCGAACCGCCATCAGCGCACGCGAGCACGATCCGGCACCGCAACGCCAGAGCCTGCGAGGACGTTGCCCGCCGCGACCATCGCAGCAGCGTCTCTCGCTCCTGATCCGTCAGAATCACCTCGACCGTCGGCCGACCCATACGCGCCATGAGCCCAGCCTACTTCTATAGCGAAACAAGGACTCAGGACACTAG
>NZ_JBEYUZ010000075.1:0-1121 GCF_040643755.1 Streptomyces sp. NPDC047079
GGCCCAGCGGCAGCGCTCTTCGCCAAGCGCGGCAGCGGCTGGGCCCGGCACCGATGAAGGCACTGTTTGACCTGGTGAGCGGACCTGCGGCCACGACGGCTGCCGCTGGTCGGTGGCGGGGTTTGAGGACCGTCGCGGTCGACGGCACCCTGCTGTCGGTTCCGGACTGTCCGGCCAACCTCACGGTGTTCGCCCGCCAGCGGCTCGGCAACGGCATCTCGGGCTATCCGCAGCTGCGTCTGGCAGCGCTGGTGGCCTGCGGGACCCGGTCGGTGATCGGGGCCGTGTTCGGTCCGGCCGCAACCGGGGAGCTGGAGTATGCCCGCCGGCTGGCAGTGGACCTTCGGGCCGGGATGCTGCTGCTGGGCGACCGGAACTTCGCCGCCGCCGCACTGCTGCACCAGATGGCCGCCACCGGCGCCGATCTGCTCGTGCGCTGCAAGGCCAACCGGAACCTGCCGACGGTGGCCCGCTGCCGCGACGGCTCGGCACTGACCCGCATCGGAACGCTGACCATGCGCGTCATCAACGCCGAGATCACCATTCGCACCGCTGAGGGCACACGCACCGGCCACTACCGGCTGCTGACCACCCTCACCGACCCTGCCACCCACCCGGCCGGCGAACTCGTCCGGCTCTACCACGAGCGCTGGGAGATCGAGACGGCCTATGCGGAGCTGAAGTCCACGATCCTGGGCGGGCGCGTCCTGCGGGCCCGCACCCCGGACGGCATCGAGCAGGAGGTCTGGGCCCTGCTGACCGCCTACCAGGCATTACGCACCGCAATGACCGACGCCACCGACAGCGTTCCGGGCACCGACCCGGACCGCGCCGGCTTCACCACCGCCCTCACCGCCGCCCGAGACCAGCTCGTCCTGGCCGCCGGCGTCATCCCCGGCACCAACATCGACCTCGCCGGCACCATCGGCCGTCACATCCTGGCCCACCTTCTACCGGCCCGGCGGGTCCGCACCAAGGACCGCATCGTCAAACGCGCGATCTCCAAATACAACGCACGCGGACCCGCCATCGACCGCACCACCTACAGAGCCACCATCAGCATCGCCATGCTTACGAACAGCCCTTGACACCCACAGCCCCGCCTTAACTGAACGGCGTTG
>NZ_JBEYUZ010000076.1:0-1072 GCF_040643755.1 Streptomyces sp. NPDC047079
CCCGATCACCGCGACCGAGGCGCTGCGCGAGCACTTCACCACCGTCGACCCGGCCGACGCGATCCGTCTCGCACACGATGCGCGACCTGATGCGCCCCCGGCCGAGCTCGCCTCCCTGCTCGTCTCCTACGGGGTCGCCGTGGACGCTGTCGCCGTCGCTCTGGTCCTCGGCCAGCGGCCTCCGGAGTACGAGGTGCATCGACCTGATGCGGCTGATGCGCCGCAGGTCAACGCGCTGGAGCCCGTCACGGTCGAGGCCGCCGTCGTCGAGGCCGCATCCATCCTCGGCCCGGACGCATCCGCCCGCGAGATCGCCGAGCACGTCGCCCGCAACCGGCGCCTGGTCGTCACCGAGCCCTACGTCCGCACCGCCCTCTCGCGGGCCGCGAAGAGGTCCGACCCGCAGGCCCCGGCCAAGCCCATGGAAGGCGGATACGCGTGATGCGCTGGATCATCCTCGGCGCCCTGCTCGGGCTCCTGATCGTCTTCCCGTCGCTGCTCGCCGTCGTCGTCACCGTCGCCGCGGCGATCGTCTCCAAGCCCGTCGTCGTCGCCTTCGGGCTCGGCATCGCCGCCCGCCCGCACCTGCCCCGGCTGCGGAGGTGGGCGCGATGAACGAGCCCGCACAGCGGCAGCAGATCGGCTACGACATGGCGGGCAACCCGATGTTCGCCGCCCCGCCCGTCCAGTACGCGCAGCCCTCCGTGGTGCAGAGCACCATGCAGCCGCTGCAGCCGATCAAGGCCCACCCGTGGGGCGCATACATCGCGGGCGGTTGCGTCGGCGTCCTCGCCCTGGTCGTGGTCGTCGTCGCCATCGCGTTCCTCGTGTTCGGGTTCGCGATCCTCGCCGCCGTCCTCGCCCTCGCCGTCGTCTCCCTGACGATCTGCGTTCTCGTCCTGCGCGGCCTGTGGGCCGACTTCCGGAAAGGGAACTGACCGATGTCCATGAGGCACCACACCACCGTTCGCCCCGCTCGGGGTGGCCGCAAGTACCAGTACGTGTGCACCACCTGCGGCGCCAAGGGCTGGGAGGTCGACAGCTCCTACCAGGCGCAGCAGCAGGGCCGGGA
>NZ_JBEYUZ010000077.1:0-1066 GCF_040643755.1 Streptomyces sp. NPDC047079
CCCGATCACCGCGACCGAGGCGCTGCGCGAGCACTTCACCACCGTCGACCCGGCCGACGCGATCCGTCTCGCACACGATGCGCGACCTGATGCGCTTCCCGCCGAGCTCGCCTCCCTGCTCGGCACCTACGGCCTGCCCGTCGACGCCGTCGCGGTCGCCCTGGTGCTCGGCCACCAGCCTCCCGAGTACGAGGTGCAGCGAGATGATGCACCCGCGCATCAGCAGGTCAGCACCCTCGAACCGGTCACTCTGGAAGCCGCCGTCATCGAGGCCGCATCCGCCCTCGGGCCGGACGCCAAGGCCAAGGAGATCGTCGAGCACGTCGCTCGGAACCGGCGCCTGGTCGTCACCGAGCCCTACGTCCGAACCGCCCTGTCGAGGGCCGCGAAGAGGTCCGACTCGCAGGCCCCGGCCAAGCCCATGGAAGGCGGATACGCGTGATGCGCTGGCTGATCCTCGGCGCCCTGCTCGGGCTCCTGATCGTCTTCCCGTCGCTGCTCGCCGTCGTCGTCACCGTCGCCGCGGCGATCGTCTCCAAGCCCGTCGTCGTCGCCTTCGGGCTCGGCATCGCCGCCCGCCCGCACCTGCCCCGGCTGCGGAGGTGGGCGCGGTGAATGAGCCCGTACAGCAGCAGATCGGCTACGACATGGCCGGGCGCCCGATGTACGCCCCGCCCGTCCAGTACGGCCCGGCGATCGTTGCTCAGCAGGCAACGGTTCCGCTCCAGCCGATCAAGGCCCACCCGTGGGGCGCGTACATCGCGGGCGGATGCGTCGGCGTCCTCGCCCTGGTCGTGGTCGTCGTCGCGATCGCGTTCCTCGTGTTCGGGTTCGCGATCCTCGCCGCCGTCCTCGCCCTCGCCGTCGTCTCCCTGACGATCTGCGTCCTCGTCCTGCGCGGCCTGTGGGCCGACTTCCGGAAAGGCAACTGACCCATGTCCATGAGGCACCACACCACCGTTCGCTCCGCCCGGGGTGGCCGCAAGTACCAGTACGTGTGCACCACCTGCGGCGCCAAGGGCTGGGAGGTCGACAGCTCCTACCAGGCGCAGCAGCAGGGCCGGGA